>JAJZLV010000076.1 GCA_021803215.1 Actinomycetes bacterium | reverse complement strand
ACGATCAACTCCCGCTTCAGCTCGGGCCCCAATCGCATCGATTCCACGGTGGCCGGAGCGGCACCCATGGCCGGACGGCCGCCGCGTCGGCGGATGATCTCGTTCACGTCATAGCCGGCTTCGGCCCCGTCGGCCATCGCTTCGACCATCTCGTCAGTGATGGGGGTCCCGTCTTCCTTGCGTCCGTGATCCTTCGTCATGGTCATTCTCCTGGCGGCAGCAGCCGGCGATACTTGGCTCGCAGAGCCATGGCGTGGATGACTGCGGGACCTTGCGGACGATCCAAGATGGTCTTCATCCACAGGGGCCCGGTGGCCTAGTCTCCTGGGTCTCATCGACTCAGGAGGTATGCCATGATCACCACCACCTCCACCGCTATCGTCGTCTACGACCCCGGCCTGGTCGATCCCGGAACATGTCGCGCTTGAGGGGTTCTCGGGGGCTACCAGGGCTCCGCTCGGGGCGCATACGCGCTTGATCTCCGCCAGCTCGTCGCCTTCCGCGAGTTGCGTCACCTCCGGCTCTTTGAGGTTTGCCATAGCGACATCGAGACCTTCAGACGGGAACTTGAGACTCGAGGTGGTGCAACGGCGACGATCGCCCGGCGGCTGTGCACCGTCACCGGCTTTTGCCGCTACGCCGAAGAGGAAGGTTTCATCGCTCACTCCCCGGCAGTGCATGTCCGCCGCCCCAGGATCGACTACGAGTCCCACGTCACTGGCCTGGATCGCGACCAGCTTGGCGCGCTTCTCGTCGCTGCCGGGCTCGGCCCAGCCACAGAGCACGCGCTCATCTCGCTGTCGCTCAGCGGGCTGCAGGTTTCCGGTGCGATTGGGGCAGAAATCGAGGCCCTCGGTGTCGAGCGAGGAGATCGGACGCTCACCATGGTTCGCAAGGGCGGCAAGACCGTCACTATCCCGCTCGCGCACCGCTCGCGCCGTCGACCTGGCCATCGGCGAACGGTCCGCTGGCCCGATCTTCGCGGCAGAGGCCGGCCTGCGCCTCGACCGCCACGGCGCAGCTCGCATCGTCCGGCGTGTCGCCCGCCGGGCCGGCATCGTCAAGCCGATCGGCCCCCACCCGCTCCGACACTGCGTCTCGCGCCCTGCCCGACCCGGCGACCCAAGCTTCGGCGCCCGGCTCAAAGCCGCTCTCGTTTCCTGTCTCGTCGACCACCGGTCACCGACCGTGGCCGTTACCACCGGTGCCGGACCCGACCGAGGGGGTCGGCTGGTGGGTGGTGCTGAACTGGGGCTACTCGCCGACCGGTCCGTCGGCGAGCTCGACGACGACATCGAGGTGGCCGAGGTGACGGGCGTACTCCTGGAGCAGGTGGAACAGGACCCGTTCGAGGGTCGCCGGGTCGGCGCCGTCCCAGCGGGGACCTGGCCGGCCGACGGTGTTCAAGTCGTTGGTCTCGATGATCGCCCGGCTGCGCTCGCCCTGAGCTCGCAGCGCCGAGAGGAGCTGATCGGCGGTCTCGTCCGGCGAGACATACCACCGCCCGTCACGATGGTCTCCCCAAGGGTCCGTGACGTTGCGTCCGGCGAATCCCCACTCCAGCCAGCGCAGCTCGACGTAGCTCAGATGCTTGACCAGTTCGAGAGGGGTCCACCCAGACCGCAGAAGGCTGCTGCGCTGGTCGTGCCCGCCGAGTTGGCCGACCTTGTCGATGATCCGAGTCCGGAAATAATCGAGGTAGTCGAGGAAGACCTCGGATCGCGACGAGGCCGGGATCGTCGGGCTCGGGAAGGTATCGCTCATCTACCCATCATCGGCGGCGGACCCGGTTGTGATCAGGGCCGGCGACGTCGCGGCCGCGCCCATCCCGGTGGGCGCGGCCTGGCCCGGCAAGGGCCTGTCGAGGCGCTTGGCCATGCGCACGACAGTGAAGGTATGGCCGTTGAAGGTCACCTGGTCGCTGTCGACCTCTCGGAACCCGAACCGGCGGAAAGCGGGCTCCGCCCGCAAGGAGGCCACCGCTCTCAGCTGGTCGAGGCCGTTCGCTCGAGCCAGTGCTTCGATGGTCTCGTACAACCGCCGGGCGACACCTTGTCCTCCGACGTCCGGGTCGACGTAGAGCTGGTCGACCTCGTCGCCGTCGAGATTAGCCCAGCCGATCACGACCTCGCCGACGGTGGCGACGAAGCCGTCGGTGACTTCGATCATCGACTGCACGCCCTCCGCGGTCCTGCCAGTCGCCCAGGCCTCCACAGCGTCGGCCGGGTAGGCTCCTGCCGTAGAGATCCGGATGGCTCGCTCGATCAGCCCGGTGACAGCTTCGGCGTCAGCGGGCAGCGCTCGACGGACGGCAGGGTCGCTCACCGTCCCATCGTTACTCCACTGGCGGCGTCGCTACGGTCGCGGCCATCCTCGCAGGGCGGTCAGTGCGGCAGGTCGCGTGGCTGGCAGTTGCGGTGGTCCGCTTCGAGCGGAGCGGGGAAGCGCACGGCGTCGATGTGCGAGCGGCCCACCATGAGCGCCCGGGCGACGCGGTGCATGCCGTCCATGACCCGGCCGTCATGTCCCAAGATGATCGGATAGGTCAGATCTGCTTCGAGGATCAACGCCGTGTGCTCGACCACTTTGCGCACCGTTGGGCTCTCGTCGCTGCCGTCGAACCAGTACGGGGTGTCGATCTCGCCAATCGAGTCGAGCGGGACCACCTCGACCGGCAACTCTCGGCTCAACTCGATCAGCCGGTTGACATCCCAGGCGTCAAAGCCACTGCCATCTCCGGCCGGCCAGAAGTGGTACTGCTTGCGCACTGATCCATCTTGGCTGATTCCGCAGCGGCCTGGTCCATCCGGGCAAGTCCGCAGGTGCTGAGGTACCAGTCGGGACCGAGCTGGGCTGGTTGCCGGATCACGATCGGCCGCTCCTCTCCGAGACCATCCCCTTCGCACCGAAGGCACGGACCGAACGCCGCGCCAGAACAACGGCACTCCGGTTTCCACTCGTAGTGCAGAACGGCCCGCCTGGAGCGGCCGGAGGACACCGCTGCGCTCCGACCTCACGACGCGGGCAGCCTCGCAGTCGAGACCGCTGCGATAGTCATCTACGATCCGCGACGCTCTAAGTCATGGACACCGCTGCCGTGTTGTTGCAGGGCGCCAGGCTCCGCTCCGGCTTATCCCAGGCGGAGCTGGGCCGTCGGGCCGGGGTAACCCAGAGCGTGGTGAGTGCCTATGAGTCCGGTGCCCGCCAGCTTTCGGTCCCGGCGCTGGCCCGGATGGTTGCTCCCACCGGGTTGCAGCTTGATCTGCGCGCATGCGAGCCCGCGACGATAGGAGCGCCCAGCGGAGCGCTCGGCCAGCGGGTCCAGGCTCGTCGTGTCGAGTCGTGTCGAGCCGCAGGCCGTGCTGGCAGGCTACGGGTTGCGCAACCCCACCCAGCGCCGCCTCTAGACCTCTTCGGCCTCGACGCCTACACCCCGAGAGGCTGAACCAGACCGACAGTTAGGTACTACACACCGACACCAGGAACACCGCCTTCCACCTGGGCAAATGGCGTTCCCTCACGGGATAGCCCGGAAGGTTCCGCTAGCGGACGTGCCGGGGTGTTGACGCGAGGACCGGCGTACGGCTGAACTTCGCCAGGTAGGGACCCTCCTCGCCGAAGTCGATCTTGCCCAGGGCGACCGGCCGGTACGTGTGGGCATAGAGAGACCAAGGCGAGTAGACGATCCACCAGCCTGCTTGGTTGTGAAAGAGAGACTCCTCGCCCGGGGCCTTGCCCTGGTCGTTCGAGCCGAGGAAGGGATGGCGAGAGGTCAGGTGGCAGGGCCCTTGCGGTCCGGCGCAGCGGGCGAGTCCGATGGCGTAGCTGTCTTGGTTGAACCAAGAACCCGAGAAAAAGAGCCAGTAGGAGCCTTTGGCGAAGACAAGGTCGGGAGCCTCGACAAGGCCGTCGTCCCACAAGTCGGGGGTCCCGGAAAGGAGGAGGTAGCGCTGCCCGACGAGATGGAGCCCATCGCCCGATAGGCGCTGGGAGAAGATGTGGGTGGGACGGGAACCGGGAAAGGCGTTGTCATCCGACTTCCAGACGAGGTAGAGGAGCCCAGCGGGCGACCTGAACGAGCGTGGATCGATGGCACCGTGCTGGTTGAGCTGGCAGACGAGCGGGGGTCCGGCCACCGGGTGAAACGGCCCGCTGGGGCTCGAGGCGGTGGCCGCTCCGATGCACTCGGCACGCTGGCGCATGCCCGACTGCTGCGGCCGAAAGTAGTACCGCTTCTTGATCCAGGCGTTGAAGTACATGACGTAGCGTCCCCGGATGCGCCGCACGTCGGGTGCCCAGGTAAAGCCGTTCGAGGCCCAGGAGGGCACCTGGCTGAGCGCCGCCCTAGTGGGGTTCCAGGAGAAGAGTGAGTTCGATCGGCTCACCGTAAGGGAGATGGGCGGGCTGTACAGGCTGGTCTGGCTCGAGTACAGGTAATACCGCCCGCCGCTCGGGAGGACGAAGGGATCGGGGAGATTCCTTCGCGGAAGGATGAGCAGGCCAGGAGCCAGTGGGTCGGCTCGAGGTGCCAGGTGATCTGCTCCGGGCGACCGGTTCGATCGATGGACCCGTTCTCCTCGCGCAGCCTGGTGGGACGGCGGTCGGCTGGCGGCGGCATGGGCCTGGGAACCTGTCCTCACGACGACCACCGACACCGAGGCAGCGGTGCCGATGGCCAACACGAGGATCGCCCGTCCGGCACGGCGGGAAAGCTTCTCTTGCAACGGCATCTTGGGTTGGCTGTCCTCGGACCTCGGTGCCGATGGTAGTCATCATGGCGGCGACGGGTCCGTCGGCTCGGAAGACGAAGCGCCACCATCCGGGAGAGGAGGACCGCAGAGCAGCCGCGTCCCTGTCTCGACCGAGCCTGGCCAACCTCCGGGCCCTGCCGGGTCCCGAGCGAACGTTCAGCGGGCTTCGAGGAGGTCCCACTCCCACTGCGCGCAGCGATAGGCCCCCGCTCTTCGCTCAGGACGATGTGCAACCACTTCGGAACTGCGCGGTCCCGAGTAACGCCGTGGAGCCCGCAGACCTGCTAGCGCGCGCCCTGTTCGAGAACCCGACGGATCCCGGCCGTCTTGGTAAAGCGGAAAGCGTCCCTTCCTGCAGGCGAGACGGTCTCGATCAACGGGGAGGCCCGTGTCGATGCCGGGCCGGGGCACCCAGGAGGGCTGGGAGCAGCCAAGGCGGCGTCGGAGCCGATCTGTCTGGTAACCGCTGGCTGCTTTCTCGGTCGCGCTGGATGGTGCAGGCCCGGAGTGCTTCTCGCCTTTGTCCAGAATCGGGTGCGGGTATCTGCCGAGAGGTTCCCCGGGTGTGCATCTCCCATTGAAAACGGCACTAGGGCGAACCGGCGACTCCCGATGACGACGTATGGACCGAGATGTGAGCTGAGCTCTGCGGAGACCTGGCGACCCCGGTCTTTCAAGCCCTCCCTCATGCAGAACTCGGCGGCACGCTGTGACAGGTGCGAGCTGGCGCGCAATGGCCACTGGTTCTGTTCTAGCTCAACCGTAAACGCCCTAGTTGGCTAGCAGGAGCACGGACGCGGATACTCCTGATACTCCCATAGACTATCGAGGTGGTTACGGCTGATACACACCTTGCGCTCGCGACGGGCTGCCTCGATGAGGACCATGGTGGGGCCTGGTTCTACATCTTCCAGGATTTGACGGGAACCGGGGGACAAACACCACACCCTACGACGACCCGAAAGCTGCTCACGGAAGCGATGGGCCACTTGTTACGGAGTAGGGCGGATTTGAGAGGATCACTCATGGTCGAAGTCGAGAGTCAAGAGCAACTTGAGCTCTTGCCCTCGCTGAGAGTAGCGACCCGTATTGCCGGCGGGCGTGCTGAGGAGGTCAGCTTGACCAGTTGTCTGGAGAGTGGGAAGGTGGACTTCTGGCTCAATGACACTGAGCCATTTACTCCGGAGATGGCGGCTGCCAAGAGGCATATTGCTCGTTCACTTGCTGCTGTGCGGAGGCGGCAGCGGCTTCCGAGGACTTAGCGTGAGAGTCCGGTTACGGCCACAGCTACGAAGACGAGCGCTGGCCGTGAACAGTTGGTATTGAGACAGCGTGGTGTCGGACACTGGGCGGCTCCAGGCACGGGACGACGAGCAGGTTGACGCCTCCCCTACGGGAGGGATGGTTCGGTGATCGAGGCGGGCATTGCGGTCCCGACGTCGGCTTCGCCGGCTGTGAACCGGCTGTGAACCGGCTGGATCTGAGAGGGCACGGGCATTTCGATCCTTCGAGCGCCGGGATGCTCTTTATGGCCAGTCACTTTCGTCAAGGCCGGGGGGCGAAGCTCCGGCAGATGCGTTTCCCGCTCGCGCGCTCCGCCACGGGCCGCTCTGGCGCGGTAGACGGCATCCTCAGCGTCAATCTCCTCACCGACTTCATTCCGGCACCGCGGGCACCATCGAGTCGCAGCTCGCTGCCAAAACCGGCACCCAGATAAGCTACGCGGCCAGATGGCCACTGGAAAAGGCCCCAGTGCTTAGCGCAATCAACACCCCGCGAAAGGGGGATGGGGAACCGGGCTCGCAAGAGTGCGCCTTTCCCGAACGGCAATGACAGGAGAAGCCCCGGTCACGGTGATCTCGGTCCGCGGTGTGGCGCAGCGTATGGTCGAACCCGACAGCGTGGTGCTCAGTTGCTTCATTTCCTCGAGCCGACAGGAGAAGCCCGAGGCGCTCGAAGCTGTGTCGGATGTCCTGGAGCACCTGAGAGCTGCCCTTGGCGAGCTTGGTGGCGTGCCGCTCACAGCGCGGAACGGGCTCTCGGAGCTCACTTGGTCGGCACATTCCATCCGTACCCATGTCGAGCGCGATCTCGAGGCCAAGACCGGTCGAACCGAACCGACCGGACGGGTCGTCGCATCGGTGGACTTGCACCTGGCGGTTCGCGACTTCGGTCTTCTCCAGCGCATCGGGAGCCTGCTCGCCGAGCATCCCGAGCTGCAGATCGCCCACGTGGCGTGGCTGGTCGACCGAGATAACGCCGCCTGGCCAGCTGTGCGCGCCGAGGCAATCCGCGCTGCAGTGCGCCAGGCGCGTCACTATGCCGAGGCGCTCGGTGGCTCACTGAGCCAGGTCGAGCAGATTGCCGATGTCGGCCTCCTCGGAGCAAGCCAGGAGTTCCAGCCAGTGAGGGCCGCCGCAGCCAAGCACGTCATGGCGGGTGGTGACAGTGGTGACGTACCGTCACTCGACCCGGTTCCCCAGACGCTCACGGCAACTGTCGATGCCCGCTTTGTCGCTCTCGCGATGTCGATCGACGAGAGCTGACCGGCGCAACGCCACCGCGGGCAGCACCGTCCCTCGACCCTCGGTAGAACTGAGCCCCCGTCGGTGAGCTGAGCTAATATCTGGAAGTCGGGGAGGGTTGAAACAGCCGCCATGCCGGAGAGTTGATGGAGCTGCTACCGCTGTGAACCGGCGAGTGTTGATGTTCGGCATGCTCATTGTGTGCTTGGCTCTCGCCACCGTCGTAGGCCTTCAGGCGGCCGGAGCGCGCATCGGTAGCTTTCCTTTGCCGGTTACCGGCTCTTTTGTGGGGCGTGTCGACGCACTCAGCGCAGGTCATACGGGAATCTGCGTGACTCATGGCACCGGACATATCTGCAGCTCCGTGTGGGCGACCCACATCCCTCGAGCTCGGCTCAGATACGGCATGAGAGTCGGAGTGATCGAGACGGTCGTGAACCACAGTCAGGAATTCATTATCTTACCGCCGCGATTCATCCACAGATAGCCGTCTCAAGACGAGCGTATGTGCGCGGCTGTACCGCCCATGCTCGGGCCGCAAGACGAGCTCCGGGAACTGTCATCTCGGTCAGCCGATTAGCTCTGCCTCCACGAAGGGGAGGATCGGTGGGAGGGGATCGAGCTGCTCTGAGCAGTGTCTGATCTGGCGGTTGGTCGGGGACGATGGGGATGCCTCGGCATCGCCAAGGGCCGACAGGTCTCTCGGTGAGACGACTTTCCAGGCAGCCGGGATGCCGGCCGACACCGTTCGACTTCCCCGCGCCGCCGCTCCTGGTACCTACCGCCCGCTCTTGTCGGCTCTGCTCGGCTCGAGGGCGTCGCGTGGCCAGAGCTTCTTGCCGGTGCCCTCGCCCGCTTGCTCGGGGGTGGAAGACCCTTGCCCCGGTGGGCGGTGCGAGGCCTCCTGAGGCCAGCCTGAGCGCCCGGGAGACCGCTCGGGAGGTGCGTCGGTCCTCGAAGCTGTACCGGGAGCCGGGCTGCCAGAGCGGCTCCTCCCACGTTCTGGATCCGGCATGGCTCTCTCGATCCGGGATGGATCATGGCGAGACACCGCGCTATGAGAGCCTCGAAGTCAAGCTCAGGCCGGGCGAGCAACTCGATCCCTGGCGTCGCCGGGCAGGTTCTCAGGGCTGAGCTCTGCGATGGTGCAGCTCGTCGTTCTCGATGGAAAGGGGCTGTTGGCGCTCGAGACCTGCGCTTCTCGCCTGGAGGAGAGGTGAGAGCATCGGAGAGGCAGCAGCTGGCTGTCACGGGGCTGAAGCCGCGCGGGCTGGCTGAGCTCGCCTATCCACGTCCCGCCATCGACTCGCTTGTATCCTCCATCGCTGAGATGAGGGAGACCCTGATGGCCGATCCGGCGACCGTCGACTGTGCCGTGGTGAGCCGGCTCTTCGACCCAGCCACGTTTGCTCGGGGGTGGTCCTACGCCACGTCGGGCGCGGTGATCGACTACAGCCTCGGACCCGAGTCCGACACCGTCGTCGGAGAGGTCCAAGGCCGCGACCCGCTGCCCTACCAGGTCGAGGCCACCCTCACCAGGTCGCCGGGCGGACTGGCCAAGGCGGTGCAGGGGGAGTGCAGCTGCCCGGTCGGCCGGAACTGCAAGCATGTTGCCGCCCTCCTCCTGACCTCGGGAGTTGCCGACGGCTCGCCCCGCTCCAGCGCTGCCGGCGTGCCGGGCACGACGCGCCTGCCTCGGGCCGTGCGGAGCGCGCCGCCGGTTCGAAGAGCGCGGGCGGCCGCGTCCTGGCAGAAACCGCTGTTACAGGTCGTCGAGAGCTTGGCCGACGCCGGCGCGGGCGAGGAGTCGGGGCTGGCGCTGCAGTTCCAGCTGGTCGCCAACCGCCGGAGGCCGAGGAGCGGTTCCACCGGTCCGGGTATCGAGGTACGCC
Source organism: Actinomycetes bacterium (assembly GCA_021803215.1). Lineage (GTDB taxonomy): Bacteria > Actinomycetota > Acidimicrobiia > Acidimicrobiales > Bog-793 > JAJZLV01. The sequence continues at coordinate 27,257 of JAJZLV010000076.1, read as the reverse complement.
CGGTGGTCCGCAGTCCGAGCGGCAATTGGGTCCGGACGGGAACGTCTTGGTCCAAGCTTGACTACAGCTACGGGACCGTTGGCACCTCCGCTGAAAGGAGGGCACTGCTGCGGGAGCTGCGGGCCCTGACCCGCCTGTCGTCGGGGTACAGCAGCTACGAGTACTCGAGCTACTCACCCGATGTCCCTCTGTGGCTGGAGGACGTGACGAGCCGTCGTCTGTGGGACCTGCTGGCGGAGGCCAAGGAGATCGGCATCCCGCTCGTGTCGAGCGGCCCGGTGGCTGGACCGGTCCGCCTGGTGCCCACCCCGGCGGCGGTGGGACTCGACCTGCTGGCCGACGGGGGGGACCTGAGGATGCAGCCCCATGTCCAAGCAGGTCTGGAGCGGGTACCCCTGGAGTCGTGCGTGATGGTCGGCTCGCCGCCTCACGGCCTGGCCTGGTGGCAACGAGGACAGAGGCCAAAGGGGGGCCTGCAGCTGAGCCTGGCTCCCTTCTCCTCTCCTTTGAACCCAGGTCAGCAGGCGCTGATCGCCCGCCCGGCGATCGAGGTACCACAGCGACAGCGCGAGAAGTTCTGGCAAGACTTCTACCCGCGGCTGGCTCGTTCGGTCGCGCTGGCGTCCAGCGATGGATCGGTCGAGCTGCCGGCCCTCCCATCCCTGCTGTTGGTTCTCTCTATCCGCCACCACAACACACGCTGCGTGGCCAGCTGGGGGCGAGCCCTGGAAGGCTCGGCGTCGAGGGATCCCCTGTGGGAAGGAGCCGGGCTCGAACCGGAGCTGGAGGGCGTGGTGGCGGCGACCACCGAGACGGTCCGCCCGATCGTTCCGGCCATGCTGGAGCCGCACTGGGAGGGCGACCGGCTGGCCACCTCGGTCGAGCTGGTCGGCATGGACTCCGCCCGTCTGGTCAACGACCTGCTCCCGGTACTTTCGGGTCTCCCCGGCCTGCTCGTCGAGCAGGAAGGTGACGCCCCTGACTACCGCGAGACCCAGAGCGCCCCCGTGGTGTCGCTCGGATCGACCGGGCGGGGCGTCGACGGGGACTGGTTCGACCTGCGGGTCGAGGTGAGCATCGACGGCGAGCGGGTCGTCTTCCAGGAGCTGTTCGTCGCTCTCGCCGAGGGCCAGAGCCACATGCTGCTCCCGTCGGGCACCTACTTCGCCCTCGACCGTCCCGAGCTGGCCGAGCTGGCCGAGCTGATCGCGGAGGCCAGAGCGCTGCAGGATCGCGACGGCCGGGATCCGAACGAGATCCGCCTGAGTCGCTTCCAGGCCGGGCTCTGGGAGGACCTCCAGCGCCTCGGCGTGGTCACTGCCCAGGCCGGGGAGTGGGAGGCGGCGGTGCGTGCACTGGCGGGAGCCGGCGACGTCGCGCCGGCAGAGCTGCCGGCGAGCGTGGAGGCCACGCTGCGCCCATATCAGCGGTCCGGCTACGAGTGGTTGGCGTTCTTGTACTCCCACCGCCTCGGCGGGATACTCGCCGACGACATGGGGCTCGGCAAGACCCTGCAGGCCATCTCTCTCGTCTGCCGCGCCCGCCGGGAGCTCGGCGTCGACAAGCCGTTCCTCGTCGTCGCGCCGACGAGCGTCGTGGAGAGCTGGGCTCACGAATGTCGCCGGTTCGCACCCGACCTTCGGGTCTCGACCGTCGCCGAGACCAAGGCCCGCCGCTGGGTGGGTCTGGCCGACCTGGCCGAGAAGTCCGACCTGGTGATCTGCTCTTACACCCTGTTCCGCCTCGAGTACGACGACTACGAAGGCATCGAGTGGGCCGGCCTGTTCCTCGACGAGGCCCAGTTCGTGAAGAACCCGCGCGCGATCGCGCACCTGAGGGCCAAGGCGCTGCCGGCCCCGTTCAAGGTGGCGATGACCGGTACTCCGATCGAGAACAACCTGAAGGAGCTGTGGGCCCTGCTCTCCATCACGGCCCCGGGTCTGTTCCCCCGGGCCGAGCGCTTCGCCGAGCGCTACAGCGTCCCGATCGAGCGCAAGGGTGACGCCGAACGCCTGGCGCAGCTGCGGCGGCGCATCCGACCGCTCATGCTGAGGCGCACCAAGGATCAGGTCGCCTCCGAGCTGCCAGACAAACAGGAGCACGTGCTGGAGCTCGAGTTGGCGCCCAGGCACCGGAGGCTCTACCAGGCCCGCCTCCAGCGGGAACGCCAGAAGATTCTCGGCCTGCTCGGCGAGATGGACCGTCACCACATCGAGATACTCCGCTCCCTGACCGTCCTCCGGCAGGCTGCCTTGGACATGGCGCTGGTCGAAGAGCGCTGCGAGGGCGTGCCGGCCACCAAGCTTGACCTCCTGGCCGAGATGTTGGATGAGATCGTCGCCGACGGCCACCGGGTGCTGGTCTTCAGCCAGTTCACCCGCTTCTTGTCCAAAGCGGCGGCCAGAGCCAAGGCCGGCGGTATCGGGCACTGCTATCTGGACGGGCGCACCCGCAAGCGCGACGAGGTGATCGCCCGGTTCAGACGCGGCGAAGCACCGGTGTTCTTCATCAGCCTCAAGGCCGGCGGGTTCGGGCTCAACCTGACCGAGGCCGACTACTGCATCCTGCTCGACCCGTGGTGGAACCCGGCGACCGAAGCCCAGGCCGTCGACCGGGTGCACCGCATAGGCCAGACACGCAAGGTGATGGTGTACCGGATGGTAGCCAAGGACACCATCGAGGAGAAGGTGATGGCCCTCAAGGCCAAGAAGGCCGCCCTGTTCGACAGCGTGATGTCTGGCGGCGGCTTCGAGACCGCCCGGCTGTCCGCGGCGGACATCCGGGCTCTGCTCGACTGAGCTGGGATCACGCCGGAGCCTTCATCTCAGCCCGGAGCGCTTGTCTCCGGGCCGCTCTCATGACCCGCCCGCCGGGTCCGCTCAGGCGAACACGGCGACCGGTACGACACACTCCTCGGGGGAGGATCCGCCGTGCCGGTAGCGGCCGTCGGGACCGCGACCCCATTGCGGGTTGGCGACAAAGCCGTGGTCGGCCAGCACCACCAGTGGCACGGAAGGCGGGATGGCGGTGAGCGACGGCAGGACCCTCCGGCCGAGGGCGGTCACCGCCTCGTCGATCAGGGCGGCCAGCTCCACCGACGAACGGTGCAGCCGCTCGTCCACGCTGGTGGCTACCGCGACAGAAAGCGGCGGTCCGGCGCTCCACAGGCTGCGAAGTTGCTCCGCCTGGCGGTCGCTGTCGGCGCCAATGAGCAGCTGTGACTCGTAGCCCAGATGGGCGAACGGCACTACACCGCTTCCGACCCGGCCCCAGCCGTCCCCAGCCGCGCCGCCGGGCACCGGGCGGCCGAGGCACATGGAGGACACCGACTCGGCGGTGCGGGTGGGGGCCGGGACCACCGCCCAGCGCAGGCTGCTCATCTGGCGGGGCACCGAGCTCAGCACCGGGGCGGCTAGATCGGCTCGCATGGCGTCCACCACCAGTACCGCCACCCGGCCGTGCTCGGCCAAGAGCGGCTCGATGACCTCCCGCCCGACGTCCCACACGGCCAGGCACCCGGGGAAGCCTGCTTCGGCCAGGTCCGCGAAGCGGCCGTCGACCGAGCGCAGGACCCGCTCGGCGGTGCGCTCGAGGGGGGCCAGAGCGCTGCTGTCCACCAGCCCCGTGGTGGCCGCCGCCAGGCCGGCACGGCTGAGGAGCTCCCGGACCGGCGCGTAGTGGAGGGGGTAAGCGTGCTCGACCAGCAGCGGCCCGCCCGCATCGGAGAAATCCCGCTCGAGGGCGGCCAGATGGGCGGCCGCCCGGGTGGCGAACTGGAGCACCTCGGTCTCGCCGGGCTCAACCAGCAGGTGGTCGGTGGGTGCCTCGACGAGAGCGGCCACCGCCAAGTCGGCACCCATCCGCTGCAGCAGCTGGCTGGCGGCCAGCCTGATCGGGTGGCGCAGCAGCCGCTCGCGGCTCAAAAGCGTGGCGATCTCGCCCGCCGGGCGGGACCCCAGGTCCAAGCAGGCGGCCATCTGCTTGCCGGCGAGCGTCGCCGGCCCCACCCGGCTGTCGAGGTCGGCCAGCTCGGCCAGGGCGCCGCGGTCCGCTCGGGCCGCCTCGGCCGCCTCGGCCAGACGGTCTGCTTGGTCCAGCAAGCCGGCCGGCAGCCATGCCGGCGGCGCCGGGTGGCCGGCCCACCATGCCGACAGCCAAAAAGCGTCGCCTGCCTGGCGGGTGGGCAGCAGCGCTGCCAGCCCAGGAAACCGCCTGGCCAGGAAGGCCGCGGTGGCCGACCCCCCAACCGGGATCGACCGGGGGGCGGCCGGGGCTGTTCCGGCAGGGTCAGTGCTGTCCACGATCTCCACGAACCCGCCCGGGGGCAGGTCGCCATCGGGATCGACCCACGCCTCGATGATCTCGGCCAGCCTGCGCCGGGGGTATCGGCGACCGATCACGTTCTCCCGGAGGGCGGCCAGGTCCCGGATTGTGATGATCTGACTGCCGGAGAGCACCTCGCCGGCCGTGCGCACCAGCTCTGGTGAGGCCAGCCGCATCAGCTCGTCGGTCTCGGCGTGCGTCAGGCGCGTCAGGTCATGGGCCAGCTCGTCGCGGCCGAGGCGGGCCAGGTCGGAGGCGGCGGCCTCCAGTCGGCTGGCCACCTCCGGGCGCGCCAGCTCGAGGCGGTACTCCTCGAGGCCGTGCCGGACCACGGCGATCACCTCTGCCGGGTCGAAGGCGACCGGCCGGTCGCCGAGCTCGAAGCCGCACCCGCAGCGGGGCTTCCAGTTGAGCTCCACCGCCACCTGGCGCCGGCAGGCGGAGGGGACGGCGGCGAGGAGCCGATCCACCTTGATCCGGTCGTCGGGCACGGCCAGCGCTCCTATGGCCGAGAGGTGGACGAGCGCCTGGTAGGCGGGGTCGTCACGCACGGCCGTCACCCGTTCCGGGTCGAGGGCTTGCTGGAAGCTGTCGTGGGCCTGCTGGTAGAGCGCCAGGTAGGAGGAGCGGAAATCCCGGAAGGCGGAGAGCAAGGTGTCGACCCGGTCGGCGGCGGCCAAGCGGAGCATGTCGTCGACGGCCGCCTGGACCTCGGCTCTTCGCGCTGGCAGAGCTTCGTCATCGGCCGGGACGGTGAGCTCCGGGTGGGTTACGTAGGCGACGGCCTCTTCCACCCGGCGCAGGTCGTCGCGCAAGAAGCGGGCCAGGGCGGCCAGCCGCCGCCCCGTCGCGGCGAGGTCCTCGTGGCCGGCGGTCGCTTCGACCAGGGCGGCCAGCCCCGCCGGAGCGCCTGAGCGAGGGTCGACCTTCTCGACGACCGCACCGACCGCCTCTGCATCGGCAATGACCTCGGCGGTGTCGACCGTCGAGAAGGCAGGCACCTCGGCCAGGTAGGCCAAACCCGAACGCACCTCGGCGAGATCCTCGCGGCGCTGTGCCAGCCAGCTCTTGGCTCTCTCCCAGGCCTCGCTCTGCACCGCCGTGGTCCACGGCTCAAACGGCCCGGTGCCTGTGAGCGGGCTCAGCTCGGCCACGGCCGCCCGGACGGTCGTGCCGACCAGCTCGCCGGGACCGAACCTGTCCGCCGAGGTGACCGACAGGAACGGCTCTTGGCTGCGGCGCCGGCCTCGCCACTGCTCGACCAGTCCGGTCTGGACGCAGGCGTTCAGGAGCAGCACCGCCTCGGGTCCGGTGAGGCCGAGTGGGCCGGCGGCCAGCTCGGCCAACAACTCTGGGCCGGCCACCGGCTCGGAGTCGCCCACCAGACCCAGCAGCTCGGCCACCGCCGGCGAGCGCGCCGGGTCCGGAGCGACCTGCGCCCCGTCGGCGCGCAGCCGGGCCAGCCCGAGCGGGACCAGGTAGCCCTCGACCAGCGGCCGCAGCCGGTCGCGGGCCAGAGCCGGGGCGCTCAGCCGCCCAGGGACGATGACATCCTCGACCAGCTGGCGCAGGAGCCGGTCGCCGACCAGCTCGCCTCTCGGCGCCACCTCCCGGTGGCGGGGATGCAGTCCCGACAGCAGAGGGTCTACGAGCGACGGCAGCTGACGATCGAAGGTCAGGCCGGACAGGGCCGCAAGATCGATCCCGCCGGGCAGGAGCGAGCCCTCGAAGTACACCCGGCGCAGCAGGTCCCTCGCAAGCGCACGGTCGGCGTCGGCGCTGCGTTCGAGCACCTCGACCAGCTCGGAGCGTCCTTCCTCCCGGCACGCCTCCAGCACCCGAGCCCTGGCGCACAGCTCGACGGCGGTGCCCACCTCCTCCGGCCGCCACGGAGCCGGCACCCACACCGACAGCCGCTCCGACACCAGGGCCGCGGCCCGCTCGGCGGCGGCCGGCCCGTCGACCGGCTCGGCCTCGGCGACGAGCAGGCAGCCCTCCGCTCCGACTGCCTGGGCCTGCTCGACCAGCTCGGCGGCATCCGCCGGGGTGAGGTCGAGCAGCCGCGCGCCGGCGACCAGCACCGCCCGCAGCGTGTTGTGCCAGATGACGTCCCGCCGGCTCGGGCCCAGCTCGGAGAGAAGCTGCAGGGGCAGCTGGGCCGACGAGCCGAGCGCCGTCAGCGTGGCGACCATCCGGCGGTCCGCCGGGCTGGTCTCGGCGCGGGCTTGCTCGACCCGGTCGCGGGCGATCACGACCGCATCGGCCTGGGCCTCCACCGAGTAGGTGCCGTCGGCAGAGGTGACGACGTAGGCGCCGCGCTCGACGAGCGGGCCGAGCACGGCGGTTTCCAGGTAGGCGGTGTTGGCAGCCGGGTCAAGATCGCTCACCTGCACCAACAACATGGCGGCCAGCTCGGCCGCTCGACGGGGCCGCTCGAGGGGGGAGGCGGAGAGGAGACACAGCAGCTTGACGGTTCGCAACGCCAGCAGCCGGTCCTCCGGGTCCAAGAGCTCATCGGCGGCCCGCTCGTGGTAGGCGACGACGGTTTCCGCCAGCGCTGCGGTCTCCGGCCGCTCGAGCAACCGGCCCCGGAAGTGGTCGAACACCTCATCAGGGGTGATCAGCTCGGCGTAACCTCGCCCTAGGGCGTCGCGCAGCCGCCGGCAGACGAAGTCCACCACGCCGCGCTGCTGGGAGAAGAGGAACCGCAGACCTTCGAGCAGCGACAGCGTGTCGGGATGCAACGGGTAACAGCGGGCGAAGCGCTCGGCGTCCACCGGCCAGGACGGGAACGCCCCGGTCAGCTCCTTATGGGCCCGGGCGATCCACTCGTCGGCGCCCGGTCGGAGCTGGACCAGCCGGGCACGCACCAGATCCTCCACGTGGCGCATGGACAGGGCCAGCGGCGGGCGGTAACGATCCCGGATGCGGGCCAGCTCCCGGCGGGAGACGTTGGCGACCTCCTCGATGCTCTCCTGCAGGGCGGCCAGCACGATCACCCGCCGCTCGGCCGCCCACTCCCCGAGGAACTGCAAGAACCGCAGATCCTCGGTCAGCGCCGGCCCCTGCTTGGCCCGCAGCCACTCGCTCAGCTCGTCGAGCAGCAGCACCAGGCTGTGTCCGGGGGTGGCGTCGAGCAGGCCGTCCCAAGTGGCCCGCCGGTCGACCCCGCCGGGCGGGCCGGAGGCGCCGAGCGCCGCCCGGGCCCTCTCGGCCACCACGTCGTCCAAAGCGGAGGTGGACCGGTAGTCGACCAGCGGCACGGCCACCGGAGTAAAAGGGGCTACCGCCTCGGCGGATCTCGCCAATCGGGCCGGTACGGCCGGGTCGCCCGGCCTGGCCAGCAGCTCCCCGGCAGCAGCCAGGAAGTGGGACTTGCCTGACCCGAACGGGCCGACCACGAAGAATCCGGCGCCCCCCTCACCGGCGGCGGCGGCCAGGATCTGGGTCAGGCTGGCCACCACGTCGCCGGTGAGGACCAGTTCCCCGAGACGCCCGTCGCTGCCGTCGAGACGGACGACGGTGTCGACCTGGGCGAGGTCGAGCAGGTCGCCGAGGGCGGGCTCGGCCCGCTCGGTCCTGGTCACTTCTCGCCGTCGCCGGCTTCGAGCCCGGAGTCGCCACCTTCAAGCGGCGAGGGCAGCCGGCGCAGCTGCCCGAGGTAGGCGCCCCGCCGGCGCGCCGAAGCGCGCCCGAGCGCCGCTTCGAGCGTGGTACGAAGATCCTCGAGGGCATCGCGCTCGCGCTGCATGCGGACGTAGGTCTGGAACAGGATGATGTTGTCGGGATCGTCGACCAGGCAGGCGCCGAGCGCCCGGGCGGCCTCGTCGAGCTGGCCGGCCCGGCGCAGCGCGAACGCTGCCTGCTCGCGGGCGAAAAGGTCCCCCGTGCGGGCGGCGCGCTGCGCCCAGGCCCGGGCCGCGGCCTCGTCGTCGCCGCTCTCGCGTCGCAGGCGGGCCAGCACGCCAAGGAGGTGCTCGTTGTCCCGGCCGGTGGTCTTGAGCAGCACCTCGATCTCCCGCTCGCGCCGTTCCGCCGGTAACCGTCTCAGGCGGACCTCCACCAGCTTGGCGTAGGCCCACCCGTCGGCGGGGGCGTGCTCGTGTGCCCGCCCGTACATCGACTCGGCCTCGTCGAGGCGCCCCTCGCGTAGGGCCAGATCGCCCAGCACTGTCCACGCCTCGGCCGACGACGGCTCCCGCTCAAGCGCCTCGGAGGCCGCCCCCCGGGCCCCTTCGAGGTCCTTCGTACGCAGGCGGCAGCGAGCCAGGCGCACCAGCGACCAGGTGCCGGTCTCACCGAGCGCCACCGCGTCGGCGTAGGAGCGGGCCGCCCCGGCGTAGTCGCCCCGTTTCACCAACAGGTCACCGCGAAGGCGGGCCGTGAAGGCGGTCGTGCCGACCTCAGCCTCGGCCCGGTCCAGCGCGGCGGCGGCGGCGTCGATCCGGCCTCGCCTCAAGTGCACCTCGGCCAGGTGGCCGAGCGCGAACCCGTCGTGCGGTGCTTGGGCCAGCGCACCTTCGAGGGCGATGACCGCCTCGTCCAGCCGGCCCGACCTCTTGAGTTGCAGGGCTTGCTCGAGGGCCGAGGTCATCGCCGCTCCAGCCTAGAAGGGTCGACGGCCTCAGGCGCCGAGGAGGGGGAAGGTGGGCCGCGAGAGCAGGGACCGGTGCCGGTAAAGGGCGGCTGACGGCGAAGAGGCTGGCGGGCCCGGGCTGCTGGCAGGTCTCTACGAGTGCGCAACGAGCGCCCGTTCCTCGCAGCAGGATCATGACCTCAGCCAGGAGGAACTTCCTGTCGCGGATGGCGATCCTCGCCTGCTCCTGTGGCGGCGTTGGATCGAGGAGCCCGTTGTCCGCCTCGGGGAGATGAGCCCGTGGCACCCGGCGGCCAGCGGAAGATGCCAAGACGAGCTGGAGCTGTTGTTGCGTACCATCGAGCACCGCAGCGCCCGCGGACGGCTCGACGGAGCTCCGGGCCCTGCGGTGGCCTGCTGCGAGGCGAACTGGATTGCCACGCCGCGCCACTGGCGGTCTGGGAGGTAGCTGAAGGAAGACCGCGTCAGGGGTCAGTTCGCTGGTCCTGGAGCCGCTGCAGAGGCGGCCTACGGGTAGTTGATCGGGCTTCCGAGACCGGTGACGAGGTCGTAGCCGGGCCCCGCCGTGCAGTCGGTGCCACAGCTGCCGTTCGTGCCGCTCTTGATGTCTCGCAGGTTGGTCGAGTAGCCACCGCCGTAGATGTTCGAGTCTCCTTGCAGCGCCGTCTGGCCAGCCGCCTGGCCGGCCGCGAGGATGCCGGCCCAGTTGGGCGCTCCGACGCTGGTCCCTCCGAGAGTGAACCAGCCGGACTGGCCCTCGTAGCGGGTGCTGTCGTAGACCGAGACCCCCGTGCTCGGGTTGGCGTCGAATGAGACGTCCGGGATCCCTCTCTGACCGCCCGTCAGACCGCTTATCGTCGAGGCGCCGTAGACAGGGCCTGTGTAGCCCGCCTGGTATGACGGGATCGACTCGTAAGAGGAGATGCCCCCTCCCGAGCTCGACCAGGCCGTCTCGCTCGTGAACCCGGAGCAGGAGGTGCCGCTGCAGCCGTTCAACGTGGTGCCGCCGACCGCGACCACGTTGGGAGAGGCGGCCGGGTACTCGGCGCCGTGGCCGCTGTCACCCGCCGAGGCGGTGTAGAGGGTACCGCTGTGGGCAAGGTCGCCGTCGTAGCTGGTCTCGCTCGAGGATTCCGAGCCGCCCCAGCTCATCGAGACCTCGGTGGCCCCGAGGCTGTTGGCGTAGCTCACAGCGTTGAACAGGTTGGTGTCGCTGTTGCTGGCTGCCTCCACGAGGACGATCTTTGCCGCTGGGGCCTCGGCGTGGGCCCACTCGATGTCGAGCGACTCTTCGAGCGCCCAGCCGCTGTTCACCTTGGGCTTGCCCTGCGGGTCAGCCTGCTCGAAGCAGGGACCTGACTGCGTGAGCGAGGAGCACTTCGCGAGTGCCGGGTAGCCGTACTGGGAATTGAAGGTGTTCAAGTCCGAGAGGGCGTTCGGGTCGTGGTAGGCGTCGACGATGGCGATGATCTGCCCCGAGCCGGCTCCCGAGCCGGCGGAGAGTCCCGAGAGGTTGTAGACGGACTGGATCGCTGACGGCGAGAGGCCGGTCGGGCTGCCAGCGCTCAGTTTGGCGCGACCGTCCGGCAGCCGGCCGATCACCTTCACGCGGAAGGGAGGAGTGGCAACTCCCGAGCCGGGTCTTGCAGCTCCCGACCGGCCGGCCGGCGCGGGTCCCCGTGCCTGGGAGGCCCCGGCGGGGGCTCCGACCGCCACGAGGGTGCCGGCCGCACCCAGCAGCAGCGCTGCCAAGGTGCCGACCCGGCGCCGGGTGCTGCCAGTTGGCCGGGAAGTCCCACCAGACGACATGTCCTGCCTCCGTCCCTCTGATCTGCCACATCCTTTCATAGGTTGTTCTCTTTGGGAAGAGGTCTTTTCAGAGCTGCTGGAGCGCTCCACCTCGTTGAGGTGGGACTCCCGGCCCGGAGGCCTCTCGCCGTCTGGCTCTCGAGCTCCTTGGCTGTCTGGCTCCTTGGCTGTCTGGCTCATGGACTGTCTGGCTCATCGACCATGAGCAGCTTCGAGGTCCTGGGACTCCTCCCCGCAGAGCGGCACCTTGTCGCAACGGGTACCGGCGGGCTGGAGGGCACAAGCCGCGCGGATCAAGGCCGGCAGCTCCGGAGATCTCACAGCGGATCGCGCCGCGCCCAAGGAAACCCGGTGGCCGAGGAGCCGGGCGAGGAGCAAAGGGGCCTGGTCGTGGTCCTCTCGGCAGCCGGCCAGATGGCCGGTCTCGATCTCCAAGCCGGCCTCCATAGGCGCCTGTCGGCCCCCGGGCTCGTCCGACGGCTGCCGCGGTGCCCGGTGCGCCAGCGAGTCCTTGAGCTCGGGCATGCCGGGGCTCCACCCGGCCCGGTCAAGGAGCGGCTCGAGCCGACGATCGCGCCGGCGGCTTCGGCGGCCAGGCCGGATGCGAGGCTTGGCCGGCTGGCCCAGGACAGGCGGGGATCCTCCCCGGCAGCATCCCGGCGGCGGCCCCCCGCAGGCGGGACGGCCTCAGCATTTTACATATAGCTTTAAACAATACGTAGAGTTACCTAGTTGACGGCAGTCTCTCTTGGGAGGAGACTGAGGGTGCGAGCTCTGAGATCAGGTGTCAACGGCGGCGCTGCAGGCCGGCGGCCGCTTGGGGCTGGTGGGGTTGGGCCACTGCTCGGCGAGAGACCGAGGCAGGGTTCCGACAGAGAGGGTTGGAGGTCGTGAGATGGGTCTTCTTGTCGTGCTGCTCACGGCCTTGGCAGCTTGCGCGGTGCTTCTCGCGCCGCTCATGCTCCCGGGCCTCCTGCTCGGCGTCGTGGCATTCGCCGCCTTCAAGGCTGCCCTGCAGGTCCACCGCCGCTACGGCCGGCGTCAAAGCCGGACGGCCGGAGACGCCCCGAGGCGAGCGAGCTCGCCTCTCGTGAGGACGGCCGAGCTGGAAAGAGTCGCCGCCCGCCTGCCGCGCGAGCTCGTGTTCCCCGACGCCTCGGGCGTCGGCGAGGGGAGCGAGTTCTCGATCGGCCTCGATCTCGTTCGGGTCCTGCGGGAGGCCGTCGGCCCAGCGGTCGGGATGCCCGAGACCGGGCCGCGAGAAGGTGTCTGCCCCATCCTCAACGGGCTGCCGGACGGGTTGGCGTTGGCCGACCGGGTGCGGTGCGGGCACGACAGGAAGTCCGAGCTGCTTCAGTCCTTCCAGGCGCTCAGCAGTGAGGTGGCCCCGCACAACCTCTACCCGGTGGCTGGGACGGAAGCCGAGCAGGTGATCGAGGCGCTGAGCATCAGCCTGAGGGAGAGCGAGACGGGAGAGCGGGCTGACTGCGACCTGTGCGGGCGGGTGATCGAGAGCCTGGCCGGATGGCGCCAGGCTCACTTCGGTCCTCTCCACGACGACAGGTCCGGCCGCTCTCCACGCAGCGAGATCGTCAAGGCGCTGAAGAGCGAGGCCCATGGCGAGGCGCCTTCGGTCCGCCGGGTGCTCGAGGTCTTCGACGGCTCGGTCGCACGCTTTGCCGACGACCTCGGCGCCGCGTCCACCGGCGCGGAGCGCGAGAGGGCGGGCGAGCGGCTGCTGGCAGCCGTGGCCATCCATGACTCGGTCGAGAGCGGCGTTCTCTGCCCGATCCTGAAGCGGGCCCAGGGTGGAGGTCCGCTCGCCGCTCGTCTCCATGAGGGCTTTGCGTTCCACGCCCTCCTCCAGCGCTCCTGGGAGGAGAGCAAGAGGGAGGGCGGCCCGCCCGTCGCGCGAGATGGCTCCGGAGAGGGAGCCGAGCAGCTCCTCGACGTGCTGGTCGAGAGCTTCCAAGCCCACCGCCTCGACGACATGGCCAAGGTCGCCAGGTTCTTGGAGGCTCTGCCGGCGAGCGCTTTCCGTACCCGGTGGTCGCCGCTCGACGACGTCCTGTGGCCCTGGCACAGCGGGGGCGCCGCCCTCCTCGCCATCCGGATGGCACTCTGGGCGGACTCCGCCCCGAGCCGTGCCCACGCCGTCACCTTGAAGCACCCTTCGAGCCGCACGCTGCGCAGCTTCACCCACGTGGCAGAGAACGTCTTCGACCACGGGGACAGAGGTTCGATCCGCGCAATGGGAGGAGGGTCACGATGACAGTCGACTCAGTGGATTCCGCCTATCTCGAGCGGGCTCAACAGGGCCGGTTCGATTGGGGATGGCTGGAGCAGACCCGCTCAGAGTGGGGGGTGCGCGCCCGGCCGAGCAAGGTCGGCCTCACCCTGAGGGACATCGCCGTCGGCTCCTACGGTGATGTGCCGGACCACCCGCCCCGCCGGACGATGGCGCCGAGGGGCTCTGAGGTCGACCCTGATGTCCCGGACATGGGCTACACCATCAATGAGAAGTCCGAGGTGTGGGCCGACAACCTCCTCGACCTCTACGAGGAGGCGGTGAGCCGGCAGTGGAGTGCCACCAGGGACATCCCCTGGGGCGAGCTGCCCGAGCTCGATCCAGATCTCGAGCATGCCATGTGTCAGCTGAGCACGGTGCTCTCCGAGGTCGAGATGGTGGCGTCGGACTTTCCGGCCAAGTGGGTGTGGCGGATCAACCACGACTTCGTCGAGGCGAAGATGTTCCTCTGCACCCAGGTGATGGACGAGGCGCGCCATACCGAGGTCTTCCGCAAGCGGGCGCTCGCCAACGGTGGAGGTCTCGGCAAGGCCAAGGCGGTCGTAGAGCGCTTCTTGAAGTTGATCCTCGACGCCGACAGCTACGACGAGGGCTCGGCTCTCATGCACCTGCTCGGAGAGGGAATCGTCCTCTCGCTCTTCCGGGCCGGGGAGCTCATCGCACCGTCGCCGGTCGAGAAGAAGATCTTCCGCCTCTGCATGCAGGACGAGGCTCGCCATGTTGCCTACGGCACTATGCACCTTCGCTACCGGCTCGAGCGCGATCCCTCGCTGGCCGAGGACTATCACGGCTACCTCGACAAGGGCGAGGAGATCATCGGGATGCTCTTTTCGACCCCTGAGGTCGTGGAGCCCACGACGCTCCTGCTCGCAGGCTCGAGGAAGGCGGCCGAGGACCTCGGACTCGCCGGGGCCGACCTGCTGCGGGGTCGGGTGATCGCGGAGTACCTGCAGCGCTGTGAGTATGCAGGGCTGCCGCGTCGTGGGCGGCTGAAGCTGCCGTCCCAGATGTTGACCGGCCTAGATGCACAGGTGCCGGCATGACTGATGAGACGACCTTCCCCTCCCCTGCCTGGTTCGACCAGATGGTGGCTGACACCGGGGCTCGCCCGGATCTCTACCGGCGCTTGGGATTCGCCGACTTCCGGCTGGTGCTCAAGGTGTTGGACGACGGACGGGCCCGTTCCTACGGCCTGTCTTTCGACGGCTACGACGTCTCCTTCGAGGGTGAGCTTGACGACCTCGACGCCTTCGGCGCCGACGCCACTCTCGAGGGTGATCTCGATAGCTGGCAGGAGATGATCCGCAACATCCTGCGAAACGGCCGGGCTGACAGCGCCCACACCCTGAACGCTCTCACGATCGCCGAGACGCCTCTCAAGGTTTCGTCGCCCGACCCTCTCGGGAGGGACAAGTTCTTCCGGTATGCGGAGACCCTCCAGACGCTGTTCGACTCCCTTGGTCACCAGCTGATGGTCAGCTGATCGGAAGGAGCCTCGCGGTGGCTCTCCGGGTTCTCGACAGCTGCATCGGCTGCGGAGCATGCGAGATGGCATGTCGGTCGGCCGCCATCTACCAATCAGGAGACTTCCTCGTCACCTACATTGTCGACCCGCTGCGCTGCAACGACTGTCTCGACTGCCTGCCTGTATGCCCGGTGAGCGCCCTCGAGAGAGACCCGACCCAGGCGGTCTGTCTCGGGCGGGGATGCCCACTGTCGTCCGCCCGCTATGCCAGTTGGGCATGCAGCCAGGGCGAGGCACTCTGCCCGGTCTGCAGCTCGATGATGTGGCGTCCCCCCGGAGGGGAGTGGGTCTGCAGCAGCTGCCGCTCCGGCCCGAGCGCCAGAGGCGCCCGATGCCCGAAGAGCGAGCTCGTGCGGCGCAAAGCCGGGCGAGGCAGCCCCCTCCTCAGATAGGGGGTCGAGCTCCGCCCGGCATCGATGCCCGCGGGGGCGCCTGGTGCGACAGCTCAACCTGTGCGGCACCGGCAGGTGGCTGCTCATGCGGATCGTCCCGCCGCGCCCGGGGAAGGCGCTGGCAATCGACGCTCTCGCTGCCACCTGGCACCGCCTCCTCGGTGGGCTGGCAGGGCTCGCGGTCAGCCAACTCGGTCATCTGCGACCGACAGAGCCCACCGGTCGCGGCTGTCGCCACCCGGGCGTCCAGTCAGGCAGAGCCGGCAGGTTTGCTGATCCTCGAGAGAAGGGCGCTCCCCTCGGGCGAGCCAAGGCCGCTGCAGGGGTCCCAGCCCGGCCCGGCGCTGTAGGCGCCGTTGTCGCCCGAGGTGATGTCGCGAAAGCCGGCGGGCGACGACCCTGGCACAGCTCCTTGGTAGAGAGCCGGTTGCAACAAGCCGAGGGAACGCCCGAGCGCCTGGGCGAGGCGGGCGACAAGCGCCGCCCAGAGCGGCGCCACCGCGCTGGTGCC
The DNA here is from genome assembly GCA_021803215.1 of Actinomycetes bacterium. Taxonomy (GTDB): domain Bacteria; phylum Actinomycetota; class Acidimicrobiia; order Acidimicrobiales; family Bog-793; genus JAJZLV01. The sequence continues at coordinate 11,792 of JAJZLV010000076.1, read as the reverse complement.
GCCGACCACCTGCTGGATGCCGTCCACCATCACGAGATAGCCGGTCTCGGGCGATGCGTCCCCTGCCACGTCTGGTACGCCCCGACCGGCGATCGCGGTGCCGGCTCGCCTCGGCGACAAGGCGGCCTGCCACCTCGGAGTCGGGTAGACGTCGCTCACGCCACCGCCTGTGGCCCCGCCGAGGGGGAGGTCGTCCCAGACGATCTCTCTCTGTATCCCCCGCAACGGATCGGCCTCGAGGCGGGTTCCTCCGCACGAGAGGGAATAGGGGCTCGAAGAGGGGAAGTCCACGTGCGGCTGACCGTCAGAGATGCCGTCGGAGCTGCCGTTGTCGCCGGCGGCGGTCGTCACGGTGATGCCGACAGCGATGGCGTCGGCCACGGCCTCGTCAAGGGCCTCCCTCCCCTGGGGGGTCCAGGAGTCCTCGGACTCGCCCCAGCTGATGCTGATGGCGACGGGAGTCGGTGAGGCGTGCACGGCGCTCGCCACCGCGTCGTGGAAGCCGGCGTCGGTGTTGGGGGCGAAGTAGACCCGCTGGGCAGCCTTCGGAGCAGCGGCCCCGATCACCTCGATGTCGAGAGCCACCTCGCTGTCCGCCCCGGGGCTGACGCCCGGAGCGTTGCCAGCTCCGTCCACCCCGACGGCCGTGATGCTCGGAAGGGCCAGGTTCAAAGCGGCGAAGTAGCTCGTGAGGTCCGAGAAAGAGTAGCCGCCGCCCAACTCGACCACCCCGACCGTCGTACCGCTGCCATCGGTCCCGCCCGGGAAGTCGTAGAGCCTGGCCACTTGATCGGCGGTGAAGGAGGACTGGGCCGCCTCCGGAGCGATGGCCCGCAGGTGGGGCCGAGCCTGCGGTCGGTCGTCGAGGCCGAGCACGGCCGTGACGATGCCGGAGAACTCGGCCGGGAGGCTGAGCGGCCCGACGCGTTGTCGGTGCCGCACGGGTTGCCCGCTGCCTGGGTCGGTGCTCTCGACGGCCTGCAGGGTGGTACCGAAGAGCCGGGCGAGCGGGCCGGCGGTCCCGTGCGCCACCAGTCTTCGGCTTCCCGGGTCCGCCTCGATGACTTCGGCTCCGGCCGTTCGAAGGAGCTCGGCCACCCGGCTCATCTCGGCCGGGTTGGCACCGTGGGCCTGGCGGAGCTCCTCGATGCCGAGCTGCCGCTCGCCGGACAGGACGTCGTCGGGCAGCTCGGCGCGACGTCGCAGGATGACCGTGAGGCGGACCGGCTCGTCCTTGTCCACCGGGCCGAGCGGGCGGGCGCCAGGGGCCGGAGCGCGCTCGCTGCCGGGCAGGCTGACACGGTCTTGGCTCTCTGGCATGCTCGCCCCTTTCAGGACTGAGGTGCTCCGCGGGCCAGCCTAGGGAGCTCTCGGTCGGGAGAGCTCGGACTGCTTGCTCTCTCGGGGCCTTGGGACGGCGTCCGGAGGATCGGTCTGCGGCCGGACGGAAGCCGCCAGGCGCCGGCTGGCCCAGTGCCGGCTGGCCCAGCGCCGGCTGGGAGCCCTGGGTCGACACGATCATCCGACGGGGTCGCCTGTCCGAGTGCTTCGCGGCGACCGCTTCTCGGGCGAGCAACACCTGGCGCTCGGACGCGCTGTGCAGCAAGGGAGCGAGGCTCTCCCTGGTCGCTCGGATCGCCTGCTTCTTGCCAGCGAGCGGCCGAGGTCGACCCCGACGGGCGGCGGCGTGGGCCTTGTTGGAGAGCTTGGTGAGCCACGCCGACCGGCGCGGACGAGCACTTCGAGGTGAGCACTTGCTTGCGGTTGCCCAGAAGACCTCGTCGTGACCTTGCCCCGCCTCGCAGCGCCGGGCGATCTCCCGGCCCTGGAGACGGCTCGAGTGCTGGTCGAGGCAGGCGAGCACCACCATGTCGTTTTGGCTCAGGCGAAGGCGGCTGCCGGGGCGCATCCTGGGGAGAGCGGGCGCCTGTGCGACAGCTTTGAGGGTGGCGGACCTAGCGGCTCCGCGGGCCATGTTCGCCGGAGGGTACGACAGAGCCCCATCGGCCCCAGGGCCTGTTCGACGCACCTGAGGGCCGTCTGGGCCCGGTTCCTCGCCGAAGGGTGGCCGTGGAGCCGGGCGCAGAAGCCCGTAGGACCTCGGCCATCTCTCGCACGAGGTCGCCGTCCACCTCACCGGCGTCGAGAACTGCCAGGCGTCTGCCCGACGCAGACAGCGCCGCCTCGACCAGCTCGGTGTTCATGCGTCTCAGGCGGTCGCGGCGCTCGACCACCACGGTGGTCACCTTGGGGTCCGCGAGCAGCCGGCGGAGCTTGGTCCGGGTTCGGCTCATGTCGAGCCGAACCCGGCCTCGACCCGTGGGACCCTGTGGGCGGCCTTTGCCGCCCGTTCTGGCTGCGAAGCCACCTGCCGGTCCGGGATGGGCCCGCTGGTCGTCAGGAGACCCGGGCGCAGGGTCCAGGGCCCCACTCCGCGGTACCGGCTCTTCGACAAGGATCATGCGGGCGCTCACCTGGCACGCCGGCAGCGAAAGCACCCTCCCGTCACGAGCGGTAGGCGGCCTTCGGGCGCACACCTTGCGAACGGGCCCAGTTGCGCCCTTCTCGCTGTCACGGCCCGGCTCGCAGAGCTCCTCGGCCTGGGCCCGAGCGAGCAAGGCGGCGCGCAGCGCTTTCGCAAGCGGGAGGCGATAGACAGGGATCGCCCTACTGGACGGAGACCACATGGCACTTCACAACCGCCGGCACGTGCGTGACCAGCTCTCGGACTGCGTCTTCGCTTCGGCAGAGCTGGCTCACGAGCTCCCGAAGTACCGCTTCCCGAAGGCCGCGACGCATCCGGACATCGCCTTCCAGGTCGTACGGGACGAGCTCTTGCTCGACGGCAACGCCCGGCAGAACCTGGCCACCTTCTGCCAGACCTGGGAGGAGCCGCAGGTGCACGCCCTGATGGACCTCGCCATCGACAAGAACCTCATCGACCAGGACGAGTACCCCCAGTCGGCCGAGATCGAGCGCCGTTGCGTCCACATGCTGGCCGATCTCTGGCACGCCCCCGAAGCGGAGAACTCGGTCGGGACCTCGACGATCGGTTCCTCGGAGGCGGCCATGCTGGCCGGCATGGCGGCTCTCAGGCGTTGGCGGTCCAGGCGGGCGAAGGCGGGGAAGCCGGCCGACCGTCCGAACATGGTCTGCGGGCCTGTCCAGGTCGTGTGGCACAAGTTCGCCCGCTACTGGGACGTGGAGCTGCGAGAGATGCCGATGGCGCCCTCCTGCTACGGCCTCACTCCCGCTGAGATGGAGTCTCGCGTCGACGAGAACACCATCTTCGTCGTCCCGACGCTCGGGGTCACCTACACGGGCAGCTACGAGCCGGTGGCCGAGCTCTCGGCCTGCCTCGACGAGATCGAGGAGAGGACCGGCCTCGACGTCGACATCCATGTCGACGGCGCCAGCGGCGGCTTCCTGGCGCCCTTTTGCGCCCCCGACGTGCTCTTCGACTTTCGCCTCCCGAGGGTGAAGTCGATCAATGCCTCCGGCCACAAGTTCGGCCTCGCCCCGCTCGGCGCCGGATGGGTCATCTGGCGGGACGAGGCCCAGCTGCCAGAGGAGCTGATCTTCCACGTCAACTACCTCGGTGGCGACATGCCGGACTTCCACCTCAACTTCTCCCGACCCGCCGGCCAGATCATCGCCCAGTACTACAACTTCGTGCGCCTCGGACGCGTCGGGTACAAGGGGATCCACCAGGCCTGTTACGAGACCGGGGCCTATCTGGCCGACCAGATACCTCGCGTCGGTCCTTTCGAGCTTTTGGCCTCGAGCGACCCTCGCACAGGGATACCGGCGGTGACGTGGCGAATCGCCGAGGGCGCCGATCCGGGGTACACGCTTTTCGACCTGGCTGACCGCCTGCGAAACCGCGGCTGGCAGGTCCCTGCCTACACCCTGACCGGGGGCGCCTCGCACATCGCCGTGCAGAGGGTCCTTGTTCGCCAGGGGGTCGACCGGGACCTCGCATCGCTCCTCGTCGACGACTTCCGTTCCGCCGCCGAGCACTTCGGGCGCCATCCTGTCGCCGTCGCCATGTCGCCGAAGGAGGCCGGCGGGTTCAACCACCTGTGAGGAGCCGCGTGACGCCAGCGGTCGACGCCCGGGCGGCGACCCTCGAGGGCTGGCAGGCATCTGCCCCGTAGGCCGGACTGTCGTCCGCGCACTGGAATCCTCGTTCGCTACGTTCTCGGGGTGACCGAAGAGGAGCCCTCCACTCCGTACCTGCCCCCGGACCCCCGGCTCTCGGAGCCGAGAGCGGCCGGTAGGGCCTTCGACGGCCTGGCGCCTCTTTACGACCGGGCCCGGCCCGGCTACCCGGGCGGGATCGTCTCCGCCCTCGTCGGTGGCTGCCGCCTCGACGCCTCCTCGAGGCTGCTGGAGATCGGCTGCGGCACCGGCCAGCTGACCCGGGACCTGGCACCCTCGGGAGCCAGTATCTGCTGCGTCGAGCCTGGTGCGGCGCTCAGCGCCCTGGCGCGGGGCAACCTCGCCCGGTTCTCGAATGTCGAGGTGGTGACGGCGAGATTCGAGGACTTCGAGGCCGCCCCCGGATCCTTCGACGCCGTAGTCTCGGCGACGGCCTTCCACTGGGTGGACCCGGCCGTCTCCTTCGCCAAGGCGGCCCACCTCCTGCGGGCGGGCGGATGCTTGGCGCTCCTCACGAACTGCCACGTCGCCGGGGGCAGCCATACCGACCCCCGCTTCGCCGGGCCGGTCCGGCGACTTCACGAACGCCTGGCGCCCGAGCTCGGCACCTGGTCCTTCCCGACGGCGGAGAAGATGGCCCGATCGGTCGCCCTCGGAGGCGACGTCGCCCAGCTCTGGTCACGGGTCGACCGCAAGACGGCTGAGCCCCCGGACGTCTCGGCTCTGTTCGCTCCGCCGGAAGTGCGAGCCGAGCGGTGGCTCGCCCGCTACAGCCGGGATGGCTACCTCGGCATGCTCGCCACCCAGTCTTCCTACGCCTTGCTCGAAGAGGGGCGGCGCCGCGAGCTCTTGTATGAGATCGGCCGACTGGTCGACGTGGTCCTCGGCGGGGTGGTCACCAAGAGCTACCTCGCCCTGCTGGCGACCGCCCGTCGAAGGCCGGCCTCCGACGGCGAGCGGGACGCCGGCGAAGCCGCCGGTCCAAGCCGGCCGACGGCGTTCTAGTTACAATTCGTCCCTAAGCAAGGCAGGCTCGAGCAGTCGGAGCTGGCCCCACGTGACCGCCGAGGAGTCCTCGTTGCAACATCTGCGTCCCACCAGCCACCGAGCGGGCCGGTGAGCGCCCCCGAACACCGCCGGCGCGGGGACCGAGAGGTTCGCTTCGGCCGCAGGGAGCTGCTCGGAGGGCTCATAGCCGCAGCCGGTGTGGGTGCGGTGGCGGCTCTCCTCGACGAGGGCGCCAGCTCGGGCAGCACGCGACTCCTTTCCGCCCGGCCGCTCGAGGCGAGGGCGAGCGCCTTTGTCAAGAAGGGCTCGACCACCTACAGCTACGTCTCGAGGCCCGACCTGCATCCGCCCCGCGTCCTTTTGGACGTGAACAGACCGGGCCAAGACGGCGGTCTCGTCGTCACCGACAGCCACGGCAGGGGCCAGCAGGGGCCGATGCTGATCGGCCGGGACGGGGAGATCGTCTGGTTCTATGCCGTCTCGGACAACGGCACGCCCAAGCAGCGGGCCTTCAACACGCGGGTGCAGCGCTACAAGGGCGAGCCGGTCCTCAGCTACTTCGTCGGCGCCGTCACCGATGGGCATGGCGAGGGGTACTACCGAATCCTCGACACGTCCTACAGGGAGGTGGCCACGGTGCAGGGCCACAACGGGCTCAAGGGCGACCTGCACGACTTCCTCATCACGCCGCAGGACACCGCCTTGTTCACGAGCTACGGCACCGCTGTCGCTGACCTGCGGGCGGTCGGAGGGAGCCGGCAGGGCAAGTACTTCTTCGGAGAGGTGCAGGAGGTCGAGATAGAAAGCGGCAAGCTCCTGTTCTACTGGCGGAGCGACGCGCATGTCGGTTTCGAGGCTTCCTATGCCGAGCTCCCGAAGTCAGGGCCGTGGGACTACTTCCACCTGAACTCGATCGCGGTCGACCCGACCGACGGCAACCTCATCATCTCCTCTCGGATGTGCTGGGCCTTTTACAAGGTCGACCGGACGACCGGTCAGGTCATCTGGCAGCTCGGTGGCAAGAAGGGCGACTTCGAGCTCGGCCCGGGCGCCGAGTTCGCCTGGCAGCACGACGTCACGCCGCAGCCGAACGGCCTCTACACGATCTTCGACAACGAGGGAGCCTTGCGGGTGAAGCGCTCGCGGGGCCTCGTCCTCCGGGTCGACGAAGCCGCCAGGCGGGCGACGCTCGTCCGCCAGTACCTGCATCACCCGCCCCTGTTCTCCGTCGTCCTCGGCAGCGTGCAGGACCTGCCCCGGGCCCATCGCTTCATCGGCTGGGGCACCACCACCTACTTCACCGAGTACGACGAGAAGGGAGAGGTGCTGCTCGACGGTCATCTCGACGGAGCCGGGCTCGAGTCCTACCGGGCCTTCAAGTCCCCCTGGGCGGGTCTCCCCGACTATCCCCCGGCGGTGGTCGCGCGGCGCGAAGGGGCTCGCACGGTCGCCTACGTCAGCTGGAACGGGGCGGCGACGGTCGCCCATTGGGTCGTGCGGGGCGGCCCGACGCCCCGGGAGCTGAGGGTGCTCGGGAGGGCGCCCAAGCGAGGCTTCGAGACGGCCATCGACCTGCCGGGGCGTCCCAGCTTCGTAGAGGTGCAAGCTCTCAACGGCTCGGGGCATCCGCTCAGGCGCTCGGGAAGCGTGCGGGTCCGCTAGCACGGTCCCATGATCTCCGAGACGGGCCGGAGCGCCGGCTCGGGCGCCGGCCTTCTCACCGGAGAGCAGGCGAAGACCTACTCCGAGGTGGCGCTCGCGAACGTCAGACGGGAGTTCCCTCACCTCGAGCTCGTCCTGCTCGATGCCCCCGAGCAGCCGTCCCGCCCCTTTCGGGCGCTGCACCCCAGCTTTTACGGCGCGTTCGACTGGCATTCGGCAGTGGAGATGCACTGGGCAATGGCCCGTCTCGTGCGCCTCAACGTCCCGATGACACCACGCAACGACCTGCTCGCCCTGCTCGACGAGCATCTCTCTCTCGACCGGCTGGCAATCGAGCGCGAGAACCTGCCCCGACTCGAGTGCCCCTACGGGTATGCCTGGTTCCTCGAGCTCGCCGCCGAGGTCGAGCGACTGCCGGCCGCCACGGCCGGGCGATGGAAAGAGGCGCTGGCGCCGCTCGTCAAGACCGTCTCGGCGGGCTTCCGGGCCTGGGTGGAGGCTTCCCGCTACCCGGTGAGGAACGGTCTTCACGCCAACAGCGCGTTCTGCCTCTCACTCGGCCTCGACTACGCGCGCCGCCTCGATCCTGAGCTCGCCACCCTCCTCGAAGAGGCGGCGAGGCGCTGGTTCGGAGCCGACCGGGGCTGGGCGGCGCACTTCGAGCCGTCGGGGACCGACTTCCTCTCGCCCTCGTTGAGCGAGGCCGAGCTCATGGCCGAGGTCATGACCCGAGATGAGTTCGCGGCCTTCCTCGAAGTCTTCCTCCTCCCAGAAGACGGCCAGCTCCCAGCCGCTCTGGCGACGCCGGCCGACCCGGGTCCCAAGGCCGACTGGTACGCCTCTCACCTGCATGGCCTCAACTTGAGCCGGGCGCACTCCTTGCGGCGGATAGCAGCCGCCCTCGGTCCCGATGACGCCAGGTCCGCCGGACTCGAGGCGGCGGCAGCGGCAAACGCCGCCCGCTCGCTCGGGCTGGTCGCCGGTGCCGACTACGGTCTGTCGCACTGGCTCGTCGCCTTCGCCCTCCGTTGTCTCACCTAGGGGTCGCCGAGGTGACGAGGGCTCGCTTTGGGCAGCACCGGGCCCTGCGGTGCAGCCGGTCAGCCGTCGCCTCGGCTCTTGCCGTCCTCATGGTCGCGTCAGGCGCCTGCGGCGGCCCGGCAGCCCGCCGTCCCGCGGCTGTGCGCTCGGCGGGCCCACCGAGCAGCGCAGCGGCGAGCTCGCCCGCCCGGCCCGGCGTGAAGAGGGCCCGCCGCTTCGGCCACGTCTTTCTCGTCGTCATGGAGAACGAGCCTTTCGCTGCCGCTCTCGCCGACCCCTCCATCGGCAGGCTCGCCCGCCGCTATGCCTACGAGGCGAACTCCTACGCGGCCGCCCACCCCTCCCTCCCGAACTACCTGGCCCTCACCGGCGGCAGCACCTTCGGGATCACCTCGGACTGTCTCACCTGTTTCGTCTCGGCACCGAATCTGGCACAACAGCTGCAGGCCGCCCACCTCTCGTGGGACGGCTACTTCCAGAGCGTCTCTCAGAGCTGCTACCTCGGCACCTCCTACGGCGAGTACGCCGCCAAGCACAATCCCTTTCGCTACTACCGAGACGTCCGCTCGCGGCGTGCTCTTTGCAGCCATCTCCGCCCTTACGCGGAGCTGAGGTCGGCTCTCGAGGTACCTGCCCGCCGCACGCCCGCGTTCGTGTGGGTGACGCCGAATGTCTGCTACGACGGGCACAGCTGTCCCCTCTTCCTGGCAGGGCGGTTCCTCACGGGTCTGGTGCGGGAGATCACGGCCAGCGCCGCCTGGCGCGACGGCGGGCTGCTCCTCGTCACGTGGGACGAGGGCTCGGGCGGAGATCCCCGCTCGATCACTCCAGCCGGCCGGGTGCTCCCCTCGGGCGGCGGAGGCCACATCCTCACCCTCGTGATCACGCCTCGGCTCCCGCCCGGCACCGTGCTGGGCGCGCCAATGAGCCACTACGGCCTCCTCGCCACGATCGAGGAGAACTTCAGGCTGCCCCTCTTGGCGAAGGCCCGCGGCTGGGCCGCCCACAGCCTCTTTCGCTTCCCGAGCTGAAAGCCGGTCGCCAGCTCGCCTACCCTCGAGGTGAGACGGGAGGGGACAGCCCGCGGATCCCGGGCGGGCCAAGGGCGCCGAGCTCGCAGCGGGCATCGAGGGCGCTTTTCATCTGAGGGGAGATCCGATGGCAGAAGAAAGACGTCAGTCCGAGCTCTTCTCGTTGGCCGAAGACTACGTCGAGCGCCACATCGAGCTGAGCCCGATGATGGCCACCCGTCTCGGCGTCCCCGGCCACGACGATGCCCTCGACGACTTCTCGCCCGAGCACTATGCCGCCTGGGAGGAGCTCGTGCGCCGGACTCTCTCCGCCCTCGAGCGGATCTCGCCGGGCGACGAGGTCGACCGGATCGGGAAGAGCATCATGACCGAGCGGCTCGAACGGCGCCTTGCCACCCTCGAGACCAAGGAGGCCCAAAGGACCTTCTCGGTCCTCTGGTCGCCTGTCTCCGACGTCCGCCGGATCTTCGAGATGCAGCCTGCCTCCACGAGAGAGGAGGCAGAGGCAGCTCGCCGGCGCCTGCTCGCCGTGCCGGGCGCCCTCGAGAGCTGGCGACGGAGCCTCGAATCCGACGCGGCCGGCGGTCAGCTGAACTCGAGCCGCCAGACCTCGGGCGTGCTGGCCCAGCTCGACACCTTCGCAGCCGGGTCGTTCACCGCCGTCGCCTCCCGCCTTGCCGGGCGGGCAGGAGTGGAGGACGAGCAGGCGCTCGTCGAGGCGGGCCGGGTGGCCGACGGCGCCTGCGGTGAGCTGGCCGCCTGGATGCGCCAGAGCTACCTCCCGCTCTGCCCGAGCGAGGATGGCGTCGGGCGGGCTCGTTACGAGCTCTGGTCGCAGTTCTACAACGGGGCCGAGCTCGATCTCGGGGAGCTGTATGAGTGGGGGCTGGAAGACCTCCTCGCGACCGGCGAGCGGATGGAGGAGCTGGCTCGCGAGCTCGTCCCGCGGGCCTCTTGTTTGCTAGAGGCCGGCGCGGCTCTCGACGAGGAGCAGGGTCGCTCGATCGAGGGGACCGAGGCCCTCTTGGCCAGGTTGCGGAGCATCACCGAAGGAGCCGCCGTCATGCTCGACGGTCGGCACTTCGACATCGATCCGCGGGTGCGCTTTTGCGATGCCCGCATCGCCCCGGCCGGATCGGCCGGAGCCCCCTACTACACCCGTCCGAGCGAGGACCTCTCTCGTCCCGGCATCACCTGGTACCCGACTCTCGGTCGAACCAGGTTCCCCATCTGGCGAGTCGTCTCCACCTGGTATCACGAGTCCATCCCTGGGCACCACCTGCAGGGAGGCGTCTCGGTCCTCTCGGTGGACCGCCAGAGCCGCTTCCAGCGGACCGAGGGCTTCGTCTCTGCCTACGGGGAGGGGTGGGCGCTCTACGCCGAGCGCCTGATGCAGGAGCTGGGCGCCCTCTCGGACCCGGCCGACGAGCTCGGGTATCTCTCCAAGCAGGCGATGAGGGCGGCCCGGGTGGTGCTCGACATCGGCCTTCACCTCCACCTGCCCGTCCCGAAGGCTCTCGGCCGGCTCGGCTCGCTCGGCGATCTCTCCGGACGACCCTGGGACTCCGAGATGGCCGTGGCACTCCTCACCGAACGGGCCCTCGTCGCTCGAGACCGGGCGCTCTCGGAGGTGGATCGCTACCTCGGGACTCCCGGCCAGGCCATCGCCTACAAGGCGGGCGAGCGGGCCTACCTCTCGAGCCGGGAAGATGCGAGGCGCCGCCTCGGGCACCGCTTCGACCTGAAGGACTGGCATGCCTACGCGCTCCGGCTCGGGCCGATGGGGCTCAGCCCCTTCAGAGACGAGATGGCTCGCTATGAAGGACTCGCTCGCGCTGGCGGCACCGGGCGCCGGCCATAGTCTCTCGCCGTGGCCGCCGGCGAGGCCGACTTCAATCTCGAGCGCTTCCTCCAGGCCCAGGACGAGGCCGGCTCATATGAGCGGGCCCTCGGCGAGCTGGCGCGGGGGAAGAAGAGATCGCACTGGATCTGGTTCGTCTTTCCCCAGCTGGCCGGGCTGGGGCAGAGCCCGGCGGCCCGTCACTTCGCCATCTCGTCCCTGGCCGAGGCGAAGGCATACCTCGCCCACGAGGAGCTGTCCCACCGGCTCGAGGCGGCCTGCCGCGCCCTTCTCGGACTGGAGCGGGCCGATGCCGCCTCGGTGCTCGGCGCCCTCGATGCCATGAAGGTGGCGAGCTCGATGACCCTGTTCATGCGGGCAGATCCTTCGCGGGCCGTCTTCTCAGAGGTGCTCGACCGCTACTACGGCGGGCGACCCGATCCACTCACCGACGGGATCCTCTCGGGCCGCTCGCCGGCCTAGCGGATCTGGCCCGCGGCTTCGCAGCTGGCCCGACCGCTCACCTGCGTCCCGCATTTCTCCGAGACGAGCGCCGCCACCTTTGTCCAACCCGGTTCGCGCCGGTCGAAGGCCCGGTGAGCGCCGAGGATTGTTTCGAAGCTCTCCTGCTGGGTGAGGTCGGCAGAGGGCCGCATCCGGCCCGAGACGACGACGTCGATGAGCTTTGCCAGGTCGCGGCGGTGCTTGCAGTGGCTGCCTGCAACCGAGCGGGCTCGCCCAGTTCTCCGGCTCGCCCGCCCGAGTGGCGTCCGCCGGGCTCTCCGCGCCCGTGAGCACAAGGGAGCGCCGAGCTCGCTCGGAGAGTGCAGAGGCATACGACCGGAGCCGGCCGGGCTACCCGAGGCGGCGGAGGAGGAGCCCTTGCTGATGGCTGTGGGCTGGTGGCGGCTTCGCGAGAGTCCGCTCTCGCTCCAGGCTGCTCGAGCCCTTCTCGAGCTGGAGCTTGGTGAGCGCCCTCGAACCTCCGGGCAGCTGACCGTGCTCGCCCGGGTCGGGGAGCTGATTGGAAGCGAGCCCGGCCTGGCTGG
>JAJZLV010000113.1 GCA_021803215.1 Actinomycetes bacterium | reverse complement strand
CCGGCCAGCTTGCCCTGGCCCCCGGCAAGGACCACGCCCCGCCGCTTGACCTCGCCGTTGAATGCCTTCCAGTCGAGATCCTCCGGAATGAGGGCTGCCGTGACCGTCCTCGACCGATGTCTCCTCGAACGGGACCACCGCGTCGGAGCCGGCGGGGATCGGCGCGCCGGGTCGGTGGGAGGCCGAGATGGCGGCGATGGCGTCTCGACGCCGACGGTACTCGGGGTCGGCGAAGCCGGGATGGTCGTGATCGAGCTCGACTCGCAGCCCGTCGCCGGAATCGATGACTGGTGAGTAGCCGCTAGCGGTCGCCATCGTTGCCTCCTCGTCGAGGACGTCCCGCCGGAATTATGCCCCGCCAAGCTACGTATCTGTCCTCATCTGGCTGTGGTCGAGACATTTGGCAATATTTTGGCCACGATCCAGTAGAATCGTCTGCCATGGCATCTACAGCCAGCCATGGCCCTGGACGGCTTGTCGCTCCGCGCCTCGCCGAGGTCGACCGGCGGCTGGTCGAGCTGCTGACAGAGGACGGCCGGCGGTCCGTGAACGAGCTCGCCGCGAGGGCCGGCATCTCGCGCGCCAACGCCTACCAACGGCTTGCCAGGCTGCGCCATGAGGGCGTGATCACCGGGTTCTCCGTCCGCACCGACCCCCGCAAGCTTGGGCTGGAGGTCTCGGCTCTCGTGATGGTGAACGCCGACCAGGGCTCCTGGCGCCAGTTGCGAGACCAGCTCGAAAAGCTGCCGGGGGCGCAGTACGTCGCCCTCACCGCCGGCGACTTCGACTTCGTCGTCTTGGTGAGGGTGCCCGATGTCGAGACGCTGCGCGACGTCGTGCTCGAGCGACTGCAGTCCATGCCCCAGGTCCGCTCGACTCAGACGGTGTTCATCCTCGACGAGCACGACGAGCTCAACCGGTGAAGCCCTCCAGCAGCTGGGCGAAGTGCGGGCCTTCCGCCAAGAGGGCGCCGTAGCCGGCACCGTTCCAGCTGTAGCGCTGCGCGCCCTTGATGGAACCGGCCAGCGCGGCGGCGTCTGTCGGCGGAAAGACCCTGTCGGCCGTCCCGTCGACCACGAGGGTCGGCTGGTCGATCGACCGGAGGCCCCGCACCAGGTCCGTGTGGTGCCAGAAGTTGGCCTCCAGCTGCGACTGGGCCGCCACGGCGGCCGCCGTCATCGGATCGGGGATCTCCCTTTCGAGCGACGAGAGCCAGCTCTGCTCGGCGGCCCTCTCGCTCGCCGTGAAAAGGAGCGGCGCCAGCCGGAGCGGGCTCGGTGGTCCGCTCGACAAGAGGGCGGCCGCCGGCTTTTGGAGCGGCCTGCTCCCCTTGGTCGGCACCCCTGTGTCGGCCAGCACCAGATCGCCCATCACTCCCGGATGGCGCTCGGCGAGGGCGAGGGCGACCTGACCCCCGAGTCCCCAGCCGAGCACGACCGGCGAGTCGATCCGCAGCTCGGAGATGAGCCCGGCGGTGAGGTCGGCGAGAGAGTCGACGGTCACGGGCGAGCTGGCGGGCCCCGAGTAGCCGGTGCCGGGCAGGTCGAAGAGCGTCACCCGGTAATGGCCCGCCAGCTCGCTCAAGAGGCCAGGCGACCACCAGTCCATCGTGGCAGCCTCCCCTTGGATGAGAACGAGGGGCTTTCCCGAGCCGAGCTGGCGGTAGCCGATCTGCACCGTCTTTCTGTAGGCGGGCGTCCCGGGAAGAGCCGGCGGTGCCGACTCGCGCCCGTCGGGGACGGCCGTCACCGCCAGACGCGAGACCGACCCCATGAAAGAGAGAGAGCCGGTCTCCTCGGTGCCCGCAACCTTGACGGAGGCAACGGTGGTCGTCGGCACGCTCGGTGAGGAGACGGTCGTGCTCGAGCCCGAGAGCTGGGGGCTGGCCGAGCAGGCGGCCAGCCCCACTCCGCCGGCGAGAGCAGCAGCCGGCGCCAGCAGGAAGAGGGCCAGCCCGCCCCTGGCTCTCAGCCTCGCCATCTGATCTTGGCGAGGCGCGAGGAGCTCACGTATCCCTGCTCGGTGAACCAGCGGGCAGCGCGCTCGAGGGCGAGGTGGGCCGGCCGAGAGCAGTAGCCGAGCTCTCGACGAGCCCGCGAGTCGTCGAAGACCATCTGGGTGGTCGCCATGCGGGCTGCTTCGAGAGGCACCCGCGGGGCACGCCCGGCGAGGCGACCCTCGATGAGCTCGGAGAGCCGGGCGGCGGCCAGAGCCGCCGGCGCCGGTACCCGCAGGGCCGGAGCCGGAAGGCCGGTCAGCTCGGCCAGCTGGGTCAGCATCTTCTTGAAGGGGATGTTCTCGCCGCCGAGAATGTAGCTGCGGCCGGGCCTCCCCCGCTCGGCGGCCAGCAGGTGGCCCGCGGCGACGTCGTCGACGTCGACGACGTTCATCGAGGTGTCCGTGTAGCCCCGGATCCGCCCGTTCAGGAAGTCGAGCACCGTCCGGCCGGTGGGCGTCGGCGCCCGGTCCCTCGGACCGAGCGGCATGGTCGGTAGCACGAGCACGACCGGGAGTCCCTCGGCGCCGGCCCGCAGCACCTCGTGCTCGGCGACGTACTTCGACCTCTTGTAGTACCCGAAGAGGTGCTCCACCCGGGGCCAGTCGGCCTCGCTCGCGAGCCGGGCTCCCTCTCGCCTGCCGGGCGCGCTGCGCTCGAGGCCGACCGTGCCGACGGTGCTCGTGTAGACGATCCGCTCGGCGCCGGCCCGGCGGGCCGCCTCGAGCACGTTGATCGTGCCGCCGACGTTCACCTCGTAGAACTCCTCCGGGTCGGGCGCCCAGAAGCGGTAGAGGGCCGCCAGGTGGAAGACGAAGCGGCAGCCCTCCGCCGCCTCGATCATCGCCCCGGCATCTCGAACGTCGGCCTCGACCTGCTCGACCGGCAGCCCCTCGATGTTGGCGCAGTCGGCTCCCTTGGGAAGCGGGGCCACCACCTCGGCGCCCCGTTCGACGAGCGCCCGAGCGAGGGACGAACCGATGAAGCCCCCGGCTCCGGTCAAAAGGACGCGGTCGCCCGAGCCGATCGGACCGAGGACGTCCTCGCTCACGACCTCAACGGTGAAGGGCGCTTTTGGCGAGGTTCTTGCCGAACTCGAAGACGAGGGACGAGTTCCTGTGAGCGTCGTTCAAGACGTCGTCGAGTGCCTCGACGAAGTAGTCGATCTCCTCCTGACCGCAGATGAGGGGCGGCAGCAGCTTCACGATGTTGACGTTGTCGGCGGCCACCTGCGTGAGGATGCGGTGCCTGTTGAACAGCGGTCCCACGATGAGCTGGGAGAAGAGCCCCTTGTGGGCGCTCTCGAGCATCTTCCAGCGGCTCTTCAGCCTGAGCGAGGAGGGCTCGCCGAACTCGAGGCCGATCATCAGCCCCTTGCCCCGCACCTCTTTGAACATGTCGTACTTCTCCAGCAGCGGCTGGAGGGACTTGACGAGTGACTCCCCGGCCACCCGGGCCCGGTCGACGATCTCCTCGTCGTCGATCGTCTGCAAGGTGGCGAGCCCCGCCACCATGGCGAGCTGGTTGCGGCCGAAGGTGGTCGAGTGGACGACGGCCCTCTCCATCTTCGAGAAGACCTTCTCGAAGAGGGCGCTCGAGGTGATCGTCGCCCCGATCGGCACGAACCCGCCCGAGAGAGCCTTCGAGACGGTGACGATGTCGGGCCGAAGCCCGTAGTGCTCGTGCGCCCAGAGACGCCCCGTGCGCCCGAGCCCGGTCTGGACCTCGTCGGCGACGAAGAGGGTCCCGTACCTGCGACAGAGCGCCTCGGCTCCGGTCCAGTACTCCTCGGAGGCCATGTAGACGCCCTTGCCCTGGATCAGCTCGACCACGAAGGCGGCCACGTCCCCGCGGCGAAGCTCCCGTTCGAGAGCGCCAAGCTCCCCGAGCCTGACGGCGTCGCAGCCGGGCAGGAGAGGCCCGAAGCCGTTCTTGAACTCCTTGCCGCCGTTGAGCGAGAGGGCGCCGTTCGTGAGCCCGTGGAAGGCGTGCTCGGCGTAGAGGATCCGCGAGCGGCCCGTGGCGTACTTCGAGAACTTGATGGCCGCCTCGATCGCCTCGGCGCCCGAGTTGCAAAAGAAGCAGCGCTCGAGCTTCTCGTGGGTCCGGGCCACCAGGGCCTCGGCGAGCAGGCCGGGCAGCAGGGCGCAGTCGAGCTGCACCATGTTCGGCAGATCGAGGTCGATGGCCTCTTTGAGCGCCTTTTTTATGACCGGGTGGGAGCGGCCGAGGGCGTAGACGCCGAAGCCCGAGAGGAAGTCGAGGTAGCGCTGGCCCTCGTGGTCGATGAGGTAGCAGCCCTCGCCCTTCTCGTAGAAGCGGTCCATACCGATCGTCTTCAGGACCCGAGCCAGTTGCGGGTTCAAGAACTGCTGGTGAAGCTTGAAGTTCTCGCCCCTGCGGGCATCCATCAGTGACGCCAGATCAAAAGCCATATGCCCTCCGTTAGCCACCTCAAGAGTAGTTCGGCCCAGGTGGCCGGTAGGCTCCTCGCCATGTCCTCACCTCTCCGACAGCGTGGTCGGGAAGCCAAGGGAGCGGAGCGGGCCGGCGCAGCCGGCCCCGATGACAAGGGCGTGATCACTCCGTTGGAGGTCCCCGCGGTCCTCTCCCGGCACCTTCTCGTAGACGGCTTCCCCCTTGTGCTCGACCTGGCGAAGAGCCACGGCTCCTGGCTGGTCGACGCCAGGGACGGCACCGAGTACCTCGACTTCTACACCTTCTTCGCCTCCTCGCCCCTCGGCTGCAACCCGGTCGGGCTCTCCGACGACGCCGAGTTCCTCTCAGATCTCGGGCGGGTGGCCGCCAACAAGCCGGCCAACTCCGACGTTCCGACCGTCGAGCTGGCTCGCTTCGTCGAGACCTTCGCCCGGGTGCTGGGCGACCCGGAGCTCCCCCACCTGTTCTTCGTGGAGGGCGGGGCGCTGGCGGTCGAGAACGCCCTCAAGGTCGCCTTCGACTGGAAGTCCCGCCAAAACGAGGCCGCCGGGCGCTCTCGCGATCTCGGCACCAAGGTGATGCACCTGCGCTATGCCTTCCACGGCCGGAGCGGCTACACGATGTCGCTCACCAACACCGACCCCGTGAAGGTGGACCGCTTCCCGAAGTTCGACTGGCCCCGCATCTCCTCGCCGGCCGTCACCTTCCCGGTCGAAGAGAACCTCGCCGAGCTGGCGGCAGCCGAGGAGAGGGCGCTCGGAGAGGCGCGCGCCGCCTTCGCGGCCAACCGGCACGACATCTGCTGCTTCATCGCCGAGCCGATCCAGTCAGAGGGCGGCGACCGCCACCTGCGAGCCGAGTTCCTGCAGGCGATGCAGGCCCTCTGCCACGAGTTCGAGGCCCTCTTCGTGGTCGACGAGGTGCAGACAGGCGCCGGGGTCACCGGGACGCCCTGGTGCTACCAGCAGCTCGGCCTCGAGCCGGACGTCGTCGCCTTCGGCAAGAAGATCCAGCTCGGAGGCGTGATGGCCGGCCGGCGGGTCGACGAGGTGCCGGACAACGTCTTCAAGGTCTCGAGCCGGATCAACTCCACCTGGGGCGGGAACCTGACCGACATGGTCCGCTCCACCCGGCTGCTCGAGATCATCGAGCAGACCGGGGCCATGGGCAACGCCGGGCGGGCGGGCGCCCGGCTGCTCGCCAACCTCGAGTCGCTCGGCCGGGAGCATCCCTCCCTCGTTCTCAACCCCCGCGGCCGCGGCCTGCTCGTAGCCTTCGACGCCGAGTCGCCGGCGAGCCGCGACACCATCTTGCGGGCCCTTCGCGAAGAGGAGCACGTGATGGCCCTCGCCTGCGGGGACCGCTCGGTCCGCTTCCGGCCCGTGCTGTCAGTGAGCCAGGAGGAGATCGACCAGGGTTGCGGGGCCCTCGGCCGGGTCCTGTCGAAGCTGGAGGCCGCATGACACCGCGCCAGCTCTCATCGGTCATCTCGGGCAAGCCGACCGCCGACGACTCGGGGGGCAGCCTCTCGTCGACCAACCCGGCCCTCCTGAGCGACGTAGTCGCCGAGGTCGCCCTCGGGAGCGCCGACACGTTCGTCAAGGCCTCCCGGGCGGCCAAGTCCGCCCAGCGCGCCTGGGCCGAGGTGCCCGCCCCGATCCGGGGCCGGGTCATCGCCGAGGTGGGGCGGATCGTCGAGGCCAACAAGGAGAACCTTGCCCGCCTCGTCACCCGCGAGGTCGGCAAGCCCCTGGCCGAGTCGCTCGGCGAGGTGCAGGAGATCATCGACACCTGCGACTTCTTCCTCGGCGAGGGGCGCCGGCTCTACGGCGAGACGGTGCCCTCGGAGATGAGGGACAAGGCGCTTTTCACCTTCCGGGTCCCGGTGGGCAACGTCGCGGTGATAACGGCGGGGAACTTCCCGGTCGCCGTGCCGTCGTGGTACATCGTGCCCGCTCTGCTCTGTGGGGACAGCGTCGTGTGGAAGCCGGCCGAGTACTCGGCCGCCGTGGCGACGGCCTTCTACGAGTGCTTCGCGGCAGGTGGGGTCCCCGAGGGTGTGCTCAACGTCGTCTTCGCCGACGGCCCGCAGACCTTCGCCGGGCTCTCGCAGGCCCTTGACGAGCACCTCGTCGACAAGGTCGGCTTCACCGGCTCGTCGGCCGTCGGCTCGTCGATCGGTGAGCTCTGTGGCCGCCACGTCCAGTCCGCCTGCCTCGAGCTCGGGGGCAAGAACCCGATGGTGATCATGCCGGACGCCGATCTGGAGCTGGCCGTCGAGGGCGCCCTCTTCTCGGGCTTCGGCACGGCCGGCCAGCGCTGCACCTCGCTCGGCACGGCCATCGTCCACGAGTCGGTGCACGACGAGTTCCTCGCCCGCTTCGACTCTGCCCTGCAAGCGAGCGCCGCCGGCGACCCCTTCGCGCCGGTCCTGTTCGGCCCGATGCTCGAAGAGCGCTTCGCCGTCCGCTTCGAGGAGTACCTCGAGCAGCTCGTCCTTGCCCATCACACAACCCACGGCAGCCCGGCCAAGGGGCGCATCAGCTCCTCTTCGCCTCGGCCCGGCTTCGTGGGCGACCCGGACAAGGGGATCTTCTGCCATCCGATCATCGTCGACGGCGTCAGGCCCGAGGACGCGCTGGCCCACACCGAGACCTTCGGACCGATGGTCGGGGTGGCCAGCTTCTCGGACTTCGACGAGGCGATGGCGCTGGCGAACTGCTCGGGCTACGGCCTCTCCTCTGCCATCTACACGACCTCGGCGGAGTGGGCCTTCCGGTTCCGCTCCCGGGTGAGCGCCGGCATGGTGAGCGTCAACAACTCGACCTCGGGTGCCGAGGCGCACCTACCCTTCGGCGGGAACGGCCGGTCGGGCAACGGCTCCCGGCAGTCCGGCAAGTGGGTGCTCGACCAGATGACCCGTTGGCAGTCGATGAACTGGGACTACTCCGGCCGGCTGCAGAAGGCCCAGATGGACACCGACACGATCGTGGCCAACCGGGAGTTCCGGGTCCTTCCCTGAGCAAGCAGCGGCGGGGCCCGGCCGCCGGACCGGCTGTCACCTCACAGGCTCGACCGGCGGCCTCGAGGTCCCGGTGTAGGTCACGGCCATCGGCCCGATGGCGGCCAGGTCGAGCTCGATCAGATGGGGCCGCCCGGCCTCGAGGGCGCCCCGCAGAGCCTTGCCGTAGGAGTCGGCCGAAGCGACCCGCTCTGCTTTGACCCCGAGGGAGGCGGCCAGCCCGACGAAGTCCGGGCGGCCGAGATCCACCCCGATGCGCCGTCCGTACTGGCGCTCCTGGATGTTGCGCAAGATCCCGTAGCCGCCGTCGTTGAAGACCACCGCCACCACCGGCAGCTCTTCCTGGGCGATCGTCGCCAGCTCCGTGGCTGCCAGCATGAACCCCCCGTCCCCGGCCATGAGCAGCACCGGCCGGCGGCTGGCGACGGCGGCCCCGAGGGCGTGGGTGAGCCCGAGCCCGATGGCGAAGCCGTTCGGCATGATCGAGCGGCGGGGGGCCCGCACCGGAAGCAGGCGGTTTCCCCATGTGTAGGCGGGTATCGTCGAGTCCTTCACCACGACGCTCTCGTCGTCGAGGGCGGCCGCCGTCTCGTCGAGGAGGGCCTCTTGCGGGCCGAGGGTGGCCCGCAGCGCTCGCCGGGCCGACTGGGCGACCGCGGCCACCTCCCGGCGCCACTGCGCGTCTGAGCCGCTGCGAGCGGGAAGGTCCTCGAGCAGCTCGGCGAGGACGAGGCGGGCATCGCCCTCGAGCGCCAGCGCCGGGGGGTAGTTGCGGGCCGGCACCTCGGGGCGGACGTCGATCTGGAGGATGCCGGCGGGAAGCTTCATCCGCCACAGGTCGGTGTTGGTCGCCTGGTAGCGGGTCCCGACCGCCACGAGCAGGTCGGAGGCGATCGCCAGGCGGCGCACCTCGGCGTCCCAGGGGAGGTTGCCGATGCAAAGGGGGTGGTCCTCCGGCAGCACCCCTCGAGCGTTCGGCGTCGTGATCACGCCGGCGCCGAGGCGTTCGGCGAGCTCTCGGAGCTCTCGGTCGGCCTCGGCGCTCACCACCCCGCCGCCCGCCCAGATGAGGGGCCGCCGGGCGGCCGACAGCAGCTCGACCGCCCGGGCGAGCTCCTCCCGGCCGAAGCCGGCAGAGGGCTCGGGTGGGATGAAAGAGCCCTCCGACGGCCCGGTCTCGGCGTACTGGAGGTCGATCGGCAGCTCGACAGAGACCGGCCCTCTCGGCGAGGTGAGAGCCTCTCCGGCCGCCTCGAGGACGAGGCCGAAGATGGACTCGGCCGTCGCGGCCGTGAGCACCCTCTTGGAGAGCGAGCCGAGCATCTCGCCCTGGGCAGGCACCTCGTGGATGAAGCCCCTCTTCTGGCCGAGGAAGCGGCTGTCGATCTGGCCGGTCAGATGCAGCACCGGGCTGCCCGAGACGAAAGCCTCGAGCAGGCCTCCCATGGCGTTGGCGGCCCCCGGGCCGGTCGAGGTGATGAACGCCCCGAGACGGCCGCTCACGCGGGCATAGGCGTCGGCTGCCCCAGCGGCGGCCTGCTCGTGGCGAACCGTCACCACCTTTATGCTGCCTCGCCGCGCCAGGGCGTCGTAGATGGGGATGTTGTGGACGCTCGGTATCCCGAAGACGACCTCGACCCCGAGGCGCTCGAGCGCCTCGACGACGGAGTCCCCGCCCGTGTGCGAGCTCCCTTCTCTCCCAGCCACGAAGCCCTCCTTGGTCGGTCCCCCTCGCACCGCCCACGGTAGCGACAGCCCAGCCAGGACGCAGCATCCGCCGCCCGCCAACACCCCTTGAGTATCTTCCCGAGAGATGCCAGCAGAACCGGCCGACGGCGACTTCACCTTCGTGCACGCGGCCGACCTCCACCTGGACGCCCCGCTCCGGGGACTGACGGCGACCGCCCCCGAGGTGGCGGCCGCCCTGAGGGACGCCTCGCTCGAGGCCTTCGGCTCTCTCGTCGAGCTGACGATGGCGAGAGGGGCCGCCTTCTTGTGCCTCGCCGGCGACATCTACGACGGAGCCGAGAGAGGGCTCCGAGCCCAGCTCGCCTTCCGAGACGGTCTGGAGCGTCTCTCCTCCGCCGGCATCTCGACCTTCGTGGTCCACGGCAACCACGACCCGGTGGAAGAGGGCTGGTCCGCCGTCTCCGCCTGGCCCGAGCGGACACACTTCTTCTCCTCCGAGCAGGTCGAGGCCATCGAGGTCCGCCGAGGCGGTGCCGTCCTAGCCACCGTGCAGGGAATCAGCTTCGCCAAGCGAGAGACGACAGAGAACCTCGCCCTCGGTTTCGCGCCGCGGGCGGGCGGCGGCCTACAGGTCGGCCTGCTGCACTGCAACGTCGCCGGGACGGCCGACGGCTATGCCTCCTACTCGCCTTGCACTCTCGAGGAGCTCAGGTCCATCGGTCTCGACTACTGGGCACTCGGCCACATCCACGAGACGAGGATCCTCTCGGGCAGGCCCGGCGGCCTCGAGCCTTGGATCGTCTACCCGGGCAGCTTGCAGGCCCGCAGCCGGAAGGCGAGCGAGGCCGGAGCCAAAGGAGCCATGGTCGTGTCTGTTCGGGGGGGCCGGATCGCCGCGGTCGAGCACGTCGCCTGCGACCGCGTTCGCTTCTCTCTGGCCGAGGTCGACCTCTCCGGCCTCTCGAGCCTCTCCGAGCTGCACTCGGCCCTCGTCGAGGAGGGCCACCGCCTGGCCGAGGCGGCCGGCGGGCGCAGCCTCGTCCTCCGGGCCCGGATCACCGGACGGGGCGAGGTGCATGCCGAGCTCGCCCGAGCAGGGGTCTTGGAGCAGCTGACGAGCGCCCTGCGGGAAGAGCCCGTCGCGGCGGGGAGCTTTTGCTGGTGGGATCGGATCGAGGATCGCTCCTCGCCGCCTCTCGACCTCGAAGCGCTCTCCGCCGGCGACGACTTCACCGCCGACCTCCTCTCTGTCACGGCGGCGGCGGGCCAGTCGATCGCAGCCTCAGAGCTCTTCCAGAAGATGCCGGCCGAGCTGCGAAAGAGCGCCGCCGGCCTCGTGGACGAGCTCGGCCTCGAGGCGATCTTCGAGCGCTCCCTGCTCCTTGCTCTCGACCGGCTGGAGCTGGGCTCGTGAGCGAGGCCGCCCAGCCGGGAGCCGCCTCCGACGAGTTGGTCCGCCAGCCCCTTTCGGCCACCGGCGAGCCACGGGAGGGACCCCGCATCTCCTCCATCTCGATCGACGGCTTCGGAGCCCTCTCCGGCCTGGAGATCCCCCGGCTCGGGCCCGGTCTGACGGTCATTCTCGGCCCGAACGAGGCCGGGAAGTCGACCCTTTTCGACTTCGTCGCTGGCGTCCTGTTCGGCTTCCCCAACCGGAAGGCCGACCCCCGCTACCATGCCCCGGTTCGCGGCGGCCGCCACGGCGGCCGCCTCACGATCAGCGACCGGGCCGGTCTAAGCTGGCTCCTCGAGCGCTACACGCAGCCGAAGAAGAGCTTCGTAATCAGGCGCCCGGACGGCAGCCAGGCGGACGAGAGCGAAGTGCGCCAGCTGCTGGGCGGCGCCACCGAAGAGCTCTTCCGGGCGGTCTTCGCCGTCAACCTCGACGACCTCGGGCAGCTCGACGGGATGTCGAGCGCCGAGGTGCGCGAGGTCCTCTTCTCCTCGAGCGTCCTCGGACGGCGCCGCTCGACCGCCCGGGTGCTCGACGAGCTGGAAGCGGCCTGCGACGATCTCGTCCGGCCCCGTCAGGGCGGCGCCGCCAACAAGCTCGCCGAGGAGCTCCGCCAGGCCCGGCGCCAGCTCGAGGAGGCAAGGGCGGAGGCGGCCTCTTTCGCCACCCTGCGGATCGAGCGGGAGGGCTTCAGCCGCCGGGTCGCCGAGCTCGGAGGGGCTCAGGAGGAGAAGAGGCGTCGGATCGGCGACCTCGAGCTGCTGCAGAAGGCCTGGGAGGTGACGGGCCGGGTCAGAGGTCTCGAGCGCCAGCTGAGCGAGGCAGAGCCGCCCGGCGCCCCCGACGAGGCGCTCCTCGAGCGGGCCGAGCGCTTCTCTTTGCTGCGGGAGCAGTTCTCCGGGCATCTCGAGCGGGTCGAGGAGCACCGGAAGGCGCAGGCGGGGCGGGAGCGCCTCGTCCGGACGATAAGGGAGCGGGCGGGCGAGCTCGGCGAGGCCGCGCTCGGTCTCGTCCGCTCGGGCGGCTTCAACGCCGCCGGGCTGCGCGCCGAGCTCGAAGAGCTGCGAGAGGCGCTCGGCCAGGCGAACGGCCGCCTCTCGACCATCGAGGACAAGGTGCTCGCCGAGCGCCAGGAGCTGGCGGCCCTCCCGCCCGGCGATCCCGGTGACGAGCTTTTGAGCCTCCTCGAGCTGAGCGCTCGCCTGCAAGAGCTCCGCCGTCTCAAGGAGTGGCAGGCGGAACGGGACCTCGTCTCGGTCGAGCTCGAGAGAAGGGCGCTGCAGGAGAGGACCTTCCAGGCCGAGAAAGTGGGCCGGCTCCCGCCGGCAGCCCTCTTTGCCTTTTACGCCCTGGCGGTCCTCCTCGCCGGCCTCGGAGTGGTCCTGGCGACGAGAGGTCAGCCCGCCTTCGGCTCGGCCGTCCTCTTCGCAGGCGTCCTGCTCGCGGCCGCCGCCGCCTTCGCCAGCAGGGCGAGGACGCCGAGGCCGGAGAGGGGCGCCTGGCAGGAGGGCGCCGCCGAGCTGCGGGCTCGGCTCGATCAGGCAAGCGCCGAGGTAGCCCGCCTGGCGGAGGCCCAGGGTCTCGGCCTTCCTCTCTCTCCGGTCGTTCTCCAGCAGGCGCTCTCGGAGACAGAGCGCCTGCGCGACGAGCGGCGAGTGACAGAGGACGAAAGGAGACGCCGGGCCGCCGCCGCCGCCCGGCTCGCCGCGGCCGAGGCCGAGCTCGCCCTGGCGAGAGCCTCCCTCGAGGAGGAGAGACGAAAGGCGGAGGAGTTCGCCCGGCGGCTCGGAGCGCCCGGCGCCAGCTTGGGCGAGCTGAGCTCTCGTCTCGAGCAGCTCGCCACCTTGCAGGAGAGAGAGGCCGCCCTCTCCCGGATCGAGTCCGAGAGCAAGGAGGCCGCCTACAAGATCGGCCAGTTCGAGAGCCGTCTCGTGGCTTTCGCCGAAGAGCTCTCGGCAGAGCCCCCGGCGGCCGGTGACGACGGTTGCCTCCTCCTCGAGGAGGTCGAGGCCTTCCTCGCCGAGCTCGGGGCGAGGTTGGATCGAGCCAGGGCCCGGCTCGCCGAGCGGAGCCGCCTCGCCGGCGAGCTGGCCGCCGCCGAGGGCGAGCTCGACAGGCTCCTCGGCAACGGAGAGCACGCCGAGGAGTTGCGAGAAGAGCTTGCGAGCGGCCAGGTGCTCGACTGGGCCGAGCAGGCCACGCGGGCGAGAGCCGAGCTCTCGGCCCTCCTCGCCGAGCGAGATGCGGCCCTGCGGGCAGAAGAGGGCCTCTCACGCCGGCTGGACGAGCTCGTCTCATCGAACGACGTCCCCCGGCTCGAGCAACGGGTCCTCGAGATAGAAGAGGGCCTCCGCCAGGTGCTCGAGAGCTACTTGGTCACCAACGGGGCCCGCCTCCTTTTGCAAGAGACGCTCGGCCGCTACGAGAAGGAGCGCCAGCCGGCGGTGCTGGCACTCGCCTCTCGCCATTTCGCCCAGGTGACCGAGGGTCGGTACGTGAACCTGCGGGTCGATTCGGCACCCGACGGCTCCAAGCCCGCCATCCGGCTCTTCGGCCGGGACGGCTCCTCACTCGACGCCAGCTCGCTCAGCCGGGGTGCGATGGAGCAGCTCTACCTCTCGCTTCGCCTCGGGTTGGCGGAGTCCTTCGCCGATCGCTACCTGCCGCTTCCCCTCGTCCTCGATGACGTCCTCGTCAACTCCGACCCGGGACGGCGCCAGAAGCTCGCCGGCCAGCTGGCACTCTCGGCCGAGCGGCACCAGGTCATCTTCCTCACCTGCCATCCCGAGGTCGCCGAGCTGCTCGCCCGGAGCTCCGCCTCGGCCAAGGTGGTCGAGCTCTCCCGGCTCTGAAGCGGCCTTCAGAAGCTGACCGAGCAGAAAGGCGGCGCGCTCACCCCAAAGAGCCGGTCTGCCTTCTCGAGAGCACCAAGCGAGAGCTCTTCGACGAGGCCGGCCCGGGCGAGGACAGAGGCGCTCAGCCCGCCGAGGTAGAGAGAGCCGAGGGTCGAGACGTCGAGGGCGAGGTCGCTGCCAGCAACTCCGGTTCGCGATATCGCCGCCTCACCCTCCTCGCCGGCCTCGATCCGGTAGCCGCCCTCGTTCCAGGGGCAGAAGGGATCCCGCACCGCCAAGACGAGCGAGCCCTTCGGCTGGTAGCGGCGCCTGGCGAGCGCCTCTGCCACGTCGATCAGCCGCACGAAGGTGCGCTCGCAGGTCCGCTCGCACCTCATGGCGCGGTAGTCGGAAAGGGCCCACCTGATCGGCTCGTCCACCGGGCGCCAGCCCGTCTCGATCTTGGGGACGAGGTCGATCGAGACGAGATAGGACCACAGCCCGAGATAGGCCGCGGGCGTGGGCGCACAGAGCTCGACCAGCCGGATGCTCCTGTCGAAACCGCCGGTCGGATCGGCCTCGATCCGATAGATCCCGTAGCCTCCGAGCACCTCGCCGTCCACGTAGCGAACGAAGTAGGGCTCGCTCTTGGTCCCGTCGTCGTATCGCCCGAGGAGGTAGTCCCATTGGAAGTCCCAGCGGAAGACCTCTCCGGCCCGCTCGGCCTGGACCCGCTCGAGCAGGCCGGGAAAGGTCCGCCGGGCCTCGTCGGCCGAGACGAGCTCGATCCTGCCGGTGGACTTTGACCTGGTCTCGACCTGCAGCCCTCGCTTCTCGACGGTGTAGCGGGAGCCTAGAGTGGCAGGCCCGTAGCCGAAGCGCTGATAGATCATCGGCTCGCTCGCCACCAGGACCGCGCTGTGCTGGGCGCCGGCGTTGAGGGCGTCGAGCTGCCGGCGCATCATGGCCCGCAGCCGTCCCTGGCGCCGGTGGGTCGGCCGGACGGCGACACCCGAGACGGCTGCGACCGGTTCGACGGCTCTTCCCGGCAGCGTCATCCTGGCGGGCATCCACTCGGCCACACCGACGATGGCGCCTCGGTCCCGGCTGGCGATCACCCGGGCCGGATCGATCAGCTTCCTGTCGGCCTCGCGTCGCGCCTTGCCGGCCCGGTAGCCGAAGGCGAGCTCTTGGACGTCGAAGACATCGTCTAGCGAGTCGGCATCGACTGCCGACAGCTCGTCGCTCGTTATGGCGCTCAGCCCTTCTCGCTGGCGACGGTCTTCCTTATGAGCTCGACGCGGGCCTCGGAGTTGTTGACGTCCTCGCCCTTCTGGCTGAGGAGGGCCCGCCGGTCCTCCGCGGCCTCTGCCTCGGCGCTCGAGTCGGCCGCCGCCAGGCGGGCCTCGATCCCCTCGGCGACGATCCGGTCGGCCTCGGCCACGAGGGCCTCCACCATCTCGGCCTCGGGCACTACCCGGATGATCTTCCCCTTTATGAACAGGTGGCCCTTCTTCCGGCCGGCCGCGATCCCGAGGTCGGCTTCGCGCGCCTCGCCCGGACCGTTCACGACGCATCCCATGACGGCGACCTGGATGGGCAGGTGCTTCTCCTCGAGGGCCGCCTGGACCTGCTTGGCGACCCCGATGACATCGATCTCGGCCCGCCCGCAGGAGGGACAGGCGATGAGGTCGAGTCCCTTTCGCTCCCTGAGGCCGAGCGCCTCCAGCAGCTGGCGGCCCGCCCTCGCCTCCTCGACCGGGTCGGCGGTGAGCGAGTAGCGGATCGTGTCCCCGATCCCCTCGGCGAGGAGGGTGGCGATCCCGGCCGTGGCCTTCAAGAGGCCGGCGGGAGGCGGTCCGGCCTCGGTCACACCGAGATGGAGCGGGTGGTCGAAGGTCTCGGAGGCGAGCCGGTAGGACTCGATCATGAGAGGGACGTTCGAAGCCTTGACCGAGATCTTCACGTCGTTGAAGCCGACCTCCTCGAAGTAGGCCAGCTCCATGCGGGCCGACTCGACCAGGGCCTCCGGCGTGGCCCCGCCGAAGCGCTTGTAGAGATCCGGGTGAAGCGAGCCGGCGTTGACCCCGATGCGGATCGGCACACCCCGGTCGCGAGCCTCGGATGCGACCAGCTTTATCTCCTCGGGCTTTCGCAGGTTGCCCGGGTTGAGGCGCAGCCCGTGCACCCCGGCCTCGAGGGCTGCCAGCGCCATCTCGTGATGGAAGTGGATGTCGGCCACGATCGGGACCGGCGAGCGGGGGATGATCCGAGCCAGCCCCTCGGCCGCCGCCTGCTCGTTGCAGGTGCAGCGGACTATGTCGGCCCCGGCGGCCGCCAGGGCGTAGATCTGGCTCAGGGTGCCGTCGACGTCGGCCGTCTTGGTCGTGGTCATCGACTGGACGCTGACGGGGGCGCCGCCGCCGATGGCGACATCGCCAACCCTTATCTGCCTGGTCTTTCGCCTCTCGGCTGTGATGAGCACAGGACGGGCCATGACCTAGAGACTACCGCCCTGCCGCCCGCTGCCAGGGCCTAGCCGCCTGGCAGGTGAACCGGCTGGACGATGTTCGCATAAAGGGCGCCGAGGCCGAGGATGATCACGAAGGTGAGGAAGATGTAGGCGACCGGCAGCAGCTTCAGGACATCCGCGTGGTAGCGCCGGCCGCGCCGGGACCTGATCCTCTCGTAGAGGGCGATCACCACGTGCCCGCCGTCGAGCGGCAGCATCGGGAAGAGGTTGACGAGGCCGACGAACAGGTTGATGTCGGCCAGCAGCAACAACAGCAGGCCCGGGTCCGTCTTGGCGGCCTGCGAGCCGGCCTGGATGACGCCGACGATCGACATGATCTGTCCGGAGCTGCCGCTCGAGGACTGGGAGGAGGCGCTGGAGGGCGAGGGCGAGCTCGAGCGCGAGCCCTTCACCTGGTTGCCGGCCGAGGCGACCGAGTGGGCGAACTGGGTGAGCCCGTGGAGGGAGAAGACCCGGGCGAGGCCGCTCACCGTGCCGGAGACGAGGGAGCCGAACTCGTCGAAGGCGTGCGGGACGCCCGACAAGAGACCCGTCGGGCGGTTGACGCCGGAGTTGAGCTCCACGCCGATGATGCCCCTTTTCGAAGAGGAGTGGATCGCCTGACCGTCGATGTACTCGACGACCTTGTCGCTCGCCACCGGACGCAGATCGAGCGAGAACCGGTGCCCGTGGCGCTCGACGACGGCATGGACGCTCCTGCCGGCGTGCGAGGAGATCACCTGTTCGAGAAGGGCGAAGTCGCTCACCTTCTTGCCGTCGAGCGAGACGAAGCGGTCGCCGCTTCTGAGACCGGCGAGCTCGGCCGGGCTCTTGCCGTTCTTGAAATGGATGAGGCCGACCACATAAGGGCTGGTCGCCACCGGAGCGCCCACGAAGACGAAGAAGCTCCAGCACAGCACGAGCGCCATGACCATGTGCATGAACGAGCCCGCCACCGCAACCGCTATCCGGCGGGGGAAGCTCGCCTGGCGGTAGCTACGGGCCTCGTCTGCCTCCTCGACCTGCTCGAGCATGGTCATCCCGACGATCTTCACGTAACCCCCGGCCGGCAGGGCCTTCACGCCGTACTCGGTCTCGCCCCTTCGCACCGACCAGAGCCGCGGCCCGAAGCCGAAGTAGTACTCGGTCACCTTCATGCCGCTCGCCTTGGCGGCGACGAAGTGGCCGAGCTCGTGGATCATCACCATGGCGACGATGGCCGCGACGACCACCAGGACGTTCAGCGCTCCGAGGAGGACGGCGGCCGCGACGCCGGCGCCCACGACGAGGCCGAGGCGCAAGAAGGCGAGGGCCGTGCTGGGGCGGTCCGCCGACCGCGGCGGAGCTGCGGCCGAGCTCACGCCGCCTGGCCGAGCGAGGCGATCACCTCTCGCGCCCGCTGGCGGGCGAGGAGGTCGGCCTCGAGGACGTCCCCGATCCGCCCGAGCTCGCTCGCCTCAAAGCGGGCCATGGTCTCTCCCACCACCTCTGCGATCTGGCACCAGCCGAGGCGCCCTTCGAGAAAGCCTGCCACGGCCACCTCGTTGGCTGCGTTCAGCCAGGCGGGAGCCGCCCCGCCCAGCCGGCCGGCTTCGAAGGCCAGCTTCAGGCAGGCGAAGGTCTCGTAGTCGGGGGTTTCGAACTGCAAGAACGAGAGCCGGCTCCAGTCGATCGAGCCATAGGGCAGCTGGAGGCGGTCCGGGTAGCCGAGGCAGTAGCCGATCGGAAGGCGCATGTCGGGCTCGGAGAGCTGGGCGATCGTGGCGCCGTCGCAGAACTCCACCATCGAGTGGACGATCGACTGCGGGTGCACCACCACCTCGATCTGGTCGGTCGAGGCGCCGAAGAGCTCCTTCGCCTCGAGCACCTCGAGGCCTTTGTTCATGAGGGTCGATGAGTCGACGGTGATCTTGGGACCCATCGACCAGGTCGGGTGGTCGAGAGCCTCGGCCACGGTCACCTGGCGCAGGTCCTCTGTCTTCCGGCCCCGGAAGGGCCCGCCGCTGGCGGTGAGCACGATGCGGGAGAGCTCGGAGCCGGCCGCCCGGCTGGCAGAGAGGCACTGGTGGATGGCGCAGTGCTCGGAGTCGACCGGCAGGATCTCGGCGCCCGGCGTCTGGCGGGCTCGCTGCACCACGGGCGCCCCGGCGATGAGTGACTCCTTGTTGGCGAGGGCGAGGCGCTTCCCGCGCTCGAGCGTGCTCACCGTGACGTCGAGGCCGGCGAAGCCGACGACGGCGTTCAGCACCACCTCGACCTCGGCCAGCTCGGCAAGAGAGGCGATCGCCCCTCTCCCCGCCCGCAGCTCGCTCCCGGGCGGCAGCCGGTCAGCCAGCTCGGCCGCCTTCGACCCATCGGCCAGAGCCACAACCTTCGGGCGGAGGGCGGCGGCCTGCTCGGCCAGGCGCTCGGTCGAGCTCGAGGCGCCGATCGCCACCACCTCGAAGGAGTCGCTCGACTGGACCACGTCTATCGCCTGGGTGCCGATCGAGCCGGTCGAGCCGGCGATGGCTATGCGTCGTCGCTCGCCCATCTCAGGCGTGGAAGAGCCGGACGAGGAAGTAGGCGGCCGGGAGCACGAAGAGCATGGCATCGAGGCGGTCGAGAACGCCGCCGTGGGCCGGCAGGAGGCGTCCCATGTCCTTCACCTTAAGGTCCCGCTTGACCATCGACTCGACGAGGTCGCCGATCGGAGCGAGGACCGCCACCACGAGGCCGAGCACCGCCGCCCGGTCGAGCGTCCAAGGAGACATCTGGGAGGTGATGCCAAGAGCCACGACAACGGCGCAAAGCGAGCCGCCGATCAGGCCTTCCCAGGTCTTGTTGGGCGAGAGCGCCGGGACCAGCTTGTGGCGCCCGAGCGTGCTCCCGATGGCATAGCCGCCGACGTCGTAGCCGACCGTCGCTTCGATCGCCCCGAGGAGGTAGGCGACGCCGTGGCGGGCAGGAAAGGCGCTCGGATCGAGCAGCAGGCCGACGAACGAGCCGAGGAGGGCGATCCAGCCGATGCCGAGCATCGTGACCGAGGCGTTCACGACCACCCGGTGCTTCACGACGCCGAACAGGTACCAGCAGATGGTGGCGACGACGGCCACCGCCATCAAGAGTGGAACCGCCTGCGGGCCTTTCAGGTAGGTGGCGACCGCGAAGCCGGGCGCCGCGATCAGCCCGAGCAGCGTGGCCGGCTGGTAGTGAGCCCTTCGAAGGGTCTGGTAGAGCTCGGCCGCCGCCAGCAGGAGCAGCAGAGCGCAGAGCGCGAGGGCGGCGGCCGGACCCGCCCAGAAGCAGGCGAGGGCGATCCCGCCGATGACGACCCCCGTGATGGTGGCGACAAGGGCGCTCCGCCCCTTCCTCTCGGCCGGGTCGCGCAAGAAGCCCTTCCCCCGCCGGGTGGTCGGGAAGCTTGGCACGGCCCCGAGCGCCGGAGCCTCTTGCGCAGCCACCGGAGACGGCTGGTGCTCGTGGTCCACCCGGGGCGGCGGTTCGTAGGAGAAGTCGTCCTCGTCGACCGCCTCGTCATGGGCCACCACCGGCACGGAGCCGCTCACGATCTCGGCGAATGCCTCCTGGTCCTGGTCGAAGTCGCTCTGCGACTCCCGCCAGACCGGCTCGGAGATGGCGGGGCCGGCCGGGGTGTCTGGCTGCAGGAGGATCTTCGGCACCTCTCGAGTGGGAGGATCGGTCCAGTCCGGCAGCTCGACGCCCTCGATGATCTCGTCGGGCACCGGCTGCTCGTAGATCCGTTCCGTGGCCATGTGGCGGGGAACGGTCCTGTTGGCGGGAGAGGGCTCCGGGCGGGGCGGCACCAGTCCGGCCGCCACGCCTGCCTGCACCCCTTCGATGCGCGGGCGCCCGGCTCGCGGCACCACCGCGGCCACCTCTTCAGGCGGAGTCTCCTCCCCTCGCCCCTCGCCCTCGATCGGGTGCTGGTCTTCCATCGTTCTCCCTCAAGCGTCGGCACCGCCCAGGCGGTCCGCTCCGGCGCAGCTCTCTCAGAGCTCGAGCAGTTCCTTCTCTTTGGCAGCCAGCAGCCGGTCCACCTCGGCCACGAGCTCGTGTGTCAGCTTCTCGAGGTCCTTCTCCGCCCTCTCGAGCTCGTCGGAGGAGAGATCGCCCTGCTTCTCGAGGGCCAGCAGCTCCTGGCGGGTCGAGCGCCGGGCGTTGCGAACCGCCACCCGGCCCTCCTCGGCCCGGTGCTTGACCACCTTCACGAACTCGAGGCGGCGCTCTTGGGTGAGCTCGGGGAAGACGAGGCGTATGACGTTGCCGTCGTTCGACGGGTTGACCCCGAGGTCAGAGGTGCCGATGGCCTTCTCGATCGCCTTGATGGCTCCCTTGTCGTAGGGGGAGATCACGAGGACCCGGGGCTCTGGAACCTGGAAGCCGGCCAGCTGCTGGAGCGGCACCTCGCTCCCGTAGTAGTCGACCTTCAGCCGCTCGACCAGCGCCGGGGTGGCCCGGCCGGTGCGCACGGTGGCGAAATCGGCCTTGGCGTGGTCGACCGCCTTTTGCATCTTCTCCCGGCACTCCTCGAGGGCCGCCTGGACCAGCTCGTCGCTCACGAGATCAGCGTACCTATCTGCTTGCCCGAGAGAGCGGCCCGGATGTTTCCCGGCTGCATGATGTCGAACACGAGGATGGGGATCTGGTTGTCCCGGCAGAAGGTGATGGCCGTCAGATCCATCACACGCAGGTCCTGCGCCACGACCTCCATGAAACCGATCTCGTCGAAGCGCGCCGCCGAGGGATCGAGGCGGGGATCGGCGCTGTAGACGCCGTCGACTCCGGAATGGGTCCCCTTCATGATCACGTCGGCATCGATCTCGGCCGCCCGCAGGGCGGCCGGGGTGTCGGTCGTGAAGTAGGGGCTCCCCATGCCGGCCGCCAGTATCACGACCCGGCCCTTCTCGAGGTGCCGCAGGGCGCGGCGTCGGATATAGGGCTCGCAGACCTCTGCCATGTGGACCGCCGAGAGGACCCTGGTCGGCTGGCCGGCCCGTTCGATGGCGTCCTGCAGGGCGAGGGCGTTGATGACGGTGCCGAGCATCCCCATCGTGTCGGAGGTGGCTCGGTCCATCCCCTCGCCCGCCCCGGTCGTGCCGCGCCAGATGTTGCCGCCGCCGATCACGACCGCCATCTCGGTGCCGAGCTCGGCGCAGGAAGCGGCGATCTCACCCGCCAGCCGGCTGACGATGGCGGCGTCGATCGTCTCGTCGGAAGCCGAGCTGGCGAGCGCCTCGCCGGAGAGCTTCAGCACCACCCTCTTCCAGCGAGGGCCGGCAAGCGCTTGCTCGAGGCTCTCGCTCCTCAGCTCCCCGCTCACGAGAGGCCGACCTAGGACCCGACCACTACCTGGGCGAAGCGGCGCACCTCGGCCGAGCCGAGGAGCGCCGCGATGGTCCGTTTCTCGTCTTTCACATAGGGCTGGTCAAGGAGACAGCGCTCCTTGTACCAACCCTGCAGCCGGCCCTCGACGATCTTGGGGAGGGCAGCCTCCGGCTTGTTCTCGTTGCGGGCGATCGTCTCGGCCGTCCGGCGCTCAGCCTCGACCACCTCGGCCGGCACATCCTCGCGCCGCAGGTACTCGGGCCGGGCGAAGGCGATGTGCACGGCAACCTCGTGGGCCAGCTCCTGGCTGCCGCCCGACAGCTCGACGAGGACACCGTTCACCCCGCGACCGTTTTGGATGTGGAGGTAGCTGTCGAGGGCGGCCCCGGCGGCGGCCTCGAACCTGACGTGCTGTCCGAGGGCCACGTTCTCCTTCGAGGTGACGGCGAGCTTCTCGACCCGCTCTCTCTGGGCCTCGAGGGCCGGCTCGCCCCCGCTGGCGAGCTCTGCGGCGAGCTCATCTACGAGCTGGACGAACTCAGCCGACTTGGCTACGAAGTCGGTCTCGCACTCGAGCGCGACGATCGCTCCCCGGGCGTCGTCGATCACGACGGCCACGGCGCCCTCGGAGCGCTCCCGGCCGGCCCGCTTGCCAGCGCTTATCTTGCCCTTCTCGACGAGCCACCTGGCCGCCCCCTCGACATCGCCCCCGTTCTCCTCGAGCGCCTGGCGGCAGTCGAGGATGCCGGCCCCGGTCCTCTGCCGCAGCGCCTTCACGTCGTTTGCTGTGTACTCAGCCATTGCTGCCAGGTCCTTCACTCTGCATGCTGTCGTTCTCAGAGCCGGCGCTCGCCGCCTCTGGTGCCGGAGCGGACGAAGCCACGGGGGCGGCCTCTGGCGCCGGAGCGGACGAAGCCACGGGGGCGGCCTCTGGCGCCGGAGCGGTCGGCGCCACGGGGGCGGCCTCGGGTGCCGGAGCGGACGGCGCCACGGGGGCGGCCTCGGGTTCCGGAGCGGACGGCGCCACGGGGGCGGCCGGCTGACCGGGGAGCGAGTCGCCCACCCGCGGCCCACCCTGCTCGGCGATGGCTCTCCTCGAGGCGATGTAACGGCCCTCCGAGACGGCGTCGGCGATGATGCGGCACATGAGACGGCCGGCGCGGATGGCATCGTCGTTGCCGGGGATGACGTAGTCGATCACGTCCGGATCGCAATTGGTGTCGACCACGGCGACAACCGGCAGGCCGAGCTTTCGCGCCTCGGTGACGGCGATGTGCTCCTTCTTGGTGTCGATCACGAAGATAGCGTCGGGCGGGCCCTGCAGGTGGCGGATGCCCCCGAGGTTGCGCTCGAGCTTCTCGAGCTCACGGGTGTTCATGAGGGCTTCCTTCTTCGGCATGGCGTCGAAGTCGCCCGCCTTGCGGGCGGACTCGAGCTCGCTCAGCTTGCGCACCCGGCCGGCCACGGTCTGGAAGTTCGTGAGCATGCCGCCGAGCCAGCGCTGGTTGACATAGGGCATCCCGCAGGCGCCGGCGAACTCGGCCACCGGGTCCTGGGTCTGCTTCTTCGTGCCGACGAAGAGAATGGTGCCTCCGGCGGCGACGAGATCCCGCACGAAGGAGTAGGCGGTGGCCACCCGGTCGAGCGTCTGGTTGAGGTCGATTATGTAGATGCCGTTTCGTTCCCCGAAGATGAAGCGCTTCATCTTCGGGTTCCAGCGGCGGGTCTGGTGCCCGAAATGGACCCCAGCTTCCAAGAGCTGCTTCATCGTGACTACGGCCACGTATCCTCCCGACGGTTCGGCTGATCAGGGCACGGCGCCTACCGGCGACCGCGGGTGTGCCCGGATGAGACTGGCTGGCTTGGGCAGAGCCTCTGGCTCCAGACCCGATACTACTGCCTGGTCAGCCGATCTCGGAACGGAGCCGGTGGCGAAGCCGCGAGACCGCCTTTGTATGGATCTGGCAGGCGCGGCTCTCGCTCACGCCTAGGATCTGGCCGATCTCGGAGAGGTTGAGCCCCTCGTAGTAGTAGAGGGTGAGCACAGTCCGCTCCCGGTCGGCCAGCTGCCGGATGGAGTGGGCCAGCATCTCGCGGATCTCGGCCCGCTCGAGCTTGGCGCCCGGCCCATCGCCTGAGTCCGGGATGGTATCGCCGAGGGTCTGGGCTCCCTGGTTGCCGGAGAAGAGGACCGCGTCCAGCTGGAGCACGCCTGCCCGGGCCGTCTGGCGCAGGAGCACGTCGAGCTCGGCCGAGGAGATTCCGAGCTCTCCGGCCAGCTCCTCGTCCGTCGGTGAGCGCTGCAGGTCGTGCTCGAGCTTGGAGTAGGCCTGGTCGGCCGCTCGCGCCTTGGCCCGCACGGAGCGGGGCACCCAGTCGATCGAGCGCAGCTCGTCGAGGATGGCACCCCTCACGCGGGGCACGGCGTAGGTCTCGAATTTCACCCCGCGGCTCCGGTCGAACTTCTCGATGGCGTCGATCAGCCCGAGGATCCCGTAAGAGACCAGATCCGACTGGTCGACCGCCCCGGGCAGGCGGGACAGGACCCTGCCGGCCACGTACTTCACGAGCGGCGAGTAGTGGAGGATGAGCCGGTCGCGGGTCTCGCGCTCGGGGTGAGCGCAGTAGGAGTCCCAGAGCTCGTCGACCCGGTCGATCCGCTCGATGTCGACCGCGCTCATCTGGCCCTCGGGTGCGAGGCGGCGTAGGCGGCCACGAGCCGGTCGGTCGAGACGTGGGTGTAGATCTCCGTCGTGCGCAGGCTCGAGTGGCCGAGCAGCTCCTGCACGACCCTCAGGTCCGCCCCGCCGTCCAGCAGGTGGGTGGCGTAGCTGTGACGGAGGGCGTGCGGGTGGGTCGGGACCGGCGAGCGACGGTCGAGGATGCGCCGGACGTCCCTGTCCGAGAGCCGCCGGAGTGCCTTGTTGACGAAGACCGCCGGGCCGACGGCCGAGAGGTCGCCGACGGCGCTTCGCCCCCTCTCGATCCAGCCTCCGAGGGCGTCCGCCGCCGGCTCGCCGAGCGGGAGGCGGCGCTGTTTCGA
Organism: Actinomycetes bacterium; assembly: GCA_021803215.1. Lineage (GTDB taxonomy): Bacteria > Actinomycetota > Acidimicrobiia > Acidimicrobiales > Bog-793 > JAJZLV01. Next base: position 12,120 of record JAJZLV010000113.1, on the reverse strand, counting down.
GCCTTTCCCCCAGACGGTTAGGTAGCCGCCTTTGAGGTCGACCCCGTCGAGGTCGAGGCCGCAGAGCTCGCTCACCCGCAGCCCGCAGCCGTAGAGGAGCTCCAAGACGGCGTCGTCTCTGAGGCGCCATGCCGCCTCCTCGCCGTCCGAGGCGGCCAGGGCCGGATCGAGCAGCTCGGTGAGCTCGACGCTCGTGAGCACCCGGGGCAGGCGGGCGTCGCCCGCCGGGGCAGAGAGGCGGCGGGCCGGGTTGGAGGCGATCTGTCCGCTCGCCTCGAGCCACGAGAAGTAGCGCCTTATGCTGGCTACCTTGCGAGCAATGGTGCGCTTGGCGTAGCGCCGGGTGGTGAGGTAGGCGAGATAGCGCCGCAGCACGAGGCGATCGACGCCCTCGGGCCCTTCGAAGCCGGCCCGCTCGAGCCAACCGACGAGAGCGCCCAGGTCGCCCAGATAGGCCCGCTGGGTCGCGGCAGACTCGCCGACGAGCGAGCGGGCAAAGCCGTCCTGCTCAAAACCCACCCCACAACGGTACCCGAGGCTCGATCCGGGATCTGAATTCAACATCCGGGCAGGGCCGGCGACGAGGAAGGGACGGGAGATAACAGGCCCGTTAGGCTTCGGGTGCTGTTTCCCGGGCCGGTGCCTCAACCACCGGAGCCGGCACCGACTGGGGGAAGATATACAGATGGCGAGCCGCATCCTCCTTGTCGAAGACGACGAGCGAATTCGCGCCTCCATGCGGCTCTCGCTCGAGGACGAGGGCTACGAGATCGCCGAGGCCGCCACCGGCGAGGACGCCCTCGAGTCCCATGCCCGGGCGCTCGTCTCCGAGCCGTTCGATCTGCTCGTGGTGGACATCATGCTGCCCGGGATGGACGGCTTCGCCTGCTGCAGGGAGCTCCGTCGCTCGAGCGCAGTGCCGATCATCATGGTGACCGCCCGCACCGACACCCACGACATAGTCGCCGGTCTCGAGGCGGGAGCCGACGACTACGTCACGAAGCCGTTCGAGCCGAAGGAGCTGGCCGCCCGGATCCGCGCCCTGCTCCGCCGCGCCAGAGCCGGCGAGGAGGGCCCCGTCGCCCTCACCTTCGGGGACCTCGAGATCCAGCCGGAGGCGGGCGTCGTGCGCCGCGACGGCGAGGAGGTCCACCTGACGAGGACCGAGTTCCTCCTTTTGTGCGAGCTCGCCGCCAACACGGGAAAGGTCCTCTCGCGAGAGCAGCTGCTCGAGCGGGTCTGGAGCTACGACTACTTCGGCGATGGCCGCCTGGTGGACGTCCACATCCGCCGGCTCCGCACCAAGATCGAGCTCGACCCGAGCGAGCCCCGTCATGTGATCACCGTCCGCGGGCTCGGGTACAAGCTGGCGCCGTAGTGTCGGCGGTGAGAGCCCGAGAGCCATCGGCATGAGCGGCACCGGCCTCTTGCGGCGGGTCCACGTCCGCCCGAAAGAGAGGGACCAGTCCGCTCGGGCGCCCCGGCTCGAGCGCCCCCGTCCCGCTACCCGGCCGAGCGAGCCCCGCCTGCACCAACGACGCCATGTCGGGCTACGAGCCCGCATCACGATCACCTTCGCCCTCGGCGCCGCCATCCTATCGGGGACCATCGCGGCCATCACGTACTTCTCGGTGCGCAGCTCGATCGTCACCCAGCAGACGACCTCGCTCTACCGCGAGGCAGTGGCGAGCGCCGAGGTGCTCCGCCCCGAGCTGCAGCTCCCGGTGGCAGCCTGGCCCCACCTCTTGGAAGGCGCCTCGGCCGGAGCCCGCGAGGCGATCCTGTTCCGGAAGCACAACTGGTACGCCACCTCCCCCTTCCCAGCCCCGCCGGCTCCTCTCTCCAGGGCCTTGCGGGCGACCGTGCTCTCGGGGACGCCCGCCAGCGAGACGATCCTCGTGCGCTCCCACCCGACCTATGTGGTCGGGGTGCCGATCCCGGCGGCCAACTCCGCCTACTTCGCCCTCTTCTCGATGAGCGAGGTGGCGGGGACCCTGCACGTCCTGCTGGCCTCTTTGCTCCTCGCCGCTGTCGTGGTCACCCTGGCGGGAGCGCTCCTCGGCAGCTGGGCGGCCAGCCGGGCGCTCCGCCCCCTGCACGAGGCGGCCGAGGCCGCCCTCGACATCGCCTCGGGACACCTCGACACCCGGCTCGAGACCGACGACTATGCCGACCTGGCGGTGCTCACCTCGGCCTTCAACTCGATGGCCGACCGGCTGCAGGACCGGATCGAGCGGGAGGTGAGCTTCACCTCTGACGTCAACCACGAGCTCCGCTCGCCTCTCACCACCCTGGCGGCCTCCCTCTCCGTCCTCGAGGGAAGGGCCGAAGAGCTCCCAGAGCGCTCCCAGCGGGCCCTGGCGCTGCTCGGAGCAGAGGTACGCCGATTCCGCCGCCTCGTCGACGAGCTGCTCGAGATCTCCCGCATCGACGCCGGGCTCTCCGACGTCTCGATGGCAGAGGTGCCCCTGGGCGACCTGGTGCGCCGGAGCGTCTCGGCAGGCTTCGGGTCGGTCCCGGTCGAGTTCGTCGGCGAGAGCGCCGAGCGCTACGTGAGCGTCGACAAGCGCCGCTTCGAGCGCATCCTGGCGAACCTCTTGCAGAACGCCGACAACTACGCCGGCGGGGCGACCCGGGTACGGGTGGAGACGGCCGGCCGGCTGGCCAGGGTGGCGGTCGAGGACGAGGGGCCGGGCATCCCGCTCGAAGAGCGGCAGCGCATCTTCGACCGCTTCTCGCGGGGCGCGAGCGGCCGGCGCCGCGGCCTCGGCGAGGGCACGGGGCTCGGCCTCGCCATTGCCACCGAGCACGCCCGCATCCTCGGAGGGCGGGTCTACGTTGAGGAGAACGAGCCCCGTGGGGCCCGATTCGTGGTGGAGATCCCGCTCTTGAAGGAGGCCGCCCAGTGAGAAGGCTGCTCGTCGTCGTGCTGGCCGCTTCCGCGCTTTTGCTGGGGGCCTGCGGCGTGCCCCTCTCCTCCTCCCCCCAGCACCTGCCGACCTCCGCCTTGCCGGCTGCCCTCTTGCAGCCCCAGCAGGCGGCCTCGCCGGACGCCACCTCGTCCTCGAAGGGCGAGACGATCTACATCTACCTGGTGGAGAGCATCTCGGGGAACCTCGTCGAGGTGGCCCGCTCTGTCAGCCGGCCGGCCACGGTGCAAAAGGTGCTCTACGCCCTAGAGGCGGGACCGTTCGCCGCCGAGTACCACGACGGCTACGAGAGCGCCGTCAGCCCGGCCTCCCATCTGGTGGCCGTCGGCCCGGTGAAGAACGGCACCGCCACCGTCCGCCTCGACCACCAGTACAGCGAGCTGTCCGGCGAGACGCCGGTCGAGGAGCTGGCCCAGATCGTCTGGTCGATCACGAGCTCCAACCTCGGGGTGAAAAGGGTCCAGTTCGTCGGCTCGTCGAACAGCCCGGTCCCGGTGGAGATCGACACGGGCCTGTTCGTGAACCGCCCGGTGACCGAGGCCGACTACGCGAGCCTCATCGGTCCGGGCAGCAAGCTCTCCCCGCCCCGCTAGGCCTCGGCCCGGACGGGGAGCTCGAGGCGGGGCGCGTCGCCCCAGAGGCGCTCGAGGTCGTAGAAGGAGCGGGCCTCTTCCAAAAAGACGTGGACGACGAAGTCGCCGTAGTCCATCAGCACCCAGCGGGCGTCGTCGAGACCCTCGATCGTGCGGGGGGAGCGACCCTCGGCCGGAGCCTTCAGACGGCGCTCGACCTCCTCGGCGATGGCTCGCACCTGCCGCTCGTTCGAGCCGGAGGAGATCACGAAGTGATCGGTGATCCCGATGAGCTCCCCCACCTCGATGACGACGCTGTCGTGCTCGGTCTTTGAGGCCGCCGCCTCGACAGCCAGAAGGACCAGCTCAGCGCTCAAGGAGCCCTTCCGCCGTCCCTTGCCACCTGGTCCTTGGTGCTTCGCTCATCTGGCGCCACGATACAGCTCTCGCTCTTTGATCACGCGGATGGTGCTCGGCGGGACCAGGAAGTCGAGCGGCCGGCCGGCGGCCGCCCGCTCCCGCAGATCGGTGCTCGATATCTCGAGCGCCGGTATCTCGACAAAGCAGGTCCGCCATCCGGCGAGCAGGGCCCGCTCGCTCGGCTCCACCACCTCGGTCCCGGGCCGGTTCACCACCACGAGGGTGACGGCCCGTCGCACCTCGTCGAGGCGCACCCAAGTCGAGAGGGCCGGGGCGACGTCCGCCCCGATCACCAAGAAGAGCTCGGCGCTCTCGTCGGCCGCCTGCAGCTCGGCCAGGGTGTCGGCCGTGTAGGAGATGCCGCCCCGGTCGATCTCCATCGAGGAGGCCTCGAGACCCTCGCAGCCCTCGACGGCGGCCTCGACGAGGGCGAGGCGGTCGGCCGCCGCGCTGACGGGCCGCGTGCCGATCTTCTGCCAGGGCTGGTTGGCGACGACCAGGAGGACCCGGTCGAGCTCGAGCTCGAAGCGGACGTTCACCGCCGCGGCGAGGTGCCCGACGTGGACCGGGTCGAAGGTCCCACCGAGGATCCCCAGGCGCTCTCCGGCCAAGGCTCAGCGGCCAGCCAGACGGGCCACGACGGGGGCGAAGGAGTCGATCTCGGCCTCGTGCAGCACCCAGTAGCTGAAGCCGGAGAGCCGCCGCCGCTCCTCGAGGGTGGCGACGATCTCCTCCTCGGTCCCGACAAGGGCGATCGGCGACCCGAGGATCTCCTCGGCCGAGAAGCCGAAGAGCTGGGAGAGCTCCTCTGCGACCAGCTGGGCCGGACGCCCGATCTGAGCGACGAAGACGAGGCTTTGCAGCTCGAGCTCGCCGAAGCGGTCGCCGGCCGCCTGGCGGACCCAGCCGACCCGCTCTTCATAGTGGCTGGCGGAGGCGCCGGCGATCGTCTCCGCCCCGATCTCGCCCGAGCGAAGGGAGGGGTTGATGCCGACGATCTGAGCGTGCTCGACTGCGAGAGCGAGCACCCTTTTGCTCCCGCCCCCGATGAGGAGCGGCGGACCGCCCGGCGTGTAGGGGCGGGGCAGCCCCTGCGCGCCCGAGAGCCTGTAGTGCTCGCCCTCGAAGTCGACCTTCTCGCTCGACCAGAGCGCCTTCATCACCTTGACCGCCTCGGCCATGCGGGCGACCCGGGTGGCGGGCGGGTCATAGTCGATGCCGGCCTCCTCGTAGTCGCTCCTCAGCCAGCCCGCCCCTATCCCGACCTCGAGCCGGCCCTCGCTCGCGAGGTCCAAGGTGGCGCACTCCTTGGCGAGCACGAGAGGGTGACGATAGTCGTTGTCGAAGACGAGCGAGCCCACCTTCAACGACCTCGTCGCCTCGGCCGCCACGCTCAGGGCGACGAGGGGGCCGAGCTGGTCGTCGAAGTGGTCCGGTATGAAAAGGGTCGAGAAGCCGAGGTCCTCGATCTTGCGGGCGGTCTCACGCCACCCGGCAAGGCTCTTCGAGCGCGAGAGCTGTACCCCGAATCGGAAGGGAGGCATGATGGCCGAAGGCTAGCCAAAGGCGACCTTTTCCTGCCTGCCCGTCGCCGGGACCGGCGGCCCCGCCCGTTCGTTTACGCTTCTGTTCGTGGACGAACGGGACGGGACCGCCACAGGCCTTGGACAAAGGCGGTGGGAGCCCACCTCCTGGCGCGGGAGAGAAGCCACCCAGCTGCCCGAGTGGCCCGACCCCTCTCTGGCCGAGCAGGTGCACGGCCGGCTGCGCGCCCTGCCGCCTCTCGTGTTCGCCGGCGAGGCGCGGCGGCTCAAAAGAGCCCTCGCCGAGGTGGCGGCCGGGCGGGCCTTCGTGCTGCAGGCCGGCGACTGCGCCGAGTCCTTCGACGACTTCTCGGCCGACTCGATAAGGGACAAGCTGAAGATAATCCTGCAGATGGCCGTCGTCCTCACCTACGGCTCCGGCGTACCCGTCTTGAAGATAGGTCGGATCGCCGGGCAGTTCGCCAAGCCCCGCTCGCACCCGACCGAGCGGGTCGGTGACCTGCAGCTCCCGGTCTTTCGGGGCCACATCATCAACGACGACGTGCCGGTGCCGGCCGGCCGGGTGCCCGACCCCAATCGGATGCTGACGGCCTACCACCAGTCAGCCGCCACCTTGAACCTGCTGCGGGCCTTCACCAAGGGCGGCTTCGCCGACCTCTCCCAGGTGCACTCCTGGAACCAGGAGTTCGTCGCCGCCAGCGCCGAAGGGCGCCGGTACGAGGCGATCGCCGAGGAGATCGACCGGGCGCTCCGCTTCATGAGGGCCTGCGGGGTCGACCTCACGAGCGACTCGCCCATCCATCAGGTGGACCTCTACACCGGCCACGAGGCGCTGCTGCTCGGCTACGAGGAGGCCCTCACACGGCAGGACTCGCTCACGGGCGACTTCTACGACTGCTCGGCCCACTTCCTCTGGGTCGGCGAGCGCACCCGCCAGCTGGAGGGTGCCCACGTCGAGTTCGCCCGCGGCATCAAGAACCCGGTCGGGGTGAAGCTCGGCCCCTCGACCAGCCCCGAGGAGCTCCTGGCCCTTTGCGAGGTGCTCGACCCCGAGCGCGAGCCGGGCCGGCTCACGCTCATCTCCCGCATGGGAGTCGGGCGGGTGCGCGAGACGCTCCCGCCGCTCGTCGAGGCTGTGCGCAACTCCGGGCGGTCGGTCGTCTGGCAGTGCGACCCGATGCACGGCAACACCTTCGTGAGCGAGTCGAGCCGCAAGACCCGCCACTTCGACGACGTCCTCGGCGAGATAAAGGGCTTCTTCGCCGTCCACCGGGCGCTTTCGAGCTGGCCGGGCGGAGTGCACGTCGAGCTCACGGGCGACGACGTGACCGAGTGTCTGGGCGGCATCGAGGAGATCCTCGACGAGCAGCTGCCGCTCAGGTACACGACGGCCTGCGACCCTCGCCTGAACGCCCGCCAGTCGATCGAGCTGGCCTTCAGGGTGGCCGAGCTGCTGCGGGAGAACTGAGCGGCTCGCAGCCGGCGAGGAAAAGATCCCTTTCCTCGCGCTCGGTGCCCGCCTAGACTGGCGCCTCGTCGGGCCGGGGGTGGTCGAGAGCCGGACGTTCACATCTCCTCTGTTGAAACCCTCTCGTGGCCCGGAGGGTCAGCGGTGACCTAGGCACCAGAAGACTCCGGCTCGGCTGGGGGCTCGGAGAGCAGGACGAAAGAGCAGTGACGTTGCACCAGGCCTGGCGGTCAAGAAGGCTCCCGGCGGCGCTCGCCGCCACGGCGGCGGCGACCCTCCTCTTGCTGGCGGGCGTCCTCCCCCTCCCGGCGGCCTCGCGGGCCGGGGCCGCCACCGGGACCAGCGCGACGAGCGGGCTCGCCTACGATCTCGTCTCCGCCGACGGCACCGTCTCGAGCTTCGGCGGGGCGGGCTACTACGGCGGCCTCGAGAGCCTCAAGCTCCGCATGCCGGTGGTGGGGATGGCGGTCACCCCAGACGGGCGCGGCTACTGGATCGTCACGGCCAACGGGAGCGTCTACGGGATGGGCGACGCCCACTTCTACGGCTCGCCCGGGCGGGGACCTCTTCCCAACCGGGCGCATCGCGTCATCGCACTCGTCCCCACCAAGAACGGCCGCGGCTACTGGCTCTGCAACGCCAGCGGCGGGGTGCGCGCCTACGGGGACGCCCCGAAGATCCCCTCGCTCACCAAGAAGCAGAACCGGGCGAGGCAGCCGATCGTCGGCTTCAGCGTCGAGCCGAACCAGCACGGTGCCTGGGTCGTCACCGACAAGGGGGTCATCTGGCGCCTCGGAAATGTGCGCAACTACGGAGGCCTCGGCCGTCGGAGGCTGTCGGTGCCGATCGTCTCTCTCGCCCGCAACGCGGCCGGGACCGGCTACTGGATGCTCGGTGCCAAGGGGCAGGTCTTCTCCTTCGGCGGCACCCGCAAGGTGCACTACCGGCCATCGCTCGTGGGAGCCGCCGTCGGCCTGGCCGTCGCCCCGGACGCCCGGGGGATCTGGGGGGTCTCCTCCGGCGGCTCCATGCTGAACGCCGGGGTCCCCTCTCTCGGCGGCCTCTCCGGGCTCTCGGGCGGAAGGCTCATCGTCGGCATCGCCACCGCCGTGCCGCTGCCGGACCCGCCGACGGCCTACGACCTCCTGCAGGCGAACGGCACCGTGACGAGCTTCGGCGGAGCGGGCAACTTCGGCGGGACCGAGAACATCGCGATGCGCATGCCGGCCGTCGGGATGGCGCTCACCCCCGACGGGAGGGGCTACTGGATAGTGACCGCCAACGGCTCGGTCTACAACATCGGAGACGCAGGCTTCTACGGCTCGACCGGAAAACAGCCTCTCCCGGCGACGCCGGCCCAGGACACCATCGCTCTCGTCCCGACGCCCGACGGTCAGGGCTACTGGCTCTGCACGGCGAGCGGCGTCGTGCGGGCCTACGGAGACGCCCCCTCGATCCCCTCGCTTCCCGCGAGCTATGCCGGACCCCCGATCGTCGCCTTCGCCGTCCTTCCCGGCGGCGCCGGCGCCCTCGTCGTCAACTCGGCCGGCGACGTCTACCCGCTCGGAAAGGCGGGCAGCTACGGCAGCCTCGCCGGCCATGCCCTGCCCCATCCGATCGTGTCGATGGCGCTCACCCCCGACGGGAGGGGCTACTGGCTGGTGGACTCGGCCGGCGACGTCTACGCCTTCGGCGACGCCAGCTCGCCGCTCGCCCCTCCGGCTCTCTCCTCAGCCGTGGTCGGCATCGCCGCCGCCCCCGGCGGCATCGGCGGTTACTGGCTCGTCACCTCGGCGGGCACGCTCGTGGCGGCGGGCGCCCCCTCGGGCGGCGCTCCCCCCGCTTCGGCCTCATCCTCGCCGGTGGTGGCGATCGCGGCGACGGTGCCGCTCGCCTCGACCCAGTTCTCCCCCTATCCGCCCGGCAGCTACGGCTACGACGTCAGCTGGCCCCAGTGCAACTCGAAGAGCCCCTCCGAGGCCGGCAGCCTCCCCGGGCCACCTTTCGCGGTCGCCTTCGTAGGCGTCGACGGCTGGGCCTTCGGCGCCGACAACAACTGCCTGCAGGCCGAGATCTCCTGGGCCGAGCAGGCCCGCCTGCCCGGGAGCAGCGTGGCTCCCCAGTACCAGCTCTACATCTTCCTCAACTCCCCCTCGGGCGTGAACTCGACGGACTCGAGCGGCCCGGCCGGAAGCTGTCAGAAGCTCACCAGCCCGAAGCGGGCGGCCTGCTATGCCTACAACTACGGCTACAACTCGGCCGTCGGCGCCCTCGCCTACGCCGCCTCGCAGGGGGCGAAGGCCCCCGTCTGGTGGCTCGACATCGAGAACGACTCCTGCTCGTCGAAGCAGTGGAGCGGCGGGGGCGCCTATTGGTCCTGCACCCCGAGCCTCAACGACCGCACCATCCAAGGAGCCATAGACGCCCTGCGGGGCCAGGGCATGACCGTCGGCGTCTACTCGACGGCCCAGCAGTGGAACATCATCACCGACCACTTCGTCCCGAGCGGCGCCCAGCTGCCGCTCTGGATCGCCGGGGCGCCCTGGACCTCGCCGCCCTATCCGAGCAGCTCCGGCTACCCCTCGACGGCCGCCCTGTCGAACTGGTGTGCCGGCTACTACGACTTCGCCGGTGGGGTCCCCTCCATGCTGCAAGAGACGCCGGGTTCGAACAACTACCCCTTCGACCCCGACTACGCCTGCTGAGGGGTCGCCGGGCCGGCCCCCTCCCCCATCCAGCCCGGCGGCGGGAGCCGCAGGCCGGCTGTCGGCGCCCGCTTCGAGGCCCCGAGACGGGCGCCGTCGTTGCAGCCCACGAGCCACCAACGCCAGCCGGTCAACTCCCAGCCGGTGAGAGAGGAGTTGTCCGCGGAGCCCCGGGAGCCCTCCCCGTCGCCCGGCAGCTCGAGCAAGCGCGCGACCGAGGCTCCGGCGGGGCCGCCGTGGCCGGCCGCGGCGACGAGACCGCCGTGCTGCGCCGCCATCACCTCGTAAAGGGCCGCCTCGGCCCTCTCGAGGAAGCCGGCCCAGGTCTCGGCGCCGGGCGCGAGCGCTGCCGGTGGTCGTCCCGCCCCGGCACCGCCCTGCCGGAGAGCTGCTCGCCGTCGGACCAGGTCATGGCGTCGGCCCCGCCGACGTGGCGCTCGCACAGCGAGCAGGTCTGCCAGATCTCGAGGCCGCCGAGAGCCTTCGCCAGGATCTCGGCCGTCTCGATTGCCCGGCGCAGCCCGCTCGAGTAGAGCGCCACGGCTCGGGCGAGCTCGCCGCTCTGCTGCAGGCGGGCGGCGAGCGCTCCCACCCGGTGACGCCGGGCGGCGGTCAGCCCGCGACAGCTCTCGTGTCCCCCGAAGCTCTCCTCGGCGCTCACGAACGCCTCCCCGGGGCGGACGATCGCCAGGCGGCTGCCCGGGGCGATGCGACCGGTGGCGCTCGCCGGCATCGAGGCGAGACCACGCCTCTTCTCAGACCCTGATATTTCATCCGCGCTGGTCAACGGGGGTCTGAAAGACGCGGAAAGTGCTCCTCTACCTGGGATGATGTGAGTTGAGAAACCACATTCACGCCCAAGCGAAGGAGCACCTACCAAGTGAAGACTACCGCGACGCTGTTCGAGATCAAGGACCCTGTCGTTGCAAGGCCCTGGCAACGTGTCGCACCGGTGGTCCTCGAGGCGACCGAAGACGATGTGACTGGTGTCGCCGGCATCGCCTTGTTCGGTGAGCTGCTCGATCATCTGGGACTCGTCGATGCCGCCGACCGCCGGGGGCTGCGTCCGATCGGCCCGGGTGGCTATAGCGGCGGGGAGTGTTACCGACCGGTGGTGGAGCTGCAGTTGGCCGGAGGCGACTTCATCTCCGACGTGTCGCTGCTCCAAGACGAGGCGACAAAGCGCCTGCGGGGCAGCCACGCGTTGCCGAGCCACACCACCCTCTACCGCTTCTTGGCCGGTGCTGACCTGGGGAGGGTGACCAAGGCGGCAGCGGTGAACCGCGACATGCTCCGCCGTGCCTGGGCGATGGGGGCAGCGCCGGCAGCAGGGATCTTGACCGTCGATCCCGACGCGACCTACATCGACACGTTCGGGAAGCTGAAGGAGGGCTCGAAGTTCTCCTACAAGGGCGAGGTGCAGATGAGCCCACTCGTGGGCGTGGTGGGCGAGACCGGTGACGTACTCGCGATCCGGGCACGGGGTGGCAATGCCTCTCCGAGGCGCAAGCTCGCCAGTTTCATCGACGAGTGTGTGGCCGCCATCCCCACCGAGGCCAGGGCGAACTACCAGCTGTGGCTGCGGGTCGACTCGGCGGGGTTCTCCCGTTCGGTTATGGAGGCGGCCACGAGGCACTCGGCGGCCTTTTCCATCACCTGCGTGCAGAACAAGTCGATACGCAAGGCGATCGAGGCGCTGGCCAGCAATCCGAAGACGGTCTGGACTGCGGCCTTGAAGGCCGACGGTGAGCTGGCTGGTTCCGAGGTGGCCGAGATCACCTACCACTTCGCCAAGCGGGATCTCCGTCTCATCGTTCGCCGGCAGCGAAAGGCCACTGGCGAACAGCTCAGCTTCGACGACCTTGGAGGTTGGCGGTTCTTCACCGTCATCACCAACATCCCGCCGATGTTCGCTTCGGCCATCGACATCGACCACCACCACCGTCTCCGAGGTGGCGCTCCCGAAGAGGCGATCCGCCAGCTGAAAGAAGACTTCGGCATGAACCACGCACCGCTGCAGAGCTTCTGTGCCAACTGGCTGTGGTGGCAGGCGTCTGCTCTCGCCTACAACGTGGCCCGCTGGGTGCGGGTCCTCGCTCTCCCCGAAGCGTTCTCGACCTGTCGGGGCAAACGCCTCCGGGCCAGTTTCTTCAACGTCCCCGCACGCGTCGTGCGCACCGGTCGTCGGGTCCATCTCCGCCTGCCACGCGCCTACCGCCACGCCAGCGCGTTCATCGCCGCACTGAAGCGCCTGCGGGCGCTCCCGATGTTCGCCTGACGAAACCGATCTCCGCACAGAATCGCCCCAGAAGCTGCGGAGCCATGCCCCTGGCCACTTTCGACCACCCATTTCACCCATCTCAGCTCCGTTCGGCGGCCGGGACACGACTTGCAACGAGCCTCGGAGAGCCAACCGGACATGTGCCGGAAGTTCTGGGCGCTCAAAGCAGCACTCGGCTACCCGGCTGCAATATCAGGGTC
>JAJZLV010000017.1 GCA_021803215.1 Actinomycetes bacterium | reverse complement strand
GATCAGCGACAAGGAGATGAAGGACCTTTCGATCCGCCACCACGACACCCAGCCCACCCGCAACTACACCATCAGCCCCAAGTGAACTCGCTGCCCAAAGTGGGCAGTTGTTTTTGCGTCAGCCCTTAGCCTTCTTGCCATGACCGCCCGGAGAGACGCTCTCGAGCGGCTGGCGCGAGAGCCGAGCGGCACCGGCCTGTTCAGCGACTTCGACGGGACGCTCGCAGCCATCGTGTCCGATCCAGAAAGGGCCGTCCCCCTTCCGAGGGCCGAGGAGGCGATGCGCCAGCTCGCCTCGCTCCTGCGACGGGTCGCAATAGTCTCCGGCCGTCCGGCCTCCTTCCTCGCCCGCCACTTCGCTGGCGGCGGCGCTGTCTCCCTCTACGGGCTTCATGGCCTCGAGCTCTGGGAAGATGGCCGCGCCGAGCCGGTCGAGGCGGCGCGGCCCTACGCGGCAGCGGTCGCCGCCGCGGTCGCCGAGGCTCGAGCGGCGGGCGCAGGCGAGCTCACCGTCGAGGACAAGGGCCTGGCCCTCACGCTGCACTGGCGGCAGGCTCTCGATCCGGCGAGCACCGCGGCGGCCGGGGTCGGGCTCGCAAGCCGGCTGGCCGAGCGCTTCGGGCTGCTGGCCAAGCCCGGCAGGTCGAGCATCGAGCTGGTGCCGCCGACCGGCATCGACAAGGGCTCGGTGGTGGCGCGCGAAGGAGCCGGCCTGGCCGTCGCCTGCTTCCTCGGGGACGATGCCGGGGACCTCGCCGCCTTCGAGGCACTCGACAGGCTCGAGCACGAAGGCGCCTCGGTCGTTCGCATCGCGGTCGACAGCTCCGAAGCGCCTGCCGAGCTGCTGGCTCGGGCCGACCTCGTGCTCGACGGACCGGGCGCCGCGGCCGGCTTTCTCGCCGATCTGGTCGGGCGCCTCTCCGACAAGGGCGCGCCGCCCTAGCTGCGAGCGGGCCGGCACCGACCAGCTGCGACCTCTCGCCGCCCGCCTCTTTGAGGGCTCGGCCTCGGGCGGTCCGACCGAGCTCCGACCGGACGAGCCGGCTTCGCTCCGGACGTCGCCGCCCCCGGCCGGAGCCGCAACTAGGGCCTCAGCTCGATCCGGCCGGGCGGGCTCTCTCGAGGAGGCTCTCAAGCCACTCGGCGGGCGGGCAGGCCACCGCCAGCTCCGAGAGAGCCGACGAGCGGCGGCGGCGCTCCTCGGCGCCCATCTCGAGGGCGGTCGCCAGACCGGCCGCGGTCCCCGCCACGTCGAAGGGATGGATGCCGATGGCCGCTTCCGACATCTCCTCGTAGGCACCTGCCTGCTCGGAGAGGACGAGGACCCCGTGGCGCTCGTTCAGGGCCGGGCCCTCCTTTGCCACGAGGTTCATCCCGTCGCGGACCGGGTTCACGAGCAGCACGTCGTAGCGGCGAAAGGCCGCCACCGTCGAAGGGAAGTCATCGTCGACCTGGAAGAGGATCGGCGGATCGCCCCCGCAGAGGGGGGTCCAACGCTCGTTCAGGACCTCGACCAGGTGCTCTGCCTCGGCCCGGTAGGCGAGGTAGTCCGAGAGGCTCTCCCGGCTGGCGTAGGCCCGGGCGACGAAGCAGACCCGACCGCGTAGCCCGGGGCGCTCCTCGAGGAGGGCCGAGAAGGCGTGAAAGCCCCGCAGGAGGTTCTTCGAGAGCTCGACCCGATCGCTTCTCACGATGACGGCCCGCTCCCCGACCACCTCGTCGAGAGCTGTCAGCGCCTCGTCGCACTCAGGCGAGGCGGCCACCTCGTGAAGCCTCGCCACGTCGGCGCCGAGACCGCAGCTGAAGGTGGTGGCGACCTTGCCGAGCGTCGCCATCGAGGAGCGGCAGAAGGCACCCTCCCACCTGGCGGTGTGAAAGCCGCAGGCGCCGAAGCCGGACATGCCCTCCATCAGCTGCCGGCTCACCTCACGGGGCAGGAGGGCGAGCTCGACCGGCTCGGCGAACGGGGTGTGGGTGAAATGGACCGTCCGGAGATCGGGACGAGCCCTGGCGAGCATTCCCCCCAGCAGTGGGAGGTGGTAGTCGTTCACCAGCACGACGGCCTTCTCGTTGGCGGCTTCGGCCACCTCTGTGGAGAAGGCGGCGTTGTAGCGCCGGAACTGCTCCCAGGCTTCCCACCAGCGGCGGTCGAACAAAGGTCGCCTCGCCGAGTCGAACAGCCCGTGGAACAAGAACCACAACGTGGCGTTCGAGACGACGTCGTAGGCGGCCCGGTAGGTCTCTTCGGGCAGGGGCACGAGACGCAGGCCGAGCTCGGAGTCGCCGGTCTCGACGCCCCCCCGCTCGGCCGCCCGCCGCTCGAGCGGGCTCATGGCGCTCGCCACCCAGACGGCCTTCTCCCCACGGGCCCGCAGGGCCGAGGCGAGGCTCGGAGCCAGCCCGCCGCCGGCCGGACCGACGGTGAGCTCGCCGTTGTCCGCCTCCTCCAGGGAATAAGGGCCTCGGTTGGCCGCGACGACGAGATCGCTCACCTCGCTCCTCCCCCCTCGCGTCGAAGAGCGCCGGCTCTCTCCAAGACGGCGGCCAGCACCTCGCTCGCCTGCGGGACGAGCTCGGCGAGACGCCGGTTGCGGTGATGCCTCACGCCCAGGTCGACCTCGGCGATCGCCGAGGTGCCGGCCAGCAGATAGGTGTCGATCAAAAGGGCCACCTCGACCGCATAGCCGCCCGCCAGCCCTGTCTCCTTGGCGAGCGAGGCCCGAAGCGCCGTCTCGCCCGAGAGCGGCTGGGCGAGACCGCACAGCTCGGGGAAGTAGAGCGACAGGGCGGGCTTGGCCACCAGCTCTGTCACCCGGCCGCCGCCCGAGCCGCTCGGGCCGAGCGGTCGGTCGTAGCAGCCCTTCACCAGCTCCACCTGCTCGGAGCAGAGAAGCGGGCCGAGGAGGCCGGTGACGAAGTGGGGCTCGAAGTCGGTGACGTCGCCGTCCAAGAAGACCACGAGGGACTCGGGCTCGGGGGCAAAGAGCGAGAGGGCCCTTGCCATCGCCTCGCCCTTCCCCTCGCCGGGACCGGCCACCACCTGGGCACCTGAGCGCCGGGCGACGGCCGCCGTCTCGTCGCTCGAGGCGTCGTCCACGACGACGAGGGCGTCGACGAGGCCGCTGCCCTCCATCAGCCCCCGCCGGACAGCCGAGACGATCGGGCCGATCGTCGTCGCCTCGTCCCGGGCGGGTATCACCACCTGCACGGTCGCCCCCCGGGCCGCCTTCTCCGCCAGCAGCGCTTCGAGGGGGAACTCCCCATGGTGGTGGCGAGCAGGAGGGCGACCCTGCTGCCCGGGCTCTTCACTCGAGACGGCGGGCTGCATCGGGGCAAGGGTAGCGGCCGACTTTGACCGGGACGATGTGAGAGGCGAGAATGTCGTCTCATCATCCAGAGCGGTTGAGGGACGGGCCCTGCGAAACCGCGGCAACCGTTCGAGCCCCGGCGAGCCGGCCGGCCAGCGAGAACAGGTGCCAATGCCCGATCGATGAGGAGGAAACGTGAGCTTTTTGCACGCACTCACCTGCCGGGAGTGTGGCCGGGAGTACCCCGAGGGACCCCTGCACGCCTGCGAGTTCTGCTTCGGACCGCTCGAGGTGACCTACGACTACGGGGCACTCTCGGCACTGGCCGATCCGCGGCGCATCGCGGCGGGGCCGCCGAGCCTCTGGCGCTACTCGGCCCTGCTGCCCTCGGCCTCCGGAGACAAGGTCTCCCTCGGGGCCGGCTGGACACCCCTCGTGCGGGCGAGGCGACTAGGAGAGGCCCTCGGCCTCG
The DNA here is from genome assembly GCA_021803215.1 of Actinomycetes bacterium. GTDB lineage: Bacteria > Actinomycetota > Acidimicrobiia > Acidimicrobiales > Bog-793 > JAJZLV01. The sequence continues at coordinate 3,470 of JAJZLV010000017.1, read as the reverse complement.
AGGAGCTCTACGTGAAGAACGACACCTTGAACCCGACCGGGTCGTTCAAGGACAGGGTCGTCTCGGTAGCGCTCACCAAGGCGCGCCAGCTCGGCTTCAAGGTGGCCGCTTGCGCCTCGACCGGGAACCTCGCCAACTCGGTGGCGGCCCACGCGGCGGCCTCGGGGCTCGACTCGGTCGTGCTCATCCCCCGCGGCCTCGAGGAGGTGAAGGTCCTCACGACGGCGGTCTTCGGCGGGCGGGTCCTCGAGGTGGACGGCAACTACGACGACGTCAACCGTCTCTGCGGAGAGCTGGCCGGCCAGTACGGCGACTGGGCCTTCGTCAACGTCAACCTGCGGCCCTACTACGCCGAGGGCTCCAAGACGCTCGCCTTCGAGGTGGCTGAGCAGCTCGGATGGTCGCTGCCCGACCACGTCGTCGTACCGGTCGCCTCGGGGAGCCAGCTCACCAAGATCGACAAGGGCTTCAGGGAGCTCGTCGGACTCGGCCTGGTGGCCCCCCGAGCGGGCCGGGAGAAAGACGACCCCTCCGGGCCGGTCCGGATCTCGGGCGCCCAGGCCGCCGGCTGCTCGCCCGTCGCCACCGCCTTCGCCGAGCGAAGCGACGTCGTCGTGCCCGTTCGTCCCGAGACGATCGCGAAGTCCCTCTCGATCGGGAACCCGGCCGACGGCTACTACGCCCTCGAGGTGGTTCGTCGCACCGGCGGGCAGCTCTCGGCCGTGAGCGACGACGAGATCAGGGCGGGGATCCGTCTGCTCGCCCGCACCGAGGGCATCTTCGCAGAGACGGCCGGCGGCGTCACGATCGCCACCCTGGCCCGCCTGGCCGAAGAGGGTGCCATAGCCCCCCGAGAGCGAGTGGTCGCCTACGTGACGGGCAACGGGCTAAAGACCGTCGAGGCGCTCGCCGAGGGAGCGGCCGAGATCGAACAGGTCGGTTCGAGCCTCGAAGAGGTGGTAGAGGCGATCGAAGTGCCTCGGCCCGGCAAGGAGGAGAGATGAGCGTCACCGTCCGCATCCCGTCCCAGCTTCGCCCGATGACAGGCGGGCTCTCGGAGGTGAGCGTCGAGCAGGGGACCGTGAGGGAGGTGCTCTCCAACCTCGAGCTCGCCCACGGCGGGATCGAGGCCAGGTTGATGGACGAGCAGGGAAGCCTGCGCCGCCATGTCAACCTCTTCCTCGCCGACCAGGACGTGAGGTTCCTGGACGGGCTCGACACCCCCGTGCCGGACGGCTTCACCCTCTCGATAGTCCCGGCCGTCGCAGGCGGCTGACCCAGAGCTCAAAGAGTCGCCCGGCGGGCCGAGTAGCGCCGCTCGCCGAGGGAGACGAGGAAGGCGGCACCGCCGAAGCCCATCCCGATGCCGGCCGTCGCCCCCCAGCCGGCCGCCCCGTAGCAAAGGGCGGCCCCGACGGAGCCGACCGTGCCGCCGATGAAGTAGCTCGTCATGTAGACGGCGTTGACGCGGCTTCTGGCCTTCGGGGCCAGCTTGTAGATCTCGCTCTGGTTCGAGATGTGAAGACCCTGGCAGCCGAGGTCGAGCAGGATGACCGCCACCACCAGCCCGGCCAGATCCCGCGGGGCGGCCGAAAGGAGCACGAAAGCGGCGAGGATGGCGGCCGCCGTCACCAAGGTGACGAGGGCCTGGTGACCCCTGTCGGCTAGGCGCCCGCCCACTTGGGCCATTCCCGCCCCGGCGGCTCCCACCAGCCCGAAGAGGCCGATCGTGCCGGTGCTGTAGTGGTAGGGGGCGCCCGAGAGCAGGAAGGCGAGGGTCGTCCAAAGGACCGAAAAGGCCCCGAAGGACAAGAACCCGTAAAAGCTCCGACGCCGCAGAACCGGCTCGTTGCGAAAGAGCTGCAGGACCGAGGAGAGCGCCGCCGGGTAGCTGAGGCTCCCCTCCTCCTTGAAGCGGGGCAGCTCGAAGTAGCTGACCAGCCCGACGAGGGCCGTGAGCCCGGCCGCCACGACGTAGACCACCCGCCAGGAGGAGGCCTGGGCGATGTAGCCGGCCACCGTCCGAGCCAGCAGGATGCCGAGGAGCAGCCCGCTCATGACGCTTCCCACGATGCGGCCTCGCTCGGCCTCTCTTGCCAGCGAGGCGGCGAAGGCGACGAGCACCTGGGCGAGCACCGAGGTTCCGCCCACCAGCACGGCGGCCGCGAAGAGGACGCCCATGTCCGGCGCCGCCGCGTAGGCAAGCAGCCCGCCGGCGCAGACGAGGCTCATCACGACGGCGAGGCGGCGGCGCTCGATCAGGTCCCCGAGGGGGAGCAGGAAGATGAGCCCCACCGCGTAGCCGATCTGTGCGGCCGTGACTATGAGGCCGGCCTCGCCCGGCCCGGAGTGGAAGCTGCGCCGGATCGCCTCGAGGAGCGGCTGGGCGTAGTAGTTGTTGGCGACCGCCACGCCGGTGGCGACGGCCAGGACGAGCACGAGGCGGCGGGCGAGCCCGGGAGGGGTCGGAAGCTGCCGGCGCTCGGGCGCGGCGATGGGGCGATCTGTCATCTCAGGCATCTAGCCCTCGAGGATAGGGGCGGGCCCTTGCCCGGTAGCACTCCCGGCTTGAGAGTGCTAACCTGGCACTCGATCGATGAGAGTGCTAAATCCCGGCGCCGCCGGGATCAAGGGAGGACGACTGAGATGGCAAAGTTGATCGCGTTCGACGAGACCGCCCGGCGGGCGCTCGAAAGCGGAATGAACCAGCTGGTCGACGCCGTGAAGGTGACGCTCGGCCCGAAGGGCCGCAACGTCGTGCTCGAGAAGAAGTGGGGCGCTCCCACCATCACCAACGACGGTGTCTCGATCGCGAAGGAGATCGAGCTCGAGGACCCCTGGGAGAAGCTCGGCGCCGAGCTGGTGAAGGAAGTCGCCAAGAAGACCGATGACGTCGCCGGTGACGGCACCACGACCGCGACCGTGCTGGCCGGCGCCATGGTCCGCGAGGGCCTTCGGAACGTGGCGGCCGGGGCGAACCCGATGTCGCTCAAGCGGGGCATCGAGGCGGCCGTCGAGGCGGCCGTCGACCGCATCAAGTCGATCGCCAAGGAGGTCACCGACTCGAAGGATCAGATCGCCCAGGTGGCGGCGATATCGGCGGCCGACAGCGAGATCGGCGGCATGATCGCCGAGGCGATCGACAAGGTCGGAAAGGACGGCGTCATCACCGTCGAGGAGTCGCAGACCTTCGGCATGGAGATGGAGCTCGTCGAGGGGATGCGTTTCGACAAGGGCTACATCTCGCCCTACTTCGTGACCGACCCCGAGCGGATGGAGGCCTCCCTCGACGACCCCTACATCCTCCTCGTCGGCTCGAAGATCTCAGCCGTGCGCGACCTGCTCCCGGTCCTCGAGAAGGTCATGCAGACCGGCAAGCCGCTCGCCATCGTCGCCGAGGACGTCGAGGGCGAGGCCCTCGCCACCCTGGTCGTGAACAAGATCCGCGGCTCGTTCAAGAGCGTCGCCGT
>JAJZLV010000111.1 GCA_021803215.1 Actinomycetes bacterium | reverse complement strand
GGAGGAGAGCGGCGGGGACGAGGAGCCGGCCCAGCTCTCGAACGACCAGCCCGGGGAGGAGGAGGGCGAGCCGGCCCTGTCGAAGGACGAGCTCACCTCTTTCGACGAGCCCTTCGGCCCGGAGGGAGCAGGTTCGGAGGAGCGAGGGCCGGACCTGGCCGAGATGCTCGTCTCGTCCGGCCAGGTCACCCAGCACGAGATGGAGGCCGCCCTGCGGGAGCAGGCGGCCACCGGCGAGCGGCTCGGCGACATCCTTGTCGGTCTCGGGCTCGTCTCCGAGGAGGGCCTCACCCGGGCGATGGCGGCCGAGCTCGGGCTCGAGTTCCTCGACCTCAACGCCTGGACGATCGACCCGGGGACCGCCGCCATGCTGCCCGAGGCGCTCGCTCGCAGGCACCAGGTCCTGCCGGTCGGCTACCGGGGCGAGCGCCCCCTGATCGCTCTTGCCAACCCGGCCGACGTCTTCGCCCTCGACGACCTGAAGAGCCTGCTCGGCTCCGACATAGCGACCGTCCTGGCGCCGTCGAGCCAGGTCTCTGAGTACATCTCCCGGCTCTACCGGCGAGACGAGGAGACCGAGGCGGCCGCCAAGTCGGCCCTCAGCCAGTCGGGCCCCGGGCTCGAGAGCGTCTCTCTCACCGACCTCAACGCGGCCGTCGAGGACGCTCCGATCGTCAAGTACGTCAACTTGATCCTCCGCCAGGCCCTGCAGGAGCGGTCGAGCGACATCCACATCGAGCCGGCGGCCGACGACTTCCGGGTTCGCTTCCGGATCGACGGCGTGCTGCACGACATCACCCGCTCGCCGAAGGCGATCCAAGGAGGGGTCACCACCCGTCTCAAGGTGATGGCCGACCTCGACATCGCCGAGCACCGGCTGCCCCAGGACGGGCGGATCACGATCACCGCCGGCCAGCGGGAGATCGACCTGCGGGTGGCGACCCTTCCGACCGTGCACGGCGAGAAGGTCGTCATGCGGGTGCTCGACAAGACCAACGCCAGCCTGGACCTGGCCGAGCTCGGCTTCCTCCCGGCGGTGAAGGCCCGCTACGAGAAGGCCTTCCGCAAGCCGTACGGGACGATCCTCGTCACCGGCCCGACCGGCTCGGGCAAGTCGACCACCCTCTATGCCACCTTGAACGCCCTCAACTCGACCGAGCGGAACCTCATCACGGTGGAGGACCCGGTCGAGTACCAGCTGCCCGGCATCAACCAGGTACAGGTGAACCCGAAGGCGGGGCTCACCTTCGCCAACACGCTGCGGTCGATCCTGCGCTCGGACCCCGACGTCATCCTCGTCGGCGAGGTCCGCGACCGTGAGACGGCCGTCATCGCCATCGAGGCCGCCCTCACCGGCCACCTGGTCCTCACCACCCTCCACACCAACGACGCCGCCGGCACCCCGATGCGCCTGATCGAGATGGGAGTCGAGCCCTTCCTCGTCGGCTCGGCCATCGACTGCGTGGTCGCCCAGCGCCTCGCCCGCCAGCTCTGCGACAACTGCAGCGAGTCCTACGAGCCCTCCGAAGAGGAGCTGGCCGCCTCCGGCTGGGAGCCGGGCGACGCCCCGGTGGGAGGTCCCGCTCGCTTCCGCCGGGCCGTCGGCTGCCAGGCCTGCAGCCGGACCGGCTACCGGGGCAGGATGGCCCTCCACGAGCTCCTCCCCATCACCGAGGAGATCGAGCGGGCCGTCATCGCCGGCCTCTCGGTCGACCAGATCGCCCGGCTCGGCGTCGAGCAGGGGATGGTGCCGTTGCGCCACGACGGGCTGCGCAAGGCGGCCCTCGGGCTGACGAGCCTCGAGGAAGTCCTCCGGGTGGTGGCATGAGCTTCCCGACCGCCCATCCCCTCTCGGACTGGTCCCGCCGGCTCGTCTCGCTCCTCACGGACCAGGGGGTCATCTCCCTGGCCGAGGGGCAGGCCGCTCTCGGCCAGGCCGGCTCGAGCGGCCGGGCCGTGGCGGCCGTGCTCGTCGAGAAGGAGATGGTCGAGGCCCGCTTCGTCCTCGCCGAGCTCGGGCGGCTCTCGGGCCTAAAGACCGTCGACGTCGCCTCCGAGCCGCCCGAGCCCGAGGCGCTCCGGATCGTGCCCGAGATGCTCGCCCGGGAGATAAGGGGCGTCGGGCTTCGCCTCGAGGAGGGTCGTCTCGTCCTCGCCTGCGCCGAGCCGCTCCCGCCCGAGGAGCTCCGCCAGCTCTCGGAGTTCCTCGAGAAGGAGGTCTCCGGCTGCCTTCTCGCCGACGCCAGGGCGCTCGAGCGCCTGGTCGAGTCGGCCTACGGGAAGCCGGCCAGCGCGAGCGTCCCCCTCTCGGCCGCCACCGGGCAGGCGGCGGCGCCGACCACCCAGCTGGCCGTCTCCTTCGACGTCTTCGACGACGAGTCGGCCGAGATCAGATGGGTGAAGCCCGGCGCCAGCGGGAGCCCTGCTGGCGGGGAGGCCGCCGAGCGGCCGGCCGGCCTGCCCGACAAGTCCGATCTGGACGGACTTCTCACCTACGCCGTCGCCAACGGCGCCTCGGACCTGCACATCACCCACCAGCTGCCGCCTTGCATCCGGGTCGACGGCTCGCTCCGACCGATCGAGGGCGTCGGCCCGCTCGAGAGCGAGCAGATCCGCCAGATGGTCTACCAGGTGCTCACCCAGAACCTGCGGGAGCGGTTCGAGGAGGAGAAGGAGCTCGACACCTCCCACGTGGTCTTCGGCGTCGGGCGGTTCCGTATGAACGTCTTCCAGCAGAAGGGCTCGGTCGGGGCGGTCTTCCGGGTGATACCCCACGAGATCCCGAGCTTCGAGAGCCTCGGGCTGCCCGAGGTCGTCTCGTCCCTCGCCGAGCTGCGCCGCGGCCTCGTCCTCGTCACCGGGCCGACCGGATCGGGCAAGTCGACCACCCTCGCCGCGCTCGTCGACATCATCAACCGGACCAAGCCGCTCCACATCGTGACGATCGAGGACCCGATCGAGTTCCTCCACACCCACCAGCGGGCCGTGGTCAACCAGCGCGAGCTCGGAGTGGACACCGCCAGCTTCTCAGAGGCGCTCCGGCGCGTGCTGCGTCAGGACCCGGACGTGATCCTCGTCGGGGAGATGCGGGACATGGAGACCATCTCGGCCGCCCTGACGGCGGCCGAGACCGGCCACCTCGTCTTCGGGACCCTCCACACCCAGGACGCCCCCCAGACGGTCGACCGCATCATCGACGTCTTCCCGACCGCCCAGCAGGACCAGGTGCGGATCCAGCTGGCCGGCTCGCTCGAGGCGGTCGTCACCCAGCAGCTCATCATCGCCGCCTCGGGGGCGGGCCGGGTCGCCCTCGCCGAGGTGATGATGTGCACCCCGGCCATCAGGAACCTCATCCGCACCGCCAAGACCCACCAGATCTACTCGCTCATGCAGACCGGGGGGACGGCCGGCATGCAGACGATGGACCAGGCGCTCGCCCGGGCCGTGAAGGCCGGGCGCGTCACCGAGGCCGTCGCCTTCGACCGCTGCCACGACCCGGCCGAGCTGACCAACCACCTGCGGGGCTGAGATGGCGAGCACCACCTTCGACTACAAGGTCCGCGACCGGAACGGCAAGCTCGTGACGGGCACCCTCGAGGGGGACTCGCTCGCCCTCGTCGCAGCCAAGCTGCGCGAGATGGGGGTCGCCCCCGTCGAGATAAGGCCGAAGGCCAAGGTCAACCTGAAGACCGAGATCAACATCCCCGGCCTCTCGAACCGGGTGAAGCTGAAAGAGATCGCTCTCATGAGCCGCCAGCTGGCGACCATGGTGGCGGCCGGGCTCACCCTCGTGCGCGCCCTGAGCGTCCTCGCCGAGCAGATCGACTCCAAGCCGCTCCGGGAGGCGCTCGTCGCCATCCGCCTCGACGTCGAGCAGGGCTCTTCGCTCTCGGCCGCCATCGAGAAGATGCCGAAGATCTTCCCGCCGATCTACGTGGCGATGGTGCGGGCCGGCGAGGTGGGCGGCCAGCTCGACTCGGTCCTCATGAAGCTCTCGACCACGCTCGAGAAGCAGGTCGCCCTTCGTCAGAAGGTCCGCTCCGCCATGTCCTATCCGGCGATCGTCGTCTCGCTCGTGGTCGTCATCGTGACCGCTCTCATGATCTTCGTGGTGCCGACCTTCAAGCACCTCTTCGCCCAGCTGCACGCCAAGCTGCCGGCGCCGACGCTCGTCGTCATCGCCATCTCGAACATCGTGGCGAGCATCTGGCTCCTGGCCGTGATAGCGGCGGTCATCGCCCTTGTCGTCGCCTTCCGCCGCTGGATAAAGACGCCGGCCGGCCGGCGGCGCTGGGACGCCTTCAAGCTGCGGCCGCCCGTCTTCGGGCCGCTCGCCCACAAGGTGGCGCTCGCCCGCTTCTCGACCACCCTCGCCTCGCTCCTCTCGGCCGGCGTGCCGATCATCGAGTCGTTGGACATCGTGGCCGACAACGCCGGCAACGCCATCGTGGCCGACGCCCTCAAGGCGGCCAAGGACGGGGTGCGCCAGGGCCAGGCACTCTCGGCCTCGCTCTCCCAGCACGCCGTGATCCCGATCATGGTCACCCAGATGATCGAGACCGGCGAGGAGTCGGGCTCGCTCGACGCCATGCTCGACAAGGTGGCCACCTTCTACGACAACGAGGTGAACGCCACCGTCGAGAGCCTCACCTCCATCCTCGAGCCGCTCCTCATCGTGACGATGGGGGCCGCCATAGGGGCGATCGTGATCGCCATGTACCTGCCGATGTTCGACATGTACTCGATCATCCAAAAGAGCGGAGGCGGCTGATGCGCGCCCGAACCATCCGTCGGCTGGCGCTCGAGGTCTCGAGCAGCGCCGTGCGCATCGCCGAGGTCTCGGTGGCGGGAAGCCGTCCCCGACTCCTCAACGTCGCCCAGGTGAGGCTCCCGGCCCGGGCGGTCGTCGACGGGGTCGTCTCCGACCAGAGCGCCGTGGTGGCGGCCATCCAGCGTTGCATGAAAGAGGGAGGCTTCTCCGGCAAGGAGGTCCATCTCGGCATCGCCGCCCTGCGGGCCATCACGCGGGAGATCGAGATGCCGGCCGTGCCCGAGAGCGAGCTCGACGAGGCCGCCCGGCTCCAGGTGCTCGACGTCGTGCCCTTCCCGGCCGACAAGACGCTGCTCTCGGCCCGTCCACTCGAAGAGCCGCACGAGACCGAGGGAGGGACGGCCACCCTAAGGGTGCTCCTGGCGGCCGCCCACCGGGAGGTGGTCGACCCGTTGCTCGAGGCCGTCGAGAAGGCCGGCCTCGTGGCGGTCTCGGTCGAGCTCTCCTCGCTCGCCCTCTTGCGGGCGCTCGGGAGCCGCACCGGCGAAAAGGGGGCCGAGGCGATCGTCTCGATCGGCGCCGGGCTCACCTTGATCGTGATCCACGAAGGCGGCATCCCCCGTTTCGTCCGCACGGTCGCTCTCGGGGGCGATCACGTCACGGCGGCCATCGCGGGCGCGCTCGACGTGCCCTCCGAGGACGCCGAGCTCATGAAGAGGAACCTCGACCAGTCGGGCCCTCACCTAAGAGCGGCGGCCGCCGGCGCCCACGGCACCATCCTCCAGCTCGTGAGCGAGGTCCAGAGCTCGGTCGACTACTACGCCACCTTGCCGGACAAGAGCCCGGTGGGACGGATCCAGCTGACGGGCGGAGGCTCGCTGCTCCCGGGCTTCGCCGAGCGGCTCTCCCAGCAGGTCTCGGCCGAGGTCGTGCCGGCCCGAGCCCTCGACCACCTCGGTCTCGGCTCGCTCCGCTTGGACGAAGACGAGCGGACCAGGCGCGAGCCCATCGTCGCCACGGTGGTCGGCCTCGCCATGGGCGACCCGGCCGGGGTGAAGCCCCTCAACCTGCTGCCGCCCGAGATCGGCCTCGCTCGCCGCTACAAGCGGATCGAGCGAGACGTCATAGCCGTCTCGGCCGCCGCCGTGCTGGCCCTCGCCGGCCTCGGGGTCCTCAGCTACACGAGGGTGCAAAACGCCGAGGCGGTGGTCTCAGGCCTCGACCAGAACGCCCGGGCCATGCAGGCCGCCATCAGCCGGCAGGAGGGCCACGCCAAGACCTACAACGCCATCTCGGCCGACGAGGCCGCGGTGAGCCCGATCCTGAGCACCGAGGTCGACTGGCCGCGGGTCTTCTCCGACCTGGCGAGGGACACCCCGGCAGGCGGCGTGGTGACGAGCATCAGCGGCAGCTATGTCGCCCCGGCTGCTCCTGCCAGCCCGGCCGCCGGCTCGGGCACGCCCGCCGCCGGCGCGCCGCCGGTGAGCAGCCCGGCGGCGCGATCGGCGACCACCATCGCCAACCTGAGCGTCACCATCTCGACCAACCAGGGCTACTCCTACTTCCGCCAGTGGCTGCAGGCCATGTCGACCTCGCCGCAGTTCCGCTACGTCAGCTTCTCGGGCCTCTCGGCCGGGAAGGGAAACACGGTGACCTGGTCGGCCGAGCTGGCCGTTCTCGGCACCATCCGGTCCGGCCGGGCGAGCGAGTTCGAGGTGACCTCGCGGTGAGCAAGATCTCCTCGCTCAACATGGAGGCCCTCCGCCGCCCCCGCATCATCCTCACCCTCGGCGCCCTCTTGCTGCTGGCCGGCGTCTGGTACTTCGCCTGGTGGTCCCCAGAGGGCCACAAGCTGGCCTCTGTCCAGCAGCAGCAGCTTGTCGAGCAGCAACGGGTCGACCAGCTGCAGACCTCGCTCAACATCCTCGAGCACGAGAACTCGATCGTGCGCCGCTACAGGAGCTTCCTCACCTTCTTCGGCTCCGAGGTGCCGGTCCAGCCCGAGCAGGGCCAGCTCGTCTACGAGCTCGGAAAGCTGGAGAGGGCCGACAACGTCCAGCTCACGAGCATCGACGTCTCGACGACGACCCCGGCCGCCAGCGGGCAGGCTCTGAGCACCATCCCGATCACGATGTCTGTGACCGGACCCCACTCGAACGTCATGAGGTTCCTCTCGGACCTCTACCAGCTGCCCCGGCTCGTCACCATCCAGAGCGTGGCGCCCTCGCCGACCCAGGGTACCGGCGGCGCCTATGACGTCCTCGGCCACGACTCGGTGCCCTTCAACCTCTCGATCACCGGCACGGCCTACTTCTCGGGCAGCATCTCTCCGAGCGCCTGATCACGCTGGTCAGACGGGAAGCAGCAGATGTCGCCCTGGTGTTGTGCCGGCTGCCGGCCGCTACCGGCCGGCGGTGACGGCGGCATCGGATGCCAACCGGGTAGGGTACGAGCCCGACTGGGTAGTTGTCTCGGTCATCGTGGCCCAGGTGGCCATAAGAGGCGGTACGGCAGGTATCGTTCCGCTGCATTTGTCAGGTCCGGAGGTATTTTGCTGAATTCCCGTCTTCTAGACCGATACCGCAGGCAGCCACCAGGGCGTCGGATCTCGACAGGAACCGGCCCGGGCAGGAGAAAGGCTGCCCTGCGGACCAGCGGG
>JAJZLV010000071.1 GCA_021803215.1 Actinomycetes bacterium | reverse complement strand
CCGCCGAACGAGAGAGCCTGCAGCTCAACCTACCCGGGGCGCCGAAGGGCCACACCTGGCAGCTCACGGGGAGCCTCAGGAGGCCTCCCGGCTGATAGGACTCGGGCCCCACGGCGAGCACCTAACTTGGTGCGGTGGCAAGGACCGACGACGTGAGGAGGATCAAAGCCGGCTCCATCGAGGGCGAGCGGCTCGTCTTCGAAGCCGGCATCGAGAAGCTCTCCGGCGAGATCCACACCGCGGGGCACTGCTCGCCGGTAGCTGTGGGGGCGCCGGGCCGCCGGGTCCTCGGGGTCCCTCGCCGTTGGCTTGGGGCGCTGCTGTTGGCGGTGGCGGCGCCCTCCGAGGTGGTCACGGGCAGCCTGCAGAACGCTCGCCGCCTACCTCCATGCGCTCGACCGGGCCTCGGTCGGCTCTCGCGGCGCAGAGGTCGTCCGCGACGGCGGCCACCTAGCGCCTCGCGGCAGCTCTCGGGGCCGGGCCGGGCCAACCCGGCGGCGGGCGACCGCCATCTGGGGCCACCTCGGGCTGTCGCTCCATCGGGAGCGATCCGCCGTGGAGCAGCCGGGCCGCGAGCTCGCCTGGCCAGGCCCCGTGGCAGCTGCCGCGGGCCATCCGATACCCGAGCGCAGCCTCACCGTGTCCAGCAGACCGCCAGCAATGGAGTGCGGGCAGACCGCATGTCCGCATTGAAAGGAGGATGGGGAACCGGGCTCGCAAGAGCGCCGCGTCCCTGACTACCGATGCGTATGTCCCGACAGCTCGGCGTTACCCTCCGCCAGGCCCCGGCGGGAGCCGAGACGCCCGGCCACCAGCTCTTGCTGCGAGGCGCCTACCTCCGCCAGCTGGGGCAGGGGATCTTCTCCTATCTGCCCTATGCAGTGCGGGTCATCCGCCGGATAGAGCAGATCATGCGGGAGGAGATGGAAGCAGCCGGGGGAGTGGAGCTCTCGATGCCGCTCGCCCAGCCGGGAGAGCTCTGGAAGCGCAGTGGCCGCTACGACAAGATCGGACCCGAGCTGCTCCGCTTCTCCGATCGGAGAGACCGTCCGATGGTGCTCGCGCTCACCCACGAGGAGGTGACAGCCTCTCTGGCGGCGAGCGAGGTGCAGTCCTGGCGCCAGTTGCCGCGCCTCGTCTACCAGATCCAGCTCAAGTTCCGCGACGACCCCCGGCCGCGGGCCGGGCTCATCCGCACGCGCGAGTTCACGATGAAAGACGCCTACAGCCTCGATCGGGACGAGAGAGGCCTCGATCTCCAGTACGACCGCCTCCACCAGGCTTACCTGGCGATCTTCGCCAGATGCGAGCTGCCGGTGCTGGCGGTCGAGGCCGACGTCGGCGTCATGGGCGGCAGCGAGGCCCGCGAGTACATGTACCTGAGCCCGATCGGCGAGGACACGCTCGTTTTGTGCGACTCCTGCGGCTACGCCCAGAACCGCCAGGTGGCGAGGGCTGCTCGCCCGGAGGTGCCGGACGAGAAGCCAGAGGCTCTCGAGCGGGTCTCCACGCCGGGGACGACGACGATCGAGAGCCTGACCGGCCATCTCGCCATCCCGGCCTCGAAGACCGCCAAGGTGGTCTTCGAGGCCACATCGGACGGTCGTTTCGTCGTCGGGGTGGTGCGGGGCGACATGCAGGTGAACGAGACCAAGCTGGCCAACGCGGTGAGCGCCGCCGAGCTGCGTCCCATGACAGCAGACGAGATCGCCGCCATCGGCTGCGTCCCCGGCTACGCCTCACCGATCGGCGTCGGGAACCGGGCCACGGTCGTCGTCGACGAGATCGTCGCCGAGAGCCACAACCTCGTGGCCGGGGCGAACGAAGAGGGCTTCCACCTTCGCAACACCAACTTCGGCCGGGACTATGACGCCGATTTCATCACGGATCTGACGGCAGTCGAGGAGGGACAGCCCTGCGTCGTTTGTCGCTCGCCGCTGCGCACCGAAAGGGGAGTCGAGGTCGGCAACATCTTCAAGCTCGGCACCAGCTACGCGGACACTCTCGGCGCCTACTTCCTCGACGAGGACGGGACCGAGAAGCCGATCGTGATGGGCTCTTACGGCATCGGGGTCGGCCGCCTGCTCGCCTGCATAGCCGAGGCCAACCACGACGAGGGCGGTCTCTCCTGGCCGGCGGCCGTCGCACCTTTCGCCGTCCACCTCTGTGCCATCGGAGAGGAGGGTCTCGAGGCAGCCGCTCGCATCGAGAGGAGGCTGCAGTCGTCCGGCATCGACCTGCTCGTCGACGATCGCGGCGAGCGGCCCGGCGTCCAGTTCACCGACGCCGAGCTGATCGGCTGCCCGCTTCTCCTCACCGTGTCGAAGCGTTCCCTCGCGAGCGGAGGAGTCGAGGCCAAGGCGAGGAAGCCGCTCGGAGCCGAGGCTCAGATCCTCGCCGAGGAGGATCTCGTCGCCTGGGTCAGAGCGAAGCTGCCCGAGCGCTTTGCCAGCCGGGGAACCTGAGCTGCTGGGCGTCGCTGCCCGGCTCAGGCGAAGCGGCAGAAGGTGACGGGCCGCATCTCCGAGGCCACCTGTCGCCAGCTCTCGCCGCCGTCGTCCGAGCGGTAGGCCTGTCCGCTGGAGGTGCCGAAAGCGACTCCAGAGCCGTCGGCGGCGACGGTGCCGGTGTCGATGTTGGCCGGGAACGAGGAGAAGAGGCTCCCCCCGCAGACCGAGAATGCCTCGCCGAGCCGGGCTCGGTAGAGCCGTCCGTCCGCCGTGCGTGGCCCGGTAGAGGCAGAGAGGTAGACGGTCTCGCCGCTCAGCGCCACTGCCCGGCAGTACGGGGCGTGCAGGCCCTCGGTGCTCCACCGCCAGCTCTCGCCGCCGTCGTCGCTCCAGCCGAAGCCACCGGCGGTCGCGACACATAGCCCCGCCCCGCTGGTGGCCACCTCGTGGACGTCGCGTCCCGGCTCGAGGAGCTGCTGCCAGCTTCTTCCCCGGTCCTCGGAACGCCAGAGCCCGCCGACGTGCACGGCCACGTACCAGCTGCCGCCGGAGACGGCGATCGAGCGCACGGCCGGTTCCGGGCCGGCCGGGTTCTCCCAGCCCTGGCGACCCGGAACGCTCTCGAACGCCTCGAGGCGGGCGAGGCGGCCGTCGGAAGCCAGCAGAGAGAGCGAAGCGCCCTCCAGCCCGACCAGCAGCTCCGAGCGGTCGACCAGGGCGATCGACTGCGCCCGAGCTCCAGAGAGCTCGGCGATCGGCGTCACGTCGAGCTCGTTGATGCGAGCGATCCGTTCTCCGTCGAGAAGGACGAAAGAAGGACCACCCCGCTGCGTAGTGATGGACGTGACGGAGACGTCGAGAGCCAGGGTGTAAGAGCCGTCCAGCTCTTCTAGGTGGCGAGTCGTTCCGATGTAGAGCACGCCCCCCTTACTACCCTGGTTGCGAGCTCGCCGCTCGCCGCTTCGGCCGCGGCGCTATGCCGCGCCGCTCAGGAGAGAGCGCCCTCTCTCGGCGACCGTTCCTCTCTGCCGTCGCCGGTCGCCTCGATCTCCAGCTCGAACCAGACGGTCTTGCCGGCCGATGAGGGCGTCGCACCCCAGCGACGGCTCAGCCGCTCGATCATCCACAGCCCCCTTCCCCGGTCCGAGCTCGGGCTGAGAGGAAGGCTCTGCGGTAGCTGCGGGGCGCCGTCCTCGACCGCGACGCGGAGAGAGGGTGGCTCGAGCTGCAGTCGGAGTCGCATCGGCGTCGATGCATGGAGAACCGAATTGGTCACGAGCTCGCTTGCAAGAAGCGCGGTGACGTCCTCGAGCTCGCTCAAGCCCCAGAGCCTCAGCATTCTTGCAACAAACGACCTGGCGGCGGCTGGCGAGCTGCCGCTTGGTGCAAGGTCGCACTCGGCATCCAGCGACAAGTCCCCTCCTCTTCTCGCTCCTGATCGGCCGGCGGTCCTGGCAATGCATCGCAAGGATGCGGATCGAAGCTACCAAGCGGCGGGCGCAAGCGGCAGGCGCTCGATGTGAGAGCGACTTCCACGGGTAGCTCGCCCCCGTGCTCAGTTCCACGAGAGGGCCCCGTGCTCCTCGCAGCAGCCCTCTCGCTCTCGCTGCTGCTCTCCGGCTGCTCGGCAGGCAAGGCCTCTGCGGAGGTGAGGAGAGAGAGCACCAGCGCCACCCACCACGACCACGACCGCCACAGCCACCACGACCGCAATCACCACGACCACGAACTCAACCCTTTTCCCGACCACGACGAACCCGGCGGGGGCGCTTTCCCAGACAGCGGTTCGCCCAGCCGTGAGCTCGGCGCACTTGAGGGGGGCCATGGCGGCGCTCTGGCGTGGCATCCTCTCCCACGATTCTGAGGCGGCGATGTCGCCCTTCTTCCCCGAGAACGTCTACGTCCGGCTGAAGGCGATCAGCGATCCCGCCCTCGACCGGCGAGTTCGCCTGGTGGCCGACTGCAAGCTCGACCTCGCGGGGCCGCCCACGACTACATCTTCTCCAGCCCGGGGGCGCCTCAGCCAAGCTCCTCGAGGTACTGGTGGCCGAAGACGAGGTGGCTTGGATCCCTCCCGGCTGCTGCTACAACTCGATCGGCTGCCGGCATGCGCCGGGCGAGCGGCTCGTCTACCGGCAAGACGGAGTAGTTCGCTCGATCGAGATCGCCTCTCTAGTCTCGTGGCGGGGCCAGTGTTACGTCTTCCATCGCGGTGCCCTCTTGCGCTCCGGCTACTCCGGCGGGCTCGACAGTCCCGCTTCCGGGGTCGGCACCTTCGCTCCCGCCGGGGGAGGCTGAGCGACGTCCGGCCGAGCCGTCTGAGCTAGGTCCCACCAGACAGATCGCAGGGCCGGACCGGCGGTGCCGACGGCGGACTTGGCAAAGCTGCCGGCGGCCACAGAGGCAGCTCCAAAGGCCGCCGCCCTCCGAGCAGCGGGGTGGGACGGACAGCTCGAGGCTTCGGTGCTCGGGGAGCGGCCCGGCGCGAGAGCGGCTGGCTTGTCCTGGCTCCGGCCTCTCGCCTACCCGTCGGAGCGTGGTTAGTCTTCACAAGGTGGAACCCTCAGATCGGGGGAGCGGGATTTCGAGCTTCCCTCTCTCGGGCGTCCTCAGACGTTTTCTCGTCGATCAGTCGGGGGAGCGCCTCGGGCGCGTCGTGGACCTGATCGCCCGCATGGATGGAGCTTCGCACCCTCCGGTCACCGGCCTCGTCGTGCGCATCGGAGGAAGGGATCTTTTCGTCCCGATTGACAAGACGACAGGACTTGGCACCGGCCGGGTGGTCTTCTCGGGCAACGAGGTCGACCTGCGGCGCTTCGAGCGCCGTCCTGGCGAGCTGCTGCTCGGACGCGACCTCTCGACTCATCACCTGATCAACGTCGTCACGGGCGGCCTCATCAGGGCCAATGAGATCGAGCTGGCCTGCGTCAGCGGCCGGTGGGAGGTGATGGGGGTCGACCCGACGAGCCGTCCCCTGGTCCTGCGGCACTTTCGGAGACGAAGGGGCTCTCCCAAGACGGTGGTCGACTGGACGAGCATCGAGCCCTTCGTGGCGCACGTACCGAGCGCCCGGCTCCGGATCCCGTATCGCAAGTTGGCTCGGCTGCATCCGGCTCAGATCGCGGACCTGGTCGAGGCCGCCTCGCACGAAGAGGGCGAGGAGATCATCCAGGCCGTGCACGGCGACCGGGAGCTCGAGGCCGACGTTTTCGAGGAGCTTGACACCGGGCACCAGCTCGAGTTCCTCCAGAGCCGTTCTGACGTCGAGGCAGCTCGTTTGCTCTCCTCTATGGCACCGGACGACGCCGCCGACCTCATCGTCGAGGTGGAACAAGACCGTCGCCTGCCGATCCTCGACCTGATGCCGCCGCCTCAGCGACAGAAGCTGCGCTCGCTGCTCAGCTACCACCCCGAGACGGCCGGGGGGCTGATGATCCCGGACTTCGCCTGTGTTGATTCGTCGTCAAAGGTGGAGCAGGCGCTCGCCGCTGTCCGAGCGAGCGAGGCGCCTCCCGAAGCTCTTGCCGTCGTCTTCGTTCTCGACGACGATGGACTCTTCAAGGGCGCAGTCAGCGTGGTGGAGCTCGTGAAGGCCGCTCCCGCCAGCCCGGTCGGCGCGCTCGCCGCCGAGAGCCGGGCGGCTCATGTCCATCCCGAGTGGGACCTCGGCGCGACGGTGAGGAAGATGTCGGACTTCAACTTGACCGTTGCGCCCGTGCTCGATCACGAACATCGTGAGCTGCTCGGCGTCGTGACGATCGATGACGTCGTGGAGCTTCTGTTGCCGACCGGTTTCCGGCGGGACTACGGACTGACCGCCCGAGAGGAGTGATTGCCAAGAGGCCGGCTGTTGGCGTCGGACGCAAGTGCGTATCATCCCAGTAGAAGGCTCACTCAGCTGACGTTGAGGCCCCGGCTGACATCTGGTCGGGGCGGAGCCCCTGACCACAAGGAGTAGCGCTGAGCGCTGGTGAGGTTCCGAGACCGAGGCTCCGCCGACGGCCCGCTTTGCTGGCGGAGGTGAGGCCCTTCATGGCCTGACACCTCCCCGGGCGACGCGACGCCGGCCGTCGCTGAGCACCGCGAGGAGGTGAGAGTGGCCGACGACGTGAAGGCGAACCACGAGCCGACGAGCGCCGTTCTCGACCAAGCTCACCTCGGTGACATCGAGGGCGCATTCGGCACCATCCAACAGTCCGACAGCGGAGCCAGGCGGACCTGGGGAGCCCGCCTTCTCACCTTTCTCGCGATACTCGGCCCCGGCCTGATCGTGATGGTCGGCGACAACGATGCCGGTGGGGTGGCCACCTACTCCCAAGCGGGCCAGAACTTCGGCCTGACGCTGCTCTGGACGCTCCCGCTGCTCATCCCCGTACTGATCGTGAACCAAGAGATGGTGGTGCGACTGGGCGCGGTCACGGGCGTGGGACATGCGCGTCTCATCAAGGAGCGCTTCGGCAAGTTCTGGGCGGCCTTCTCGGTCGGTGATCTGTTCGTCCTCAACTTCCTCACGATTGCCACCGAGTTCATCGGCGTCAGCCTCTCGCTCGGGTACTTCGGCGTCAGTCAGTACCTCTCCGTTCCGATCGCTGCGCTACTCCTCGTAGTCATGACGGCGACCGGGAGCTTCCGTCGTTGGGAGCGGTTCATGTTCGTGTTCATAGTCGCCAACTTCTTGGTGATCCCGCTCGCGATCTACAGCCACCCTCGAGCCGGTGCCTTCCTCCACGACATGGTGATCCCGGGCGTGAAAGGGGGACTGAACTCGACCTCGGTGCTGCTGATAATCGCGATCGTCGGCACCACGGTCGCTCCCTGGCAGCTCTTCTTCCAGCAGTCGAACATCGTCGACAAGCGGATCACGCCTCGTTACATCAACTACGAGCGGATGGACACCGTCCTGGGATCGTTCGTCACCGTGCTCGGGGCCTCCCTCCTGATGGCCGTCGTGGCCTCAGCCTTTGCCAGGACCCCTCTGGCCGGTCACTTCACCAACGCGGCCGGTGTCGCTCATGGGCTGAGCCGCTATGTCGGGGGTGCCAGCGGGTCGCTCTATGCGGTCGTGCTGCTCAACGCCTCGATCATCGGAGCGGCATCGGTGACGCTCTCGACCTCGTACGCATTCGGCGACGCCTTCGGAGCTCGCCACTCGCTCCATCGCAGCTGGCGAGAGGCGAAGCTCTTCTACGGTGCCTTCACCGGCATGGTGGTGGTCGCAGCGGGCCTCGTCGTCATCCCCGGAGCGCCGCTCGGTCTGATCACGACTGGCGTGCAGGCGCTCGCCGGTGTCCTCCTGCCGAGCGCAACGGTCTTCCTTCTCCTGCTCTGCAACGACAAGGACGTCCTTGGGCCCTGGGTCAACCGTCCCTGGCTGAACGCGGTAGCTGGTGTCATCGTCTCGGTCCTGTTGATGATGTCGCTCGTCCTCATGGCTACGACGCTGTTCCCCCGGATCGACGTGAAGACCCTCTCGCTCGCGCTCGGCGGCATCCTCCTCCTCTCCTACCTCGGGGGCGGAGCCGTTCTGCTCCGCAACCGCAAGACAAAGCCGCGACAGCCGCTTTCTGCCGAGGAGCGCGCCAACTGGCGCATGCCCCCACTGGCCCTCTTGAGCCGACCTCGCTGGTCGCGGAGCCGACTGGTCGGCATGTGGGTACTTCGTGGCTACCTGGTGGCGGCCGTCGTCATGCTCCTGGTGAAGGCGGTCGAGCTCGGGGCGAGAAAGTAGCTGGGCTCGAACGGTGGAGCTCCGGCGCCTTGCGGCGCAGGTCGCTTCGAAGCCGAGAGCCACAAAGTCGAGCAGCGTCGACGCCCGCTCCGTCGGCAATCGCCGGCAGCGGTCGCTGCCTCGGTCGACCCGAGGAACCTCAGCGGTTGCCTGACTCTCGAGGAGGGCCGGCGCGAAAGCCTTGGTTCAGGTCGGGGGCGAGGGTGCCTTGAAGGAGGGTTCGATGGGCTCGTCGTCGCAGCGCTTTTCTGCCTCGCTGCTCAGGCCGGGGAGGCGGGGTGAGGCGTCCCCGGGCCGCTTCCAACCCCGGGGTGGCCTGCTTGGGCTGTGGCGACCGCCGCAGCCGGAACCGGCCCGTCGTCGCCCCGCGACCAGCCCGCGAAGCGCAACCTGTCCGGGTGGCGCCGGACATACCAGCCCCAGGAGATGAACCCGAGCGCCAGCCACACGAGCGAGACGATGACCGCGATGCCGACTGATCCGGACGGGAGCGGGTAGACGCTGTAATAGATGACGACGCCGCCGATGATCGACGAGGCGGACGGAATCACGCCGTGGAGCATGACGTTGAACTTGTGCTCGCCTTTCGCCATGAACGCGGTGAGGCCCGTGTTGGCAACGATGTGCACGCCGATGATGCACACACCCGAGATCGTGAGTAGCCACAAGCCGCCGTTGGTGGGACCGAGCAGGCCACCTGCGATCAGGTTGATGGCGAGAATGACAACGAAAAAGAGCAGCACCGCCTGGTACGGAGTGTGGAACCGCTCGTGCACCTTCGAGACTCGGCGGAAGTAGATGCCGTCGCGTCCGCCGCTGTACCAGATGCGGGTGACGGCGTTGACCTTGGCCACCATGTAGGAGAGGTAGCTCGTGATGGTGACCGCGATCAGGATTCCCCATCCAATGTTGCCGAGGAAGTGCTTGTAGACTATGAGGCCGGGGTCCGCCGACGAGGCGTAGTGCGCCATGTTGTGGATCCCCCAGCCCACGGTAAGGGCGTAGGCGGGGAGGATGAGAGCCACCCCGGAGATGGCCCATCCGAGCCACAGCGCCTTGTACATCTTCGTCTTCGAGCCGGCGAGCTCCTCCGAGAGGGTGGTAGCGGTGCCGAGGCCGGTGAAGTCCAGCACCGAGAAGATCACCGCCAGGAAGAGCAGGTGAGCGTTGTTGTGGATGGTGTTGAGGGTGAACGCCGTCACGGAACTGTGGGGGCCGACCTTGAAGATGATGATCACGGCGGTCACGATCAGGAACAGCGCTTCGAAGGATCCCGCGACCAGGGTGAAGCGAGTGGAGGGTCGCACGCCGCGGTAGGAGAGGACGACGCCGAACAGCAAGGTGGCGATGGCGATCGGGGCCCAGGCCCAGCCGGTGCTGGACAGCGAGCTGAATAGGACGAAGAGGAAGCCGCTGAGACCGAGAACGGCGAATGCCGGTCCCGTCAGGTTCTCGCCTATCCAGAACCACAGGGCGAGCGCTCCGCCTCCGTTGAAGCCGCGCGAGGAGTACGCATAGAAGCTGCCGGCGTTCGTGATGTGCCGCGAGAACTCCACCGGGGTCACCATCCACAGGCCGTAGAGAACCCACGCGATGAGGACGGCGAGCGGTGTCGCGCCGCCCGCGTACAAGACCGTGCCGATCAGCAGGATCGCCACGTCGCCGGCCGGGCCGACGTAGGAGAAGGACTGGAAGGCGGCCTCGAAGATTCCGACCGAGCCGCGCCGGAGCTTGGTTGGAAGCTCCTCCCCGGCCTTCGGGCTTCCCTCCACCCCCTGCACGGCGGCCCCTCCGGTCTCGTCGAGTGACATTGCCGCCTCCTTTCATCTTGTCGTTCTCTCAGCCCAGGCTCGCCAGGCCCTTCGAGATCGCCAGAGAGATAGCCTCGATCTCCTCCTGCCCGACCACGAGTGGCGGGGAGACCGCCACGGCGCTGGCGAGCGGCCGCACGAGCACGCCGAGCTCCCTGACGGCCAGCTGCAGATCGCGCACGGCGGACGGCCGCTCGCTCATCAGCGCGGGAGAGAGCTCGACGGCGGCGAGCAGCCCGACGCCCCCGCGCACCTCCTTCACGAAGTGGTGGTCCGCCAGTGGGAGCAGCGCGTCCAACAGCACCTGCTCCATCTCCTGCCCGCGCCCGACGAGCCCCTCCCGCTCGAGCAGGTCCATGTTGGCGAGCCCGGCGGCGCAGCAGACGGGGTGGCCCGCATAGGTCGCGCCGTGGCGGAAGACCTCGCCGTCGCCCTCCCAGAAGTGGCGGCTCACGTCACCCGAGACGATGACGCCGCCCAGTGGCTGGTAGCCGCTCGTCACCCCCTTCGCGAAGGTGATGAGATCGGGCTCGACGCCGAATCGCTCCACGCCGTACCAGCCGCCGATCCTCCCGAAGCCGCAGATCACCGAGTCGGCGACGAAGAGGACACCTGCCTCCTTGCACAGCGCGGCGGCCGACTCCAGATAGCCGGGGGGAGGCGGGTAGACGCCGCCGGCGCCCACGACCGGCTCGCAGAAGAAGGCGGCGACGCGCTCGGCACCGACCCGGTCGAACTCCGCCGCGAGCGCTTCCACCGAGTCCCATGGGACAGTCGAGTGCCCAGGTACGAGCGGACCGAACCCAGAATGGTTCGGCTCGATCCCCGCCATCGACGTCCCGAAGCCGTGTGTGCCGTGATAGCCCCCGACCCGGGTGACGATGTGGACCCGGTCAGGCGCCCCCTCGACGATGAAGTGGCGGCGGGCCAGCTTGACGGCGGTCTCGATGGCGTCGCCGCCCCCGCTGCCGAAGAAGACCTTCGCCTCCTTGACCGGAGCGACCGCCGCCAGCCGGGCTGCCAGCTGCTCGGCTGGCTCGTTCGTGTAGTCGCCAAATGTCGAGTACGCGTCGAGCATCGCCGCCTGGCGGTGTATCGCCTCGATTATCTCGGTGCGGCCGTGTCCCGCGTTGACGTACCAGAGGCTTGCCGTGCCGTCGAGATAGCGGTTGCCGTCCGTATCCCATACGTAGCAGCCCTCCGCCCGCGCGATCGTGAGCGAAGAATTGCGCACCTCGGCCATGTTGGCGAAGGGGTGCCAGAACCGTGTCTCGGGCATCGTGTCCTCCTTTTGTGTTGATGCGCTCCCCTCGTCTCGCCTCGCCGCCAGGCTACGAGGCCCGTATCCTGAACGCCACCTTGTCCGGGCGTCGGGAACGGCTGTTCGCCTTGTTCGCTTTCATCGTCGAAGCCCATCTTTATCAGGCTCCGAACAAGAGCGGCCGGGCCGGGGTGGATCTCGGCCTGCAGGTGATCGCCACCATCGCCGACGACTCGGGCACCATCACCCAAGTCCCCGATCCCGCCCCTCTTTGCGCCACGCTCAGCGAGCGGCGCCGGAACAGACGACAGCTCTCCCGGCGCATCCCCGGCTCACCGGGCGGCGAAAGCCAAGCTCGCCCGGCTGGACCAAGGGTCGTGCACCTGCGGTGGGAGTCCCACCACCAGCTCAGCAGTTGGCCGGCGGATACCTACAGCGAGGTGGTGGTCGAAGACCTCGACCTCGCTGCCATGAGACTTGGCTTCTACCAGGGGAAACGCAGCGGAGCGGGCGACGGGAATCGAACCCGCATAGCCAGCTTGGAAGGCTGGAGCTCTACCATTGAGCTACGCCCGCGGGTGAGGCGAGACTACCCGGCTGGGGCGGATCCCTGGAAACGTCTCCCGGGCGGGACCTGTCGCTCCGGGCGCAGTGCAGGGCCGGGCCGCCTCCTAGTGTCGGGCATTGTGGACTCCGAGGTGCTCCGAAGGAGCAAGGTGACCGTGCACGGTAGTGCCGACGTCCGACCCGTCGTCTTTGCCCACGGGCACGGCTGCGAGGAGAACCTGTGGCGGTTCGTCGCGCCGGCCCTCGAAGGCCGCTGCGACCTCGTCGCTTTCGAGGATGTGGGGGCGGGAGCCTCCGAGTGTGGCAGGTGACGCCGTGAGTGCCCGGCAAGCGGTCCGCTCCGTGTCCCCGTGAGCGCCAGCACCGACCGGGTCCAGGCGGCCCTGCTGGCCGCCGGGTGCCGCTCCGAGGTCGTCTTCTTGGAGAGGCCGGGCCGGACGGCGCTCGAAGCCGCGAGCGCCATAGGAATCGAGCTCGGCCAGATAGTGAAGTCGCTCGTGTTCAACCTCTCGGGTGAGGCCGTCCTGCTCCTCGTCGCCGGCGACCGGCGCGTCGACACCGGCAGGCTCGAGGAGGTGACCGGGCGACGCCCTGCCGCCATGGCGACGCCTGAGCAGGTGAAGGCGGCAACCGGCTTTGCCATCGGTGGTGTGGCCCCGATCGGCCATCCGAAGACCCTCGAGACCCTCGTAGACGAGAGCCTGTGTCGCTTCGAGGTCGTCTGGGCGGCGGCGGGCGCCCCGGAGGCGGTCTTCGAGATCCCGCTCGGGAGCCTCATAGAGATGACCGGCGGCACGCTTGCCTCTTTCACCTGAGGAGGGCTGCACTCCCGCCCGGTCCGGTCCTCTCCCGGTTCAGGGCTTGGCTCGGTAGCCCAGCTCGTGGAGGAGGGAGCCGGCCCGGTGGTCCCACCGCTCGGCGCCGTCTTTGACCCAGCCGGCCTTCTCGTAGAAGCGCTGGGCACGGCCGTTGGCGTCGAGCACCCACAAGATCGCCTCCGGGTAGCCGTGCTGGCGAAGTCCCGCCACTGCTTTGTCGAGGAGCTCGCGGGCGAGTCCAGCTCCCCACTGGCCCGGCTCGACGTTGATCATCATCAGCTCGCCCGTCCCGGTCTGGACCGGTTTTCCGACAGCCAGATCGCCCTGCCGGGCCGGGCCGAAGGCGCAGATGCCGACGACGACCCTGCCGATCGCAGCCGCGTCCCCGCTAGTGGCCGGACGGACCCGGCTCATCTCACCACCGGCCGCGGTGGATCAGCTCCTCGGGCGGCCTGCGTCGTGAGCTCAGGTCGCGGCGGGGGGCGTCGGGGTCCTCGTGACCTAGGGCGACGCAGCCGACCACCTCATGACCGTCCGGGATGGAGAAGGCCCCTTTGAAGGCTGCCACGTCTTCGGGGGCCACGCCGAAAAAGAGGGCTCCGAGGCCCTCGTCGACGGCCGCCAGCAACAACAACAGGGCTACGCAGCCGGCGTCCACGTACCAGTAGGGCACCGGCCAGCGGGCCTCGTCCCTGTCGGTCCAGCCCTTGTCGGGGCGGGCGTAGCGATCGAGGTAGGCCTCTTTCGAGGCGAGGACCACCACTACGAGAGGAGCTCTTTTGATCCCGTCCCTCACCTCGGCCGACCAGCCGGCCGGGCTGGTCGAGGGGGAGTGGGTCGCCCAGAGGCGTTGGCGCTCTTTTGCCGTCTGGAGCGCGAGCAGGGCATAACCCTGGCTGTAGCCAGCCGACGGCGCCCGCAGCCCTGCCCGCAGGATCCGCTCCACCACCACCTCGTCGAGGGGCTCGTCGGTGAAGCGGCGGACCATGTGGCGCCGGCGAATTACCTCCTTGAACTCCATGGCACTTCCTAACACCGACGCCGCCGAGCAGGTGACCCGGGCTTGTGAGAGCCTTCGTCCCGTGCGCTTTCGCCGAGCCGAGATAGAAAAGAGCCGCTCGCACCACTTCGCCGAGGGTCTTTTCTCTCCGCTCCCGCATCGCTACGACCTGCTGGCCGACCTGCTCTCGTTCGGCCAGAACTCCCGCTGGCGCCACGAGATGGTCGGGCACCTCGTGAGCGACGGGCCCCGGCTGGTGCTCGACGTGGCCACCGGACCGGCTGGCGTAGCCCGCCAGATCGCCCGGCGCTCAAAAGCCCAGGTGATCGGCCTCGACGTCACCGACGCGATGCTCCGCCAGGCCTCGCAGATCCTGGCCCGAGGCGGGCTCAGCGAGCGAGTGGACCTCCTGCGGGCGACCGCCGAACAGCTGCCCTTCCCCGACGGCAGCTTCGACGCCCTCAGCTTCACCTACCTCCTTCGCTATGTCCCCGAACCGGCCAGGGTGCTGGCCGAGCTCGTCCGCGTGGTGCGACCCGGCGGCGTCGTCGCGAGCCTCGAGTTCGCCGTCCCGCCGAGGCGATCATGGTGGGCCGCCTGGTGGCTCTACACCCGGGCTGTCCTGCCCATCGGAGGCCTTCTGGCCGGCGGCCGGGAGTGGTACGAGGTCGGGCGCTTCCTCGGCCCGAGCATCACCGCTCACTATCGCCGTTACCCGATCTCTTGGACCGTCTCGGCCCTCGAGGCGGCCGGCCTCGTCGAAGTGGGATGGCGCCAGATGAGCCTCGGCGGCGGTGTGGTCATGTGGGGGCGCCGGCCGGCTGTGAAAGGCGAGACCGGTCCGGCTTGAGCAGCCCTGACGCCCGCCCCGCCTTCTACGCCGCCCGCTCGGGCGGCCGCCTTCGCGAGTGGTGGACCCTTCTCCACCCGCCCTACACCCTCTGGCATCTCTCCTATGTGGCCATAGGCGCCTCGCTCGCGACCCGAGGGGCCCTCGAGCCCCTCTTCGGCTCGCTCGTCGCCTTCTTCCTCGCCGTCGGAGTGGGCGCCCATGCCCTCGACGAGCTGAAGGGCCGCCCGCTCGGCACCTCGATACCGGCTTCGACCCTCGCCGCGGTGGCGGCACTCTCGCTCGCCGGCGCCGTGGGGGTCGGGATCCTCGGGGTCCTACGGGTCGGCCCAGTCCTCATCCCGTTTGTCGCGGCCGGTGCCTTTCTCGCCCTCGCCTACAACCTCGAGCTCTTCGGTGGGCGCCTCCACAACGACTTCACCTTCGCCCTCGGGTGGGGGAGCTTCCCGCTCCTCACGGCTTACGTGGCAGAGGCCCGCGACCTCGGCGTGGTCGGTGTCGTGGCGGCCGGGGCCGCCTTCTTCCTCTCGGCGGCCCAGCGGGCGCTTAGCACCCGGGCACGCCGCGTCCGCCGCGCGGCTCGGAAGGTCGATGGCCGGCTGGTGACGAGCGACGGAGCCGTGGAGCAGATCGACGTCGCCTTTCTCCTCCGGCCGATCGAGCGGGGCCTGCTCTGCCTGAGCTGGTTCGCCGTCTTGCTGGCGACGGCGCTCGCCCTCGAGCGCTTCGGATGAGCCTCAGTAGCCGAGGCCGGGGTCGACGAGCCCGAGCAGGGGCTCGCCGGCGAGAAAGCGTCTCGTGTTCTCGGTGACGAGCCGCCCGAGGGCGGCTGTTCCTATCTCGGGCGTGTTGGCGACGTGTGGCGTGATGAGAGCGTTGTCGAGCTCGAAGAGACGATGCTCGGGCGGGAGGGGCTCGGGATCGGTGACGTCGAGGGCGGCCCCGCCTATCCGCCCCGCCTCGAGGGCTGTGACGAGCTCGTCTGTGACGACGACCCGACCCCGTGCCAGGTTGACCAGCCAGGCGCCGCGCTTCATGGCGGCGAGGAAGCGGCCATCTACCAGCCCGGTCGTCTCAGCGGTGAGCGGGAGGGCGAGGACGACGACGTCGGCCGCCGCCACCTCTTCGAAAAGGGCGGAAAGCGGGCGGCTTTCGAGGGCGTCCACCCGGCCGCCCGAGCGCGACACGAATCGCACCTCTGCCTCGAGGGCGACGAGCATCCTGCCCAGAGAAGCTCCTATCCCGCCCGCCCCGAGCATCAGGACCCTCGAGCCGGCGAGCGTGCGCTGGCTGAGCGGCTCCCAGCGCCTCATCCTGGCGTAACGGTCGAGGTGGCGAAGGCCGGCCAGGATGAGGCCGAGGCCGAACTCGGCTACAACCGGCCCGTAGATCCCCTTCGCACAGCTCCACGCCCGACTGTCGTCCAGGAGCCCCCTGAACTCTTCGATGCCCGCATAGGGGACCTGCACCCAAGAGAGCCCCTGGCTCGCAGCCAAGAGATCACCGAGGTGGCCCGGACGGTGATGGCACCAGACCAGGCCGGCTGCCTCGCTCGGGTCGTCGACCGGCTCGCCCCCTCCGGCTGCCACCGCTCCGGCGAGAGCCCCGGCGAGGGGGCACGGAGGTGCGAGGGCGATCTTCCGGCTCGTCACTTCCAGCGGAAGTGCACGAAGAGGCGGCCCCAGTTCTTCGAGTCCTTCTCGACCCGGTGGTACCGCTTTTTCACCTCGGGTTGGTCGAGGTAGCGAAGGACGTGCTTTTTCAACTGTCCAGAGCCCTTCCCGGGGATGATCTCGACGACGGAGGCCTTCGTCCTCTCGGCCTCGTCCATGATCCCCCGCAGGGCGTCGTCGAGCTTCATGCGGTTGTTGTAGATCTCGTGCAGGTCGAGCTTCAGCTTCACCGGTGGCCTCCGTGCGTCGGGGCGCCGGGATTCGAACCCGGGACCTCCTGCTCCCAAAGCAGGCGCGCTAACCAAGCTGCGCCACGCCCCGTCGACGCCCAAACCCTATCGGGAGCCGAACCGGAGGTCAGGCTAGGAGCAGGGCGACGAAGACCGCGTAGGCGGCGACGATCCCGACGCCGACTGCCCGGTTGATGCCACGGAAGAGGAAGGCGACGCTCAAAACGGCGACTGTCAGCCCTGCGTACCAGGCCGCCACGGTCACCGCCTGTTCGCCGAGGGCACCGAGGCCGACCAGCACCCCGGGCACGAGCAGGCCGGCGGTGACGTTGAGGGCGTTCGAGTTCATCGCCTCGCTCAGGACCGCCGCTCCCCGTCCCCGCCTCGCCAGGTAGACGGCCGCGACGGCGTTGGGGAGGGAGGTGACGGCCGCCAGCACCAGCCCGCCGGTTACCACCGCCGGGAGGTGGGCCCTTGCTCCGAGAGAGACCCCGGTTCGTTCCATGAGGACGCTGGCGACGACGACGACGACGAGCGCCAGAGCAGCCAGCCCGCCGTCCTGCCAGGCAGGCGTCCCGGCCGGGGCGGTCTCGGGCGGTCCGATCTCGAGGCACTCGTCGCAAGCGGCCTCGTCGAGGAAGGCGACCACCTTCCTCGGCAATGGCGCCCGGCGCAGTCGCCTCGAGCCGAGGCCGATGGCGAGGGCGTAGCCGGCCACGACGAGCAGGCAGAGCCCGAGGCCGACCGTAGCCGGCAGAGCCTCGGCTGCGACGGCGACGGCGACGGCCGCGACGGCCGCGGCGACGATCCCTTCGAGCGCCACGACGTCGCGGTGCAGGTGGACCCGGCCGGCGACGATGGCGCCAAGCCCGAGCAGGGCGGCGATGTTGAAGACGTTCGAGCCGAGCACCACGCTGATGCCGATCGTGTGCCGGCCGCTCTGCATGGCGCTCACCGAGGAGGTGATCTCCGGGCTGTCGGCCGCCAGGGCCGTGACGAGGCCGAGGAGTGCCTCGGAGAGGGAGAAACGTCCTCCGAGCCGCTCGAGCCGGGAGGTGAGCAGGTGGCTGGCGACGAGGCTGGCCGCGGCGCCGCCCAGGAACTCTGCCAGCACTGGGGCGAGGGCTGTCGGCACGTATCTCCTTGCAATTAGGACCTCGTGCCGACCAGGCTTCCCGGCGCTCCGGTATTACGGTAACCGGTAGGATCCTCAAGCCATATGCGCTCATCGGCCGAGGTACTCGAAGGCAACAAGGTGAAGCTCTCCGTCGAGGTCGACGAAGACGAGCTGGGGAAGGCTGTCACCGAGACCCTGAAGCGCCTGCAGCGCGAGGTGCGGGTGCCCGGCTTCCGCCCGGGCAAGGTGCCGGTCAGGCTGCTCGAGACCCGGCTCGGCCCGAAGGCGATCCGAGAAGAGGTCATCCGCCAGAGCCTGCCCGAGTACTACGCCCAGGCCGTCGAGGACGCGGCGCTCGACACGATCGCCTCTCCCGAGATCGACATCACCTCGGGCGAGGAGGGGGGTCCGCTCGGCTTCGACGCCGTCGTGGAGGTCCGCCCGAAGGTCTCGGTCGCCGGCTACGAGGGGCTCCAGGTCACCCTCCCCTCCATCGAGGTGAAAAAGGAGGAGGTCGACGAGCGCATAGACCGCCTCCGCGAGCAGTTCGCGCAGCTGAACGACGTCGAGCGCCCGGTGGCCAGCGGCGACGTCGTGACGATCGACGTGAGCGCCACCCGGGGGGGCGAGCCCGTCGATGACCTCTCGACGACCGATTTCGTCTACGAGGTCGGCTCGGAGATGGTGGCGCCGGGGCTCGACCAGAAGCTCGGCGGCGTGAAGGCGGGCGAGATCGTCGAGGTGGAGGCGCCAGACGCCCAGGGCGGCGCCGCGACCCTCAAGGTCCTCGTGAAACAGGTCCGCGAGAAGGTGCTGCCCGAGGCAGACGACGAGTGGGCCTCGGAGGCCTCCGAGTTCGACACCCTGGCGGAGCTGAGAGCCGACGTGGAAAGGCAGCTCTCCATGATGCGGCGCCTGCAAGCCCGCCTCGTGTTCAGGGAGGCGGCCCTGGCGGAGCTGGCAAAGCTCGTGCAGGACGAGATGCCCGAGACCCTCGTCAACCAGGAGCTCGAGCACCTGCAGGGTCACTTCGTCGAACGGCTCTCCGAGCGCAAGATCAAGCTGGAGCAGTACCTCGAGGCGACCGGCCAGGACGTCGAGCAGCTGGTGGAGGAGATGCGCCAGCAGGCCACCGAGCAGGTGCGGGTCGACCTGGCCCTCCGGGCACTGGCCGATGCCGAGGAGCTGCAGGCGACCGACGACGACCTGGCCCGGGAGATCGCCGCCTATGCCTCGTCGGTCGGACGTCCCCCGGCCGAGGTGGCGGCCCGGTTCGCCGAGAACTCCGTCCTCGAGAGGCTACGCTCGGACATAAGGAACCAAAAGGCTGCGGCGTGGCTCACAGAGCACGTCGAGATCGTCGACGAGCAGGGGAATCCGATGGACAGAGCAGCCTTGCTTAGCGATGAGGCTCCCGAGGGCGGGGAGGCCGGTCAGGAGACGCCGGTCGCCGAGGGCAGCGCTACGGTCGAGAGTGGCCAGGACGGAAGTGAGGAGGAGTCGGTTTGAGCGCGTCCAGCTATCTCGTCCCGACAGTCGTCGAGCAGTCGAGCAGGGGTGAGAGGGCCTATGACCTCTACTCTCGCCTCCTCAAGGAGCGGATCATCTTCATCGGCACGCCGATCGACGACACGATCGCCAATCTCGTCTGCGCCCAGATGCTCTTTTTGGAGTCGGAGGACTCCGAGAAGGACATCAACGTCTACATCAACTCGCCGGGCGGCGACATCACGGCGCTGTTCGCGATCTACGACACGATGAGGTTCGTCCGGCCCGACAAGTCGACCTTCTGCTTCGGCCAGGCCGCCTCGGCGGCGGCAGTTCTGCTTGCGGCTGGCACCAAAGGCAAGCGTTTCGCTCTTCCACACGCGAGAATCCTTCTCCATCAGCCCTACGGCGGGGTGGCCGGACAGGCGACGGACATAGAGCTGCAGGCGAAGGAGATCCTCCGGATGCGGGACCTACTCAACCAGATCCTGGCCGCCGACACCGGCCAGCCGATCGAGAAGATCCACTCCGACACGGACCGCGACTTCGTCATGAGCGCCGATGAGGCCATGCAGTATGGGCTCATCGATGAGGTAATAAGCACGAGAGAGGCCGTCAGCAGCATCGTGGCTGTCGGCGCTGCCTGATCGGGGAGGAAAAGGTGGCCAAGTTCGGCGACGGGGGCGAGCTAGTCAAGTGCAGCTTCTGCGGCAAGTCGCAGAAGCAGGTCAAGAAGCTGATCGCCGGTCCAGGCGTCTACATCTGCGACGAGTGCATCGAGCTGTGCAACGACATCATCGAGGAGGAGCTGGCCGAGCCGAGCGAGGTCAGCTTCGAGGACCTTCCCAAGCCGAAGGAGATCTTCGAGTTCCTGAACGACTACGTGGTCGGCCAGGAGCAGGCGAAGAAGATCCTCTCGGTGGCTGTCTACAACCACTACAAGCGGGTCCAGGCCGGCGTCTACAAAGAGGGCGAGATCGAGATCGCCAAGTCGAACATCATGCTCCTCGGGCCGACCGGTTGCGGTAAGACACTTCTCGCCCAGACGCTCGCCCGGATGCTGAACGTCCCCTTCGCCATCGCGGACGCCACCGCCCTCACCGAGGCCGGCTATGTCGGAGAGGACGTCGAGAACATCCTCCTCAAGCTGATCCAGGCGGCCGACTACGACGTCAAGAAGGCCGAGACGGGCATCATCTACATCGACGAGATCGACAAGATCGCCCGTAAGTCGGAGAACCCCTCCATCACCCGGGACGTCTCGGGCGAGGGGGTCCAGCAGGCTCTGTTGAAGATCCTCGAGGGCACGACCGCCTCGGTCCCGCCGCAGGGGGGCCGGAAGCACCCCCACCAGGAGTTCATCCAGATCGACACCACGAACGTCCTTTTCATCTGTGGCGGGGCCTTCGCCGGGCTCGACAAGATCATCGAGAACCGCATCGGTCGGGCCGGCATCGGCTTCAGGGCCGAGGTGCGCCGCGGCAAGCGCTGGGACGAGGGCGAGCTGTTGATGCAGGTCCTGCCCGAGGACCTCTTGAAGTTCGGGCTGATACCGGAGTTCGTCGGCCGCCTGCCGGTGATAGGTGCCGTCTCCAGCCTCGACAGGGAAGCCCTCGTGCGCATCCTGGTCGAGCCGAAGAACGCCCTGGCCCGCCAGTACAAGCGGGTCTTCGAGCTGGACAACGTCGAGCTCGAGATCACAGAGGACGCCCTCGAGGCGATCTCGGACCAAGCCCTCTTGCGCGGCACCGGAGCTCGTGGGCTGCGGGCGATCCTCGAGGAGGTGCTCCTCGACGTCATGTACGACCTGCCGAGCCGGGAGGACATCGGCCGCTGCGTCGTCGACCGCTCCGTCGTCCTCGAGCACGTCGCCCCCTCGCTCGTCCCGCGGGGGGCTCCGGAGAAGCCCGAGCGCTCGCGCCGGGCCGCCTCCTGACCGACGCCACCGGGGGTAGGAGCTGAGCGAGACCGGACCCTTCTCGCCCCCCGCCGACGGGCCGGAGAAGGCCAGCATCGGCGAGGCCCTGGCCTGGCTGGACCGCCACATCAACCTCGAGGCCATCGAGGCCGGCAAGGCCGGCTCCCACGGCGCCCCGACGCTGGAGCGGATCGGGGCCCTCACCGACGCCATGGGCTCGCCCCAGCGGGCCTACCCGGTCGTGCACGTGACCGGCACGAACGGCAAGGGCTCGACCACCCGCATGGTGGCCTCGCTGCTGGAGGCAGTCGGGCTCAACG
Source organism: Actinomycetes bacterium (assembly GCA_021803215.1). Classification (GTDB taxonomy): domain Bacteria; phylum Actinomycetota; class Acidimicrobiia; order Acidimicrobiales; family Bog-793; genus JAJZLV01. The sequence goes on along the minus strand of JAJZLV010000071.1, from coordinate 16,213 downwards.
CCGGGGCCTACACGAGCCCCCACCTCGAGCGGCTGAACGAGCGGCTCTCGATCTCCGGCCAGCCGATAGACGACGACCAGCTCGCCTCCCAGCTGGCCGCCCTTGCCGAGCTCGAGCGCTTCCTCTCGATCAAGCCCACCTGGTTCGAGCTGATGACGGCCGCCGCCTTCAGGTGGTTCGCCGACGAGGCGGTCGAGGCGGCCGTGATCGAGGTGGGCCTCGGAGGACGCTATGACGCCACCAACGTCGCCGAGGCGGCCGTGGCCGTTGTCACGAACGTCGATCTCGACCACACCGAGATCCTTGGAAAGACCCGCCAGCTCATCGCGAGCGAGAAGGCCGGCATCATCAAGCCTGGGAGCGTGGCTGTCATAGGCGAGCCGGACGACGAGATAGCCGCCATCTTCGAAGCGGAGGCGGCCGCCGTCGGGGCTGCCTCGTGCTGGCGGAGGGGGAGGGACTTCGGAGCCGATGAGCTGCGGCTGGCGGTCGGGGGCCGGGCGGCAGAGCTGTGGACGCCGGCCGCCCGCTACGAAGAGGTCTTCTTGCCGGTGCGGGGCAGCTACCAGTGCGACAACGCCGCCGCGGCCCTGGCGGCCGTGCAGGCCTTCGTCGGAGAGGTCCTGCCAGACGACGTGGTGCGCGAGGGGTTCTCCTCCCTGCGCCTTCCGGGCCGGATGGAGGTCCTCGCCCGCCAGCCCCTCTTGGTGCTCGACGGGGCTCACAACGCGGCCGGGACGGCCGCGGCCGGAGAGGCCCTGGCGGAGGACTTCTCCTCTGCCCGGCGGATCGTGCTCGTGATGGGCTGTCTCCGCAACCGCTCGGCGCGAGAGCTCCTCGAGGGCCTGGCCGACGAGCGCCTCGCCCATGTGGTCGCCTGCCGGCCTCCCTCGCCGCGGGCCCAGCCGGCTGGGGCGGTGGCCGAGGCGGCGAGGGAGATGGGCATCTGCGCCAGCGTCGTCGAGGAGGTCGGAGAGGCCGTCGAGGAGGCCCGGAGGTTGGCGGGCCCGGACGACCTCGTGCTCGTCACCGGCTCTCTTTACGTGGTCGGGGCGGCCCGCAGCCTCTACGGGGCGTCCCGGCCGGCCTGAGCTTGGGGCCCCCGGCCGGTAGTAGCCTGCCCGCTTCGTGAGAAGGACCCTCGTCATCGCCAAGCCAGACGCCGTCGAGCGCCGCCTTGTGGGCGAGATCGTCCGGCGCCTCGAGCAGAAGGGTCTCAGGCTCGTCGCCGCTGAGCTGAGGATGATCGGCGCCGAGACGGCGGCCGCCCACTATGCTGAGCACGAGGGGAAGGCCTTCTACTCCGATCTGATCTCGTTCATCACGCGATCGCCCTCTTTCGTGATGGTGGTCGAGGGGCCGGAGGACACCTGGAAGATCGTCCGGGCCATGATGGGTCCGACCGACCCGGCCGAAGCCCCCCCGGGCACGATCCGGGGAGATTTCGGCACCGAGATGACAGAGAACCTCGTGCACGGATCGGACGGCGCCGAAGCGGCCACCCGGGAGATCTCTCTCTTCTTCCCGGGCCTTTAGTGCCAAGCCCGGCCTTGCGGCTGGGCGCGTTGAAATACTTGCTTTGAATCCCCTAGCCTGATACGGACCCGCTCGGCGGGATCCTGAAGGAGTCCTCTTTCTCATGCCCGAGAACAGCCTCTCGTTTATCGGCCGCGACATGGCGGTCGACCTAGGCACCGCCAACACGCTCGTCTACGTCCGGGGCAAGGGGATCGTGCTAAACGAGCCCTCGGTGGTCGCCATCAACGTGAAGGACGGCCACCCGCTGGCCGTCGGCGTCGAGGCGAAGCGGATGATCGGCCGCACGCCGAGCAACATCCAGGCGATCCGCCCCCTGAAAGACGGCGTCATCGCAGACTTCGAGATCTGCGAGATGATGCTGCGCTACTTCATCCGCCGGGTGCACCCGCGGCGCTTCTCCAAGCCCCGCATGGTCATCTGCGTTCCCTCGGGCATCACCGGCGTCGAGAAGAGGGCGGTGCAGGAGGCGGCCGAGTTCGCCGGCGCCCGCAAGGCCTACATCGTCGAGGAGCCGATGGCCGCCGCCATCGGGGCCGGCCTTCCCATCCACGAGCCGACCGGGAACATGGTGGTCGACGTCGGCGGCGGCACGACCGAGGTGGCGGTCATCTCGCTTGGTGGCATCGTGGTCAGCCAGTCGATCCGGATCGGGGGCGACGAGCTCGACGAGGCGATCATCTCGTTCGTGAAGAAGGAGTACTCGCTCGCCCTCGGCGAGCGGACGGCCGAGGAGATAAAGATCGCCCTCGGCTCGGCCTGCGAGCTCGAAGAGGAGCTGCACGCCGAGATCCGCGGCCGCGACCTCGTCACCGGCCTTCCGAAGACGGTTGTGACCACGACCGAGGAGATCCGAAAGGCGATCGAAGAGCCGGTGGCGGCCATCGTCGACGCCGTCAAGGTCACCTTGGACCGTTGTCCGCCCGAGCTGGCGGCCGACATCATGGAGCAGGGCATCGTCCTCACCGGCGGTGGAGCGCTCCTGCACGGTCTCGACGTCCGCCTCCAGTCAGAGACGCACATGCCGATCGTCGTGGCCCCGGATCCGCTCAACTGCGTCGCTCTCGGCAGCGGGATGTGTCTCGAGGAGTTCGAGGCTTTGAAGCAGGTCCTCAGCTCTTCCTCCAACCGCTGAGGCGGGTCGCCTTGGCGGCTTCACGGCGACAGAGCAGCCAGCGGCTGACCCTCCTCATCCTCGTACTCGCTTCGATCACGGCGATCACCCTCGACTACCGCGGGCCGGCCTCTTCTGCCATCGGGTCGATCAGGAACGGCGCCCGCGACGCGGTGGCTCCGCTCCAAAGGGGTCTCTCGGCCCTCTTCCGACCGCTCGGCGACTTCTTCGCCGGCGCCGTCAACTACGGAAACGTCGTGGCCGACAACCAGCAGCTGCGAAACGAGCTCGGCCAGGCGCGCCGCCAGGCGCTCGAGAACGCCACGGCCGAGCAGCAGCTGAGCGAGCTCTTGGCGGTCGAGCACCTGCCTTTCTTGCAGAACTCGAAGGCTGTGGTGGCGAACGTCATCTCCAACTCGAGCTCTAATTTCGCCCTCACAATGGTGATCGACCGGGGGACGGCCGAGGGCGTCGGGACCGGTATGCCTGTCGTGAGCGGGGCCGGCCTCGTCGGCACGATCGTGAGCGCCGGTTCGAGCACGGCGGTCGTGCGGCTCATCACCGACCCGAGCTCGCAGATCGGCGTCCGCCTGCCGAACGGCACGATCGCAGTCGCCGACGGCCAGGGGAGGGGCTCGCCGCTCTCGCTGGCCGACATAACGGCCAGCGCCCCGAGGCCGAAGAAGGGGCAGCTGGTCGTGACGAGCGGCCTGCAGGGGGCTGCCTTCCCCGCCGGCATTCCCGTGGGTACCGTTTCGGCCGTGAGGACAAGCGGTGGGGCGCTCACCCGGGAGGTCTCGATGACCCCGGTCGCCAACCTCAGCAACATCGAGTACGTCGACGTGATCCAGTGGCTACCGGCCGCCTGAGGTCGCGATGACGCTTCGCGTCTGGCGCCGGCTCTTCGTGGTCGGCTTCGTCGCCGTCCTCTTCCAGGTCTGCGCGCTCCAGCAGCTCGTCTTCCTCGGTGCCCACCCGGACACCTTCTTGCTCCTCGCCATCTGCGCCGGGCTGGTCGCCGGCCCGCAGGCGGGGGCGGTGGTCGGCTTCGTCGTCGGGCTGGTGGCCGACGTCTTCATGCCGACGCCCTACGGCCTCTCGGCCCTTTGCTACGTGCTCGTGGCCTTCGGAGTAGGCATCGGCACGCCGCTGCAGGGCGACAGGGCGCCCCATCTCTTCCAGGTCGCCACGGCCTTCGTCGGGAGCATCGGCGGCACCTTGCTCTATGAGGTCTTGATGATCCTGCTCGGCCAGCCCCACCTCCCGAGGGGCGAGCTGACCGACGTCATCGTGGTCGTCTCGGTGGCGAACGCCGCCCTGGCGGTGCCGGCCGTGTGGGCGCTCCGCTGGGTCTTCGCGGTGCCGAGCCGCCCGGGCGGCCGCCAGGTCACCCCGGCCGGGGGAGGCCTCTGATGGCTCCGGGCCGCCCGCCGTCAAGGCGCCCGCCGGGCGCGAGCGGTCCCGGCCGTGCCCCCCGGCCGGTCGGGCGCTCGCCCGGCCTCGAGGAGCCGGAGGACCGCTCTCTCCGCTCCCGGCCGCCGGCCAGCTCGCTCAAGCGTCTCGAGGAGGAGGAGAGGGAGTGGGCCCGGCGGACGACGAGCGTGCACGCCGGCCTTCGCCTCTCGGTCATGGGGGTCATAATCCTCGGCCTCTTCTCGGCCATCATCTTCCGGCTCTGGTCCCTCCAGGTCCTCCACTCCTCCCAGGCGCTTCGGAGCGTCACGACGCTCACGACCCGCCAGGTCGTGGTGACGCCTCCCCGCGGCCTCATAGAGGCCCGCGGGGGCCAGGTGATCGTCTCTGACAAGGTCGAGCCGGTCGTGACCTTGAACCGGCAGGTCGCCTCGATCCACCCGGCCGTGATCGGCCGCCTCTCCATCGCCCTCGGCGTCCCCGTCTCTCAGATAAAGGCCGACCTCGCCAACACCCAGACCTCGATCTACCAGCCGGCGCCCATCGAAGTCGGCGTGCCGGCCAGCCAGGTCGTCTACCTGGCCGAGCACAGGTCGCTCTTCCCAGGCGTCACCATCTCCGACATCGCCGAGCGGCAGTACCCCTACAAGGACCTGGCGGCCCAGACGCTCGGCTACCTGGGACAGATCTCTCCCGGGCAGCTGAAGGTGCTCGAGAATCAGGGTTACCTCCCGGGCGACCTGATCGGTCAGTCGGGCATCGAGGCCGAGTACGAGAGGTACCTCCGCGGCAGCCCTGGGGTGCGGAACCTGCTCGTCAACAACTACGGCCAGCCGGTCGGGACGAAGAGCATCAGGCCGGCCAAGCCGGGTGACGAGGTGGTGCTCAACATGGACCTCGCGCTCGAGGAGACGGCTCAGAGCTACCTCGCCCAAGAGATGAGGACCCTGCAGTCGACCGGTTACCCCGGCGCCACCTCGGGCTCGGTCGTCGTCATGGACCCGCAGAACGGCGCCGTCCTCGCCATGGTGTCGCTCCCGAGCTACAACCCCCAGTGGTGGGTGGGCGGCATCTCCGAGCAGCATTACCGCTACCTGACCTCGCAGTCGGCCAGCGACCCCCTCTTGAACCGGGCCATCCAGGGCGAGTACACCCCGGGCTCGACCTTCAAGCTCGCCACCGCCACGGCCGCCCTTCGCACCGGGCTCATCACGCCCTACACCTACATAAACGACCCGGGCTCGTTCACGATCCCGAACTGCACCGGTAGCTGCACCTTCATCGATGCCGGGCCCGGTGGCTGCTACTGCAACGTGACGAAGGCCATCGCCATCTCCGACGACGTCTTTTTCTACACGATGGGCTTCGACTTCTTCGTCCAGCAGAAGAAGTACGGCCCGACCCCGATCCAGCAAGCCGCCGCCCAGTACGGCTTCGGCCGCCAGCCCGGCATCGACCTGCCGCCCGGCTCGGCCAACACCGGCCAGGTGGACTCTCCCCAGCTGCGAAAGTACCTGCACCGGCTCGCCCCGAAGGCCTACCCCTACACCTACTACGGCCCGGGCGACGCGCTCGAGACGGCCTTCGGGCAGGGCGAGACACTCGTGAGCCCGCTCCAGCTGGCCGAGGCCTACTCCACCTTCGCCAACGGCGGCACCCGCTACGCCCCCCGCCTGGCGGCCGAGATCATCTCGCCCAGCGGCAAGGTGGTGAAGCGGATCAGGCCGAAGGTGCTCGGCCACGTGCCGCTCTCACCCGTCGACCACGCCGCCATGCTGCACGGCTTCGAGGACGAGGTGCTGACCCCCGGCGGCACCGCCTACCAGGACTACGTCGGCCTGCACTACCCCTACGCCCAGATGCCGATCGCCGGCAAGACCGGCACCTCCAACATCAGCGCCACCAACCCGAACTTGACCGACTCGCTCTATGTGGCCTTCGGCCCGGTGTCGCACCCGATCTACTGCATCGCGGCTGTCATCCCGCGGGCCGGTTACGGCGCCGGGGCCGCCGCTCCCGTCGTCTTCCGCATCTTCGAGTGGCTCATCCACCACCCGCTTCCGAAGCTGCGGCCGGCTGCTCCACAGGGGGCCGGCTGACCTTCACGGTCCCGGGCCGCCCCCCCGGTAAGCTGTCGGCTGAGATGACGACCGCCCGATTCGCGCCGAGCTGGCTCCGGTCAGCACCCGCAGTGGCCGTCTGCTCCGTCCTTTGTGTCCTCATCGGCCCGAGCGCCCTCGGGATAGCGATCGGCGAGGAGACCGAGGACACACCGCTCCGCCTGGAACGTGACGACCCTTTCGGCCGCGTCGCTGCACCGCGGTGCGCAGCGCCGGAGCTGGCGTCGTCGTCGGCACGCCGCGGCTGCGTGCCCGCGAGAAGGGATCTTCCTCATGTCCGACCCAAGCACGGATCGGGAGGTGCGAGAAGCGCCTGCCGAGCCCGGCTCCTCAGCCAACGGGCGAGCCCCGCGCCGCCCAGCTCCCGAGGGACCCCCCGAGACCCCGCCGAGAGGCGCCGGCGAGCTCTCTGACAAGGGGCTCTCCTCGCAAGGACGCCGTCCCCAGATAGGAGACACCCGCCCAGCCCCGCCGGGCCAGTCCGCCGGCCGTCCCGCGCCCTCCGAGAGCGGATCCGCTCAGCCCGCCTCGTCGGGCTCCCGCCGCCGGCGGGGTGGGAGAGGGAGGCGACGGCCGGCCGGCTCGAGCCAAGCCCGGCCGCCGAGCGATCAGAGCGAGTCGCCCGCCGAGTCGCCGCGCCAGGCCTCGCCGGTCGTCGCCGGCAAGGCGCAGTCGAAAGAGCCGGCCCTCGCGGAGCAGTCCGCACGGCGCTCTCGTCCCCGCTCGCGCCGCGGGCGCGAGCGCTCGAGCCGAACCACCGGGCGCTACCTCATGTGCGTCCATGTCGAGCCGGAGGCGACCCAGATCGCCGTGCTCGAGGGGCGGGCCCTCGTCGAGCACTACGTGGCCCGCCCGCAGGATGACGCCCACCAGATCATCGGCAACGTCTACCGGGGCAGGGTGAAGAACGTCCTTCCCGGCATGGAGGCTGCCTTCGTCGACATCGGGACGCCGAAGAACGCCGTCTTGTACTGGGGCGACGTCTCCTACGACAAGGACGAGATCGACCGGGAGTCGGGCGCGAATCGCATCGAGCACCTGCTCCGCCCGGGCCAGACGATCACCTGCCAGGTGACGAAGAACCCGATCGGGCTGAAGGGCGCCCGCCTCACCCAGGAGGTCTCCCTGCCGGGCCGCTTCGTCGTGCTCGTGCCGAACTCGAGCACCTACGGCATCTCCCGCCGCCTCGACGACAACGAGCGAAAGCGCCTCCGCAAGACGCTCGACGAGGTGAAGCCGGAGGGCCACGGGATCATCGTGCGCACCGCCGCCCAAGGGGCGGCCGCCGACGAGCTGAGGCGCGACGTCCTGCAGCTCGTGGCGAAGTGGGACGAGATAGACGAGCGGGCGGCCCGGCTGCCGGCTCCGGCCCTGCTCTACTCCGAGCCGCACATGGCGGTGCGGATCATCCGCGAGGAGCTGACAGAAGAGCACCGGGCGGTCCTCATCGACGACGCCGAGCTCTATGAGGTCGTGAAGGCCTACGTGGCCGAGTTCGCCCCCGACCTCGCCGAGCGGGTGGAGCTCTACGACACCTCCTCGGAGTCGCTGCCGCTCTTCGAGCGGCAGCACGTCCACGAGCAGCTGCACAAGGCGCTCGACCGCAAGGTGTGGCTCCCATCGGGCGGCTCGCTCATCATCGAGCGGACCGAGGCGCTCACCGTCATCGACGTCAACACCGGCAAGAACGTCGGCTCGTCGAGCCTCGAGGAGACGGTCTTCGAGAACAACCTCGAGGCGGCCGAGGAGATCGCCCGCCAGCTGCGCCTTCGCGACATCGGCGGGATCATCGTCATCGACTTCATCGACATGGAGGTGAAGTCGAACCGCCAGTCGGTCCTTGCCGCCTTCAAGGCCGCCCTCGCTCGGGACAAGACGCCGACCCAGGTCTTCGAGATCTCCGAGCTGGGACTGGTCGAGATGACCCGCAAGAGGGTCGGGGAGGGCCTGGTGGAGACGCTCTCGGAGACCTGCCCGATGTGCAACGGCCGCGGCATCGTCTTCAGGGAGGGCCCGGCCACTTGAGCCAGGCAGGGCTCCTTTTCCCGCCTGATATCCTGGTCGGCCTATGTACGCCGTCATCAACTCCGGAGGCAAGCAGGCGCGGGTCGCCGTCGGTGAGACCGTCGAGGTCGAGCTGCTGGCGAGCGAGCCGGGCGACGAGCTCCGTCTCACGCCGCTCCTCCTCGTCGACGGAGAGGAGGTCGTGACCGACCGGGTGGCGCTCGCCGAGGCGGCCGTGGTCGCCAAGGTGGTCGGCGAGACCAAGGGCCCGAAGATCAACGGCTTCACCTACAAGGCGAAGGCTCGCGCTCGGCGTCGCTACGGCCATCGCCAGCGCTACACGACGCTCGAGATCACCGGGATCGAGTCGGCCGCCGCGGCCGGCTCGGCAGCGAAGTAGGAGGCAGCAGATGTCGAAGACCAAAGGTGGCGGTTCCACCCGCAACGGCCGCGACTCGGCTGCCCAGCGACTCGGCGTGAAGGTCTACGACGGCACCTACGTGCCGGCCGGATCGATCATCGTGCGCCAGCGCGGCACTCACTTTCACCCCGGCGAGAACGTCGGGCGGGGGAAGGACGACACGCTGTTCGCCCGGGCCGACGGGCGGGTGAAGTTCGGGACGCGGCGCAACCGGCGCCTCGTCGACGTCCTCCCCGACGAGTCCTGACGGAGGGGCGGGGATGAGCCCGCCTCCCGAGAGGGGCCGGCTCCTGGTGGCCGCTCCGAGCCTTTCTGACCCGAACTTCTTCCGCACCGTGGTGCTGCTCCTCGCGCACGACGGGGGCGGCGCCCTCGGCGTGGTGCTCAACCGTCCGAGCGACATCCCGGTGGCAGAGGTGGTGCCCAGCTGGTCACTGCATGTCTCGCCGCCCGGAGTCCTCTTCGCCGGCGGGCCCGTGCAACCGAACGCCGCCATCTGCGTCGGCCGCCGGGTCGGCGAGGCCTCTCTCCCCGGTTCGCCCCTCTCCGGGCTCGCACTCGGAGGCGACGACGGCGGAGAGCTCTTCGAGGGCTACTCGCCTCTCACCGAGGCGCTCGGCACGGTCGACCTGCAGCGTGAGCCGGAAGAGATCTCCGTCGGGCTCGCCGGGCTGCGGGTCTTCCAGGGCTATGCCGGCTGGGGGCCCGGTCAGCTGGAAGAGGAGATAGAGGAAGAAGCCTGGTTCGTGCTGGACGGCCTCCCCGAGCAGATCCTCACGCCCGAGCCGGAAGAGCTGTGGCAGCGGGTCCTTCGCCAGCAGGGGGGTTGGCTGGCGGCGCTCTCGCGCCATCCGGTCGACCCCTCTCTCAACTAGGAGCGCCGTTGCCGGGCTTCGTCGACGAGGCGCAGGTGCATGTGAAGGCAGGCAACGGCGGTGCCGGTGCCGTCGCTTTCCGGCGCGAGGCCCACGTCTCCAAAGGTGGGCCCGACGGCGGGGACGGTGGGGACGGGGGGGACGTCTACCTGGAGGCCTCCAACAACGTCGTCTCCCTCGTTGCCTTCGAGGACCATCCCCACCGGCGGGCGGGCGACGGCGGCCATGGAGGCGGAAAGCGCAAGCACGGGCGACGGGGCGACGACCTGGTGGTGCTCGTGCCGGAGGGCACCCTGGTGCGCAACTTTGACGGGGACCTGCTGGCCGATCTCGCCGAGAGGGGTGACCGCCTGCTGGCCGCCCGGGGCGGCCGGGGCGGGAAGGGGAACGCCCGCTTCCTCACCAATCGACTGCGGGCTCCGGCCTTTGCCGAGCAGGCCGAGCTCGGAGAGGAGCGCTGGCTCAACCTCGAGCTCGAGCTGATGGCGGACGTGGCCGTCGTCGGCTTCCCGAACGCCGGCAAGTCGACGCTCGTCTCGCGCCTCTCGGCCGCTCGGCCCAAGGTCGCCGAGTATCCCTTCACCACCCTCACGCCTCACCTCGGCGTCGTCTACCTCGGTGGCAGGGGGCGCCGGCAGCTCACGGGCGGCGCCGAGTCGGCCGGCCAGTTCGTGATCGCCGACATCCCCGGCCTGGTCGAGGGGGCAGCCCTCGGCCGGGGGCTCGGCCATCGGTTCCTCCGCCACGTCGAGCGGGCCCGCGTCCTTCTCGTGCTGGTCGACCTCTCGCCGAGCGAGGGACGTCCGGCCTCCGAGCAGCTCGAGATCCTCCTGAGCGAGCTCGGCCAGTACCGTCCCGCGCTCCTCGAGCGCCCCCGCCTCGTCGTCGGCTCCCGGGCGGACGTCGTGCCGACCGACGAGCGGCCGGCGCCGTCCAGCTACGGGGGCGCCTTCGAGATATCGGCCGCCACCGGAGAGGGGATCCCGACGCTCGTCGGCCGCCTCGCCGACCTGGTCGAGCAGAGCCGGGCGGCGGGGAGAGGTCCCCGGCGGGCTCCCGTCGTGCACCGCCCGCTCGAAGAGGCCGTCTCGGTGGCACGCGAGGGGCCCGGTTTCGCCGTCTCGGGACGGGACGCCCTCCGGGCGGTGGCCCTCTCGGACCTGACCGACCCCGACGCCCTCGCCCTCGCCCAGCGTCGCCTGAGGCGGCTCGGAGTCGACCGCGCCCTGCAGAGGGCCGGTGCCAGGCGGGGTGACCCGGTGAGCATCGGAGGGCTCCAGTTCGAGTGGGAGCCGGACGAGTGAGCGGGCGGCATGAAGGTGCCGGCATGAAGGTGCCGGCATGAAGGTGCCGGCATGAAGGTGCCGGCATGAAGGTGCCGGCATGAAGGTGCCGGCATGAAGGTGGTGGCCAAGGTCGGCACCTCCTCGGTGACGCTCCCGGACGGGGCGATCGACATCCGGGCCGTCGCCAAGATCTCTCACGAGCTCGCCTCGCTCAGGAAGGCCGGCCACGACTGCGTGCTCGTCTCCTCCGGTGCAGTCGCGAGCGGCGCCGCCGCCTACTTCGCCGGAGGGGAGCGCCCGGTGGATCCCGTCACCTTGCAGGCCCTCTCATCGATCGGCCAGCAGCGGCTGATGCGCGCCTACGACGACGCCCTCGGGACCGAGGGCCTCCTGGCCGGACAGGTGCTCCTCGCCCCGCTCGACTTCGCCGAGCGGGGGCGCTACCTGCACGCCCGCCAGACGCTCGAGCGCCTCTTCGAGCTCGGGGTGGTGCCGATCGTGAACGAGAACGACGCCATCGCCGACGACGAGATCCGCTTCGGCGACAACGACCGTCTGGCAGCACTCGTCGCCCATCTCGTGCGGGCCGACCTCCTGGTGCTCCTTACCGACCTGCCGGGCCTCTACTCGGCCGACCCCTCGGTCGACCCGGGGGCCACCTTGATCGAGGAGGTACGGGCCGTGGACCGGGAGCTCGAGGAGGCGGCCGGCCCCTCCAAGAGCGGCCTCGGGCGGGGCGGCATGGCCTCGAAGCTCTCAGCCGCCCGAATGGCGGCCCGCTCTGGAGTCACCACCCTCATCGCTTCAGCCGAGAGGCCCGAGGTCCTGCCGGCCGCGGTCCTCGGGGAGCGGCGGCTCGGCACCCTGTTCCTCCCGCACGCCGAGCGCATGCCGGCCCGCAAGCTCTGGATCGCCTTCGCCATGAGGGCAAGGGGAAGGCTCACCGTCGACGCCGGGGCCCGCGAGGCCCTCACGCGCCGCTCGAGGAGCCTGCTGGCGGCCGGGGTCGTGAAGGTCGAGGGCTCCTTCGTGCCCGAAGACGCCGTCGAGATCGCCGGCGTAGAGGGCACCGTCTTCGCAAAGGGGATAGCCCGCCTCGGCTCCGAGCGGGCCGGTGAGTGGCTCGGGCGCCGCAGCTCCGAGCTGCCGGCGGGCTTCCCTGACGAGGTCGTGCACCGAGACGACCTCGTCGTGCTCGAACAGGACCGGGGCTGCTAGCTGGGAGGAGACCGGTCGCGTCGGCCGCCCGACGGCGGAGGAGGACGGAGCCCTACGGTGCGAGCACCCCGTCTGCCACCGCCTCGTCGAGGAGCAGGCGGGCGAGGTGCCACAGGCGGGGGGAGCCGTCTGCGATCGAGGCGTTGACCGAGAAGACCTGCTCGGCGGAGATGCCGTGCTCCCGCCAGGTCCGGCCCTCGACAGCCCGGTTCATCAAGAGCGGCAGCAACCGGTCGATGGCGGCCGCCATCCTCGCCGTCGGGGAGCGGCGCTCCTCGAACTCGGTCCAAAGGGAGCAGAAGAGCTCTCGTTGGTCCTCCGGCAAGAGGCCAAAGATCCGGTCGGCCGCCTCCTTCTCACGGGCTTGCTTGTCCGCTCTGGCGTCGTAGACGAAGGTGTCTCCGGCGTCTATCTCCACTATGTCGTGGACGGCCAGCATGAGAGCGAGCCTGGTCGGCTCCACCTCCTCGCTGGCGTGCTCCGCCAGGACGAGGGCGGCCAGGCTGGCGTGCCACATGTGCTCGGCGTCGTTCTCGCGCCGGCTGTTGTCCGTCAGGTAGGTGCGTCTCAGCACCTGCTTGGCCCTGTCCAGCTCGAGCAGGAACGAGAGCTGGCTCGCCAGGCGCCCCGCGAGGGGATCACCTGCCTCAGCGAGGCTCGTGAGCGGTCCTTCCAACCAGGGCGGGTTCTCGGCTGGCTCCATCGCGCCATCATGGCTCGGCCCGAGGCGGCCGAGTGGCATTACCCTTTCGCGCCGTGAGCGAGACCAGATTTTTCGTGCCGACCGATGCCGACGGCGTGCAGTTCTATGAGGGGGAGCGCTTCAGCTGGCCACTTCCCGAGCCGGACGGGACCGGGGGCTTTCGCCCGGGCGCCCCGCTTCGGCCCCCGAGAGGCGCCAGGCTGGCCCTGAGAGACCTCGACTCGCTCCTCGAGGACCTAGGAGAGAGGATCTTTCTGGCCGAGCCGGTGGTGGGCCAGCCCGAGCGGCCGGAGAGCGCCCGTCTCATCGGCGAGACAGCCTGGTCGCTCGAGGCGGCGGCCCGCTTCGCCCTCGACTGCGTCGACCACATCGTCGGAGGCTCGGGCGACCTCCGCCTGCCGAACGGCGCCTCGGTCTCAGAGCTCCTCGCCGAGGTCCGGGGCTTCCTCGAGGAAGGGAAGGTCGAGAAGGGGATCCTCCACTCGATCTCCCGGCTGGCACTCGCCCGCCGGCTGAGACGGCAGGGGGACGAGGTGGCCGACGTGGCCTTCGGCTTCGCGCTGGAGGACGAGGCGGCCGGCGAGGACACCTTCGCAGATCCGGCCTGGACGGCGGCGGCCGCGCTGCGCGAGGCGCTCCTCTCGGCGGTCGAGGCGATCCGGCACCGGGCCATGCCCCGTCTCACGGAGGGCGAGAACGTCGTCTACGAGGAGGAGCAGATGGCGGGCGGCCCGGCACCTGAGACCCTCTCGACTCCGTGGGGCAACTTCAGCGGCGGCCGCAGGCGGGGCGTCGTCCCGGCCTGGGTGGCCGCCGCCGAGGCTGCCGAGCGGGCCCGCCAGGCGATGGCCGACACCTCGGGCGAAGAGGCGGAGAGAGGCGAGCGGGCATACCAGCTCCGGCTCCTCGCCAGAGCCCTCGGGCTCGAGGAGACCACCGGGCCAGCCTGCTGACTGCCCGGTGGCCCGGCCCTAGGGGCCAGCTAGCCTGCGCTCAGTGCCGAGCCCCCCTCTCCAAGAGCTGGCCGCGAGGGCCAGAGCCGCCGTCCCCGCCATGCGGGTGGCCCGCGGCGAGCAGAAGGACGCCGCCCTGCTGCACGCCGCCGAGCTGCTTCGCCGAGAGACGGGCCCTCTCTTGGAGGCCAACCGGGCCGACGTCGAGGAAGCTGCCCGGCGCGCGACGGATCGGATCGGGCGGGACCGGCTCTTGCTCGACAGGGCTCGCATCGAGCAGATGGCGGCCGGGCTGGAGGCGATCGCCCGCCTTCCCGACCCGGTCGGGCGGTTGGTGGCTTCCTCCACCCGGCCGAACGGCCTCAAGGTGGAGCGGGTCCGGGTCCCCCTCGGGGTGGTGGGGGTCATCTACGAGAACCGGCCCAACGTGACCTCGGACGCGGCCGGGCTCTGCCTCAAGTCGGGCAACGTCGCCTTTTTGCGCGGCTCCTCCTCGGCCGCCCGCTCGAACGCCGCCCTCGCCGGCCTGCTCGCCGAGGCGGCGCTCGAGGCGGGCCTTCCGAGAGACGCTGTCTTGCTGGTGGCCGACGGCTCGCGTCAGAGCGCCGAGGAGTTCGTGAAGCTCGAAGGGACGATCGACTGCCTCATCCCCCGTGGCGGGCCGGGCCTCGTCGCCATGGTGCGAGAGCAGGCGAAGGTTCCCTATGTGATCGACGGGGCCGGCAACTGCCACGTCTACGTGCACGAGGCGGCCGACGAGAAGATGGCCGAGGCGATCGTCCTCGACGCCAAGGTCTCCCGCCCGGGTGTCTGCAACGCCGCCGAGAGCCTGCTCATAGACGAGGCGATCGCCGCTTCATTCCTGCCGAGGGTGGCCGCCTCGTTGGCGAACGCGGGCGTCGAGCTCGTAGGAGACGAGAGGTCCCGGGCCCTCTGGCCGTCCATGGCCGAGGCGACGAGCCAGGACTTCGCGACCGAGTTCCTCACCTTGAAGATGGCGGTCGCCGTCGTCGACGACCTCGAGGGGGCTATCGCCCACATCGCGGCCTATTCCTCGGGCCACTCCGAGGCGATCGTCACCAACGACCTCCGGGCCTCCGAGCGCTTCGTCGCCGCCGTGGACGCGGCCGCCCTCCTCGTGAACGCCTCGACCCGTTTCATAGACGGGGGCGAGCTGGGCCTCGGGGCCGAAGTCGGGATCTCTACCCAGAAGCTGCACGCCCGGGGCCCGATGGGCCTCGAGGAGCTGACCTGTGTGAAGTATGTCGTCCACGGAGAGGGACAGGTGAGGAATTGACGACGCCCAACGGCTCTTTGCCAGGCAGCCGGTTCGCTGCGGTCGCCGACGTGCGAGAGCGACTCGCCTCGGTCGACTACCTGGCAGACGACGGCCTGGCGGGCGTCGTCTACCTGGCGGACCGGCTCGGCAAGCCGGTCCTCGTGGAGGGACCGGCCGGAACAGGCAAGACCGAGCTGGCGAAGTCGGTCGCCGCCATGACCGGCGCCCGCCTCATCCGGCTGCAGTGCTACGAGGGGATCGACGAGTCGAAGGCCCTCTATGAGTGGAACTACAAAAAGCAGCTGCTCCGGATCCAAGTCGAGCAGGGGGCAGGCTGGTCGGAGCTCGAGGAGGACATCTTCTCAGAGCCCTTCCTCCTCACACGCCCCCTCCTGGAGGCGATCCGGGCCGAGGAGCCGGTCGTGCTGTTGATCGACGAGGTCGACCGGGTGGAGATCGAGACCGAGGCCCTCTTGCTCGAGGTGCTCTCGGACTACCAGGTCTCCATCCCCGAGCTCGGCACGATCGTGGCGAGCCAGATCCCGCTCGTCTTCCTCACCTCGAACAACACGCGAGAGCTCTCCGAGGCCCTCAAGCGGCGCTGCCTGTTCCTCCATCTCGACTACCCCTCGGTCGAGCGGGAGCGCGAGATCATCCTCACCAAGGTGCCGGGCGTCACCGAGCAGCTGGCCGACCAGGTGGCCCGCATCGTCCGCTCGCTCCGCTCGCTCGACTTGAAGAAGCATCCCTCGATCTCCGAGACTCTCGACTGGGCCCGCACCCTCGTCATCCTCGGGATCGAGTCGGTCGACGTGGAGGCAGCCCGTTCGACGCTCCACCTCCTGCTCAAGTACCGCTCGGACATCGAGGCGGCCTCGCTCGAGCTCTCGAAGGCCGGCACGGAAGCCTCGGTGTAGGAGCCCCTGTTGCTCGATGTCCTGACGGGCTTTGTGACAGAGCTCCGCCGGGCCGGCCTCCCGGTCTCGGTCACCGAGGCGGCGGACGCCGCCGAAGCCGTCCGCCACCTGCCGCTCGAGGACCGCCCGGCGATCAAGTACGCCCTCGGCGCCACCCTCGTGAAGTCGTCGGCCCACTGGCGGGCCTTCGAGACGGCCTTCGAGGTCTACTTCTCCCTCCGCGGCCCCCAGTACGAGATCGAGGGAGCGGGCAAGAGCCCGGAGGGCTCGGCCGGCGCCGGCCGAGCCGAGGGGGCAAGACAGGTCGCAGAGGGGGCGGGCGGCACGGAGCCCGTCAGCCCCGAGGAGATCGCAGCCATGCTCTACCGGGCCTT
>JAJZLV010000037.1 GCA_021803215.1 Actinomycetes bacterium | reverse complement strand
TGGTGGACCCTCGGGGTGGTCCCATAACTGGCAACGGGGGTGGTCCCATGCCGCTGGCAAAATCACCGGCTACCTGGCCCCATGTCGCTGGCAAGTGACAGCTGATCGCGAAGAGCCCTTGGGGCCTTTGGGGTAGCTCAAATCAATTCGCAGACAACGGTCACGTGCGAGGTTCGACCGGTTTCGGCCCGTACCGGACCTCCCTGGCATCCCCGCAATCGCACCGTGTGACCCGTCACGGTGTAGCGTCCGGGGGCCACGCTGAACAGAAAATGGCCGTCGCGTCCGACCGACTGAGTGTAAGATCGCTCTCGCCCTTTAAGGGTTACGACTCCGGCTACCCTGACTGGGTACTTCGAGTACATACCGCCGTCTATCTGAAAGACGCCGATGACTCGTGCCGTCCTTGTTGAGCTCTCCAGCCCGCAACTTGTCAGGACAACAGCACACATCATCATGGCCAGGAGTGCCGACAGAGCACAGGTCTGAGCGCGGCCGCCGATCTGTCCAGGTCGAGTTTACGATGGTCCCTTCTCGTGCGTGATCTCTCCATAATGCCCCGATCCACGCCGAGCCATTAACGGGAGCCGGACTTGCGCCCGTACCTGACCCATCGTTCTTACTGATCGAAGGCTAGCACCTCCTGTCCACTGACGGCGTTCACTAGCACAATCCAACTAGTGAATGTGGCGGAGGGACAGGATGAGCCTATAGGTCCACAGCTGATGGGACTGATGGGCGATGCAGAAGTAATCGTCACTACCCACACCGGTGAGTTGACGACTGCGCCTGGGGTCGTCGCTTGGCCTGCCGGAGGCAACTGCGTGACGAGTGTCGCGTCCCCGAATACCGTATCTGTGACCGCACCTCCGTAGCCGTCGACGGCAACCGTAGCGGCTTGAGTGGCGGTGATGTCTGAGTTGCTCGGCGACGCTGGCCGCAGTACCAGGGGCGTTGCATAGGCGTGGGGCAATGCTGCCGCCTGGGGGTCGAATAGCTGCTCACCGCCCGCAGGGACACTTCGACCAAGTCTGGTCGTGCCGTATCTCACCCTCAGCAAGCGTTGCTGCCACTTAGGAAGTGCAGCAAAGCCAGAGCCGTAGTCGGCGACTGTCATCAGAAACGAGCTCGCAGCCGGCGGCTTGCTTCCAGAGACCGGCTCCCGAATGATCTGGTTCGCGGCAACCCCTCCGCCAGCCAGCAAGGTCGCTGCCGTCACCGATATGAATCCAACCCAGCGATAGCCGTGAAACACAGTGACCTCCTGCTCCAGATAGTCCTACTCCGGCAGCCATCAATATGTTAGGGATTGCAGGATCGAGCTGCGGAGGAACAGCGGGGGTCCCGAATACGAAGTCTCGACCCGGTGCAATCGTGCGCACCAGAAGCCGCGTTGGAAAAGCTCCACAAACCACTCCCGAACTTGATCGGGTACCAACTACCGGCTCTCTCAGACTTCGCATACCGGTATACGGCATTGTTGCTCGGGGACCCGAATGGCTCCTGGTTGCGTGCTTCACCGGACTCTCGACAGCTTGAATCACCAAGGTCAGCACAATATTGTGAAGCCCAAGAGGCCGAGGCCGGCCGCCAAGAACACTGTTTGGACCTGAGCACAAAGACGGCTGGTAGGGCCTTGAGCTCTCCGCTACGCGCTGGAGCGGGGCTGGATTGAGGTTTTGCAGTCCCCCCGGTGAAGCCGGTTCGCGTTCGGGGCCCGCAAGCTGCGGCTCCAGCAAGGGTCGGCGCAGGTGCAATTGGCCCAACCATCGAGACGACAGCTCCGAGGATCAGGAGCGATACCAGCGAAACCAAGGCGATGCAGCAGTCGCGCGACCGCCGATGGCGCATAAGTCGCCCCTTCCGGTCGGCTTGACGAAGCCGACATCGAGCGATCCCTGTGGCTCGATGCGGTGCTTGGCGAGCGAGCACTGGACGCAGTCTGGAATAGTTTGCCCGAGCATGTGAGGGTGGGCTCTACGCCGCTCGGCGACCTCGGAGGCAGGCGGGGCGCAGCTGACCGCCCAACTCCTGGATTGTCCCGACGGCGGCATGAAGACCTCATCGTTCCGGGGGGAGGGCTCGAACCTCCAACATTCGGCTCCAAAGGCCGACGTTCTGCCGATTGAACTACCCCGGAAGGCCGGTGCCCGACACGAGCATAAGCGGGGCGCGCAAGGCGCCGTGGAGGCCGTGCCGTCTGGCCGAGGAGAGAAGGTCGCCGCCCCGGTTCTTCCTCCCTCACGGAGCGATGCCGGGCCCGGCGGTGAGGTCTTCCGGTGCGCCGTCCGGCCGGCGCCGGGCGAGACCGACCATCACCGGCGGCCCGCGCTCACCTCCACGAGCGAAACAGCCTCCGTCTGCCCGGCCGTCGGCCTGAAGGCGCCAAGCTCCTCTTCTCGACAGGATGCGAGGAGGTCCTTTCGAGCAGGGAGTCAAGGCAGCGGGAGACCGCAGCAAGCTCTGCCCGCTCGCGGGGCCCGCCGGCCCGCCGAGCATGCTGCTTCGCGCCGCCGCCCTGCCGGGGCTGCCGGCCGATCTGGCCGTTCGCTCAGGCGGTGGAGCAAGCTGCCGTCGATCGAGCCGGTCGTCTCCTCGGATCCTCCTTCGAGCGCGCCGCTCGGCCAGGCGGCGCTCTTAAGGTCGAAGCCCATGACCGACAGCGGACGATTCAAGATCGGCGGTGACCTCGAGGTCTCTCGCCTCGGATTCGGGGCGATGCGCATCACCGGCGATGGGATCTGGGGTGAGCCGGCCGACCGGGAGGAGGCCCTCCGCGTGCTGCACCGGCTCCCCGAGGTGGGGGTCAACTTCATCGACACGGCGGACTCCTACGGGCCGTTTGTCAGCGAGGAGCTCATCGCCGAGGCCCTCCATCCCTATGACGACGACCTCGTGATCGCCACCAAGGGCGGCCTCTGCCGGAGCGGACCAGGCATCTGGGAGGCGGTCGGGCGCCCCGAGTACCTCCGCCAGTGCGTCCACATGTCGCTGCGCCGTCTGAAGCTCGAGCGGATCGATCTCTACCAGCTCCACCGGCCCGATCCGAAGGTGCCCTTCGCCGAATCGGTCGGAGCCCTGGCCGAGCTGCAAAAGAAGGGGAAGATCCGCCACATCGGCCTCTCGAACGTCACTGCCGACCAGTTGGCCGAGGCCCGCCGGATCACCGAGGTCGTGACGGTGCAGAACCGCTACAACCTGACAGACCGAAGCTCGGAGGAGGTCCTGGCGGCTTGCGAGAAGGAAGAGATCGGATTCATCCCGTGGGCGCCGGTCGCCGGTGGCGAGCTGGCGAGGGAGGGCGGCCCGCTCGACAGGCTGGCGAGCGCCCACGGCGTGACGATCTCCCAGCTCTCGATCGCCTGGACGCTGCATCGCTCGCCGGTGATGCTGCCGATCCCCGGCACCTCGAAGGTGCGCCACCTCGAGGAGAACATGAAGGCCGGCCAGATCGTGCTGAGCGACGAGGAGCTAAAGAGCCTGGAAGACGGAGCTTCCCGCTCGGCCTAGCCGTCGCCTTTGCCGTGCCATAGTTTGGCGCGATGCAGTCACCTGACGGCGCTCCGGCGACCTGGCTCTCTCACTACAGGGCCTCGGACGAGACCGAGCAGGCGAGCCTCGAGCGCTTGAGCTCGCTTCTCGCCGAGTCGCCGGACCCCTTCGATCGGCGCTCGAAGCTGCACGTCACCGGCTCGGCGCTTGTCCTCGACCCGCCGACCCACAGGGTGCTGCTGCGCTGGCACGCTCACCAGCACGACTGGCTCCAGGTCGGGGGCCATGCCGACACCGGTGAGGCCGACCCCTACGCCATAGCGCTGCGGGAGGCGACCGAGGAGACAGGGCTGTTCGACCTCTCGCCGTTCCCGGGGCCGGTCATCTGCCATGTGGCGGTCGTCCAGGCGGCCGGGCGCGACGAGGAGTCGGGGCACGAGCACATAGACGTCCGCTACCTGCTCACGACCGGCTCGCCCGAGGGCGTCAGGCCCGAGAGCCCGATGGCTCCTCTGCGCTGGTCCCCGCTGGAGGTGGCGATCGAGCTGGCCTCGGACAACCTGGCCGAGACCATGCGAAGGGCGCTCCGGGTCATACGGCTCTAAGCGACCGCCCGTGCCCCGGCCGGCCGGTACTCTGTTGGAGGCAGACGGCCAGCCCGTCGGTCCAGCCCTCCTCTTTTTCCTATGACCTCGCGCGCCGACATAAGAAACCTCGCCATCGTTGCTCACGTCGACCACGGCAAGACGACCCTGGTCGACGCCATGTTGTGGCAGTCCGGAGTCTTCCGGGCCAACCAGGAAGTGGCCGAACGGGTGATGGACTCGATGGACCTCGAGCGCGAGAAGGGCATCACCATCCTCGCCAAGAACACCGCCGTCCGCCACGGCGGCATCAAGCTCAACATCGTCGACACCCCCGGCCACGCCGATTTCGGCGGGGAGGTGGAAAGGGCGCTCTCTATGGTCGACGGGGTTCTCCTGCTGGTCGACGCCAGCGAGGGGCCTCTTCCCCAGACGAGGTTCGTCCTCCGAAAGGCGCTCGAGCGCCGCCTTCCGGTCGTGCTCGTGGTGAACAAGATCGACCGGCCGGACGCCCGCCCGAAAGAGGTGGTCGACGAGGTCTACGAGCTCTTCTTGGACCTCGACGCCGACGAGCACCAGATCGAGTTCCCGATCATCTACGCGAACGCCAGGGCGGGCAGCGCCTCGCTCTCCCCGGGAGAGCCGGGCGAGGACCTGGAGCCTCTCTTCAAGGCGATCACAGAGCGCATCCCGGCTCCCAGCTACGAGGAGGGCCGCAGCCTGCAGGCCCTCGTCACGAACCTCGATGCCTCGGCCTACCTCGGCCGCCTGGCGATCTGCCGGGTGGTGAACGGCACCATCCGGCGCGGCCAGCAGGTCTCGTGGTGCCGGCGGGACGGGACCGTCGAGGCGGTGAAGGTCTCCGAGCTCTACGTGACCGAGGGCCTCGAGCGGGTGGAGGCCGAGCAGGTCGGCCCCGGCGAGATCATCGCCGTGGCCGGCATCGCCGAGGTCACGATCGGAGAGACCCTGGCCGACCGAGACCGGCCAGAGCCGCTCCCGCTCCTCTCGGTCGACGAGCCGAGCCTCTCGATGACGATCGGCGTCAACACCTCGCCGCTCTCGGGGAGGGACGGCGACAAGCTGACCGCCCGTCTGCTGAAGAACCGCCTGGACCAGGAGCTCGTCGGAAACGTCTCTCTCAGGGTCGGGCCGACGAGTCGTCCCGACACCTGGGAGGTGCAGGGCAGGGGCGAGCTGCAGCTGGCCGTTCTCGTCGAGACCTTCCGCCGGGAGGGCTTCGAGCTAACGGTAGGCAAGCCCCAGGTGGTGACGAGAGAGGTCGACGGCAAGGTGCACGAGCCGGTCGAGAACGTCTCGATCGACGTCCCGGAGGACTTCATGGGAGTTGTGACCCAGCTGCTGGCCCTCCGAAAGGGCCGGATGCGGCAGATGGTCAACCACGGAACCGGCTGGGTGCGGCTCGACTACCACGTGCCGAGCCGAGGCCTCATCGGCTTTCGCACCGAGTTCATGACAGAGACGCGCGGGACCGGCATCCTCCACCACGTCTTCGACGGCTTCGAGCCCTGGTTCGGCGAGCTGCGCACGCGGCCGACCGGATCGCTCGTGGCCGACCGGCAGGGCGTCACCACGACCTACAGCCTGCTCAACCTGCAAGAGCGCGGCAGCCTGTTCGTCGGCGCCGGCGTCGAGGTCTACGAGGGGATGATCGTCGGGGAGAACGCCCGCTCAGAGGATATGGACGTCAACCCGACGAAGGAGAAGAAGCTGACCAACATCCGCTCTTCGACCGCCGAGGAGCTCGTCCGGCTCGTCCCTCCCCGCCTTCTCTCTTTGGAGCAGTCCCTCGAGTTCATCCGCGACGACGAGTGCGTCGAGGTGACGCCGAAGAGCGTCCGGCTGCGAAAGGTCGTCCTCGACCAGGCGGCGCGGGGCCGCCAGTTCGCCCAAGCCCGCCGGGAGCGGCTCCAAAGGGCGCCCTAGCAGCTCCGCTCAGCTGCGGCGGGCAGCCTTGGCGATCCGCTCCTCGGCCGTGCGGTCCGCCACGGCCTCGAGGGTCTGGCCGCTCGCCTGGGCTTCGGCGAACAGCTCGAGCACGGTGTCGTAGATCCGCCCGACGTGAGCCCGGGCCGCCTCGGGGTCGTAGCCGCCGCGCTCGTAGGCGATGTTGATCACCCCGCCGGCGTTGGCCACGTAGTCGGGCACGTAGGCGATGCGGCGTCGTGCCAGCTCGTCTGCCATCTCGGGCCCGGAGAGCTGGTTGTTGGCGGCACCGACGACCGCCTCGCAGGCGAGCTCCGGGACGGTCGTCTCGTTGAGAGCCGCCCCGAGGGCGCAAGGGGCGTAGATGTCGCAGTGGGTGCGATGGATCTCTGAGACCTCGGTCGGGCTGGCGCCGATCGCCTCCACGAGCTCGTCGACGGCCGCCTGGTTGACGTCGGCCACGACGAGCTTGGCCCCCTCCGCCGCGGCCAGGCGGGCGAGGCTCGAGCCGACCTTTCCCACGCCGCTAATGGCGATGGTCCGGCCGGACAGGCTGGAGCTCCCCCAGAGCCGCTCGGCAGCGGCTTGCATCGCCCGGAAGACGCCGTAGGCGGTGACAGGGCTCGGGTCGCCCGAGCCGCCTACCTCGGTGGAGCGGCCGGCCACATAGGGGGTGTGGCGGCCGAGCTCGTCCATGTCGGCCTGGCTGGTGCCGACGTCCTCAGCGGTGAAGTAGCGCCCGCCGAATGAGTCGAGGAAGGCGGCGTAGTCCTTGAAGAACTCTGGCGAACGGAGCTTGGCCGGGTCGCCGATGATGACCGCCTTGCCGCCGCCGAGGTCGAGGCCTGCCATGGCCGACTTGTAGCTCATGCCCTTCGAGAGGCGGAGCACGTCGTTGAGCGCCTCGGCCACCGAGTCGTAGGGCTTGAAGCGGGTGCCGCCGAGCGAGGGGCCGAGGGCGGTCGAGTGGATGGCGACGATGGCCATGAGGCCGGTGCGCTGACGCCAGATGCCACCGACCTCCTCGTGGTCGGTCCCGAGCGTCGGGTCCCCGAGCGGTGTCCAGGCAGCGGTCACGGCGCGATCTCCTTCCGGCCTCACCGTCGAGGCCTCTTAGTTTGTAGTCGCTCGGGGTCGCCGGGGCACTTCTGGCCGGGCGGATCTCTCAGGCCGGTGCCGAAGGCCCTCGCCGGAAGGTCCGGAGGGAGCGGCGCGACCTCGGCTCCAGGCGTCGCGGACCGGGGCCGCCGGGCGAGAGGGGCGGCTCGAGGAGGCTGCCGCCTCGCGAAGGCGCGCCGGAGAGAGGCCCGGTCCTATGACGTCGGCTGGTGCAGTCTCCGCCCGGGGGAGCCGGGAGCGGCCAAACGGAGCTCGGCTCTCCAGGCGGAAAGGTGCCACCTGCTCGCGCACGAGGTCCTGGCGTCCTGGCGCGCTCCGGCTGGCCCGATCCCTCGAAGGGCCGCCCGTCACCGACGGCGACGAGGCCTTCTGGTCGCCG
>JAJZLV010000053.1:37033-38587 GCA_021803215.1 Actinomycetes bacterium | reverse complement strand
GACTCGACTGCGGCCCTCTGCGACCGGATAGAGCGCCTGGAGCGCCGGCTCTCCTCCTTCGAGCAGGCTGCCCCTGGCTCTAAAGCCGCGCCGCCCCCTCCTCGCCGGCCCGAGCGAGCCGATCCGACCGCTCGCCGACGCCGGCGGCAGAGATGGCCGCGAGGAGCTTCATGACCAGCAGGAGCTTCGCTGCAGCCGCCGGGGACCTGCCCGCAGATGACTCGCCTCGCCAGGGACTCGGGCCGGCAAGGCGGTGCAAGCCGGCTCGAGGGCCTCGGGGGCAAGCCGCCCGCCGGGCTCTGCTGCATTGGCGGCGGTGGCTCAAAGGGCGGCGCCACGCCGGCGGGCGCTTTCGCCTGGCGGAGCCGGGGGAGGGGCTGGCCGGAGTGAGTCGGCCGCGCGAGCATCAAGAACGTGACCCGAAGATGGCACCGATGATCGAAGCCCGCAGCGAGCACGGCCCGAGCGAGCAGCCCGAGACCGGCGAGCCCGAGCAGTGGGCCGTCGGGCTCCCGGCTGTTCGGACCACCCTCAAGCGTGCCTACGAGGAGATGGGGGTGCTGAAGAGCGTCCGCGCCCTTTTGAAGCTGAACCAGGCCGACGGCTTCGACTGCCCCGGCTGCGCCTGGCCCGACCCGAGCCCCGAGCACCGCAAGCTGGCGGAGTTCTGCGAGAACGGTGCCAAGCACGTGGCCGCCGAGGCGACCCGCAAGCACCTGAGTCGGGAGTTCTTCGCCGCCCATGGCCTGACCGAGCTGGCCGGCATGAGCGACTGGTGGCTCGAGGACCAAGGGCGGCTCGTCGAGCCTCTCGTGAAGCCTCCCGGGTCGGACCACTACCTCCCGGCCAGCTGGGAGGAGGCACTCGGCTTCGTGGCCGAGCAGCTCTCCTCGCTCGAGAGCCCCGACGAGGCGATCTTCTACACCTCCGGGCGGGCGAGCAACGAGGCGGCCTTCGTCTACCAGCTGTTCGCCCGCGCCTTTGGCACGAACAACCTGCCCGACTGCTCGAACATGTGCCACGAGTCGAGCGGCGCCGCCCTCGGCGAGACGATCGGGATCGGAAAGGGCTCGGTGACCCTCTCCGACCTCGAGGGCTCCGAGCTCATCGTCATCTGCGGCCAGAACCCGGGCACCAACCATCCCCGGATGCTCACCCACCTCGAGGTGGCGAAGAAGAACGGCGCCCGCATCGTGGCTGTCAATCCGCTCAAAGAAGCCGGTCTCTTGCGGTTCAAGAACCCGCAGCGCCCGAGCGGGCTCGCCGGCCGAGGCACCGAGCTGGCCGACGACTACCTCCAGGTGAGGCTGGCGGGCGACCAGGCTCTGTTCCTCGGGGTGGCAAAGCGGCTCTTCGAGCTGGAAGGGGCTTCCTCCGGGCTCTTCGACGGCGATTTCATCGCGCGCCACACGTCCGGCTTCGAGGAGTACGCCAAACACGTTGCTCGGGCCAGCTGGGGCGAGATCGAGCAGGCGACCGGGCTAACCCGCCCGGAGATCAGCCGGCTCGGCGACGCCTTCGCGGCTTCCAAGAAGACGATCGTGTGTTGGGCGA
>JAJZLV010000053.1:0-37023 GCA_021803215.1 Actinomycetes bacterium | reverse complement strand
CGCTGGGAGGATATCGAAGCACAAAGTGGCGTCTCTCGCGCAAGGATAGAAGCGGTAGCACGCCGGGTGCTGCACTCGTCGGCTGTCACCGTGTGCTGGGCGATGGGCCTCACCCAGCACAAGAACTCGGTCCCTTCGATCAAAGAGATCGTGAACGTCCTTCTCCTGCAGGGCAACATCGGGAAGCCGGGCGCCGGAGTCTTCCCGGTCCGGGGCCACAGCAACGTCCAGGGCGATCGGACGATGGGCATCTCGGAGAGGATGCCGGATTCCTTCCTCGACGCCCTCGGGCGCGAATTCGGCTTCGAGCCACCGCGGCGCCATGGCCTCGACGCCGTCGGCTCGCTGCAGGCGATCCGCGACGGCAAGGCCAAGGTGCTCTTCTGCTTGGGCGGCAACCTCGTGCGGGCCATCTCGGACACCTCGGTGGCAGAAAAGGCCATGTCCCGCCTCGCTCTCACCGTCTCTGTGGCTACCAAGCTCAACTCGAGCCACGCCCACACCGGCGAGGCGGCCGTCATCTTGCCCTGCCTCGGGCGCACCGAGGAAGACCTACAGGGCGGTGTCGCGCAGCAGGTGACCGTTGAGGACTCGGTCGGCGCCGTCCACGCCTCGGCCGGGCGGTTGAAGCCCGCCTCACCAGCGCTCAGGAGCGAGGTGGCGATCATCTGCTCGCTCGCAGAACGGGCCCTCGCCGGCCGGGGGTCGTCCGGCTCGCCGGCCAGCATCGACTGGCAACGGCTGGCGGGTGACTACGGACAGATCCGTGAGCACATCTCGCGGGTCGTCCCGGGCTTCGAGGCCTACAACGAGAAGATCGCCGAGCCAGGCGGCTTCCTCCTCCCCCACGCTCCGCGTGACGCCCGCCGCTTCGACACGCCGGACGGCCTCGCCCACTTCTCGGTGAGCGACCTCGCCTACCCCCAGGTGCCAGAGGGCTGCCTGCTGCTGCAGACCATCCGCTCCCACGACCAGTTCAACACGACCGTCTACGGCCACGACGACCGCTACCGAGGGGTGCACGGGACGAGGAAGGTCCTGTTCGTACATCCCGACGACCTGCGCACAAACGGGCTCTCGGAGGGCGACGAGGTCGACATCACCACCCTTTGGGAGGATGACATCGAGCGGAGGGCGCTCGGCTACCGGGTCGTCTCCTACCCGACCGCCCGGGGTTGCGTGGCCGGATACTTTCCCGAGCTCAACGTCCTCGTCCCCCTGGAGAGCGTCGCCGACCGCTCCAACACGCCGACCTCGAAGTCCGTGGTGGTGCGTCTCTCGCCCCACGCCGGCAGCTAGCGGTGGCAGTCGCCCGCAACGTCGTGGTGATCACGGTCGACCAGTACAGGGGCGACTCTCTTTCCTACCTCGGCCATCGGGTGGCCCAGACCCCGGCGATCGACCAGCTCTGCAGCCGCGGGGTCTGCTTCGCCAACCACTGGTCGGTGACCGCTCCCTGCGGCCCGGGCCGCGCCTCGCTCTACACCGGTACCTATGCCCACCACCACCGCTCGGTCCTGAACGGCACGCCGCTGGACGCCCGTTTCACGAACATCGCCCTCGAGGCGAGGGCGGCCGGCTACGACCCCGTGCTGTTCGGCTACACCGACACGAGCATCGATCCCCGGACCGTCGCCGAGGACGATGCCAGGCTGGCCAGCTACGAAGGGGTGCTCCCCGGCTTCAGGCCGGTCGTCCACGACCCATTCGAGCTCGGCGGTCTCGAGTGGGGGCGCTGGCTGGCCGAGCGGGGCTACGACGTGCCCTCCCGTCCGCACGATCTCTACGCGCCCGACACCTCCTATCCCGGTGCCGGCGAGCACGCCCCGAGCTGGGCACCGACCCTCTTTCGAGCCGAGGACAGCGAGAGCGCCTTTCTCACCGAGAAGGCGATCGAGTGGCTGGGCCGGCTCGAAGAGCCCGGGTTCTTCCTCCACTTGAGCTACATAAGGCCCCATCCGCCCTACCGCAACCCCACCGGATACCACGACCTCTGCTCGGCAGACGAGGTCGACTTCCTCGTCGGACAGGCGACCCGGGAGGCCGAGAGAGCCTCCCACCCGCTCGCCCGGATGCTGCTCGGGCTGCCGGCGGTCGCCTCGCCTGACGACGAGGGAGCCCGTCGCCAGCTGCGGGCCACCTATCACGGGATGCAGGCCGAGGTCGACACCCAGCTCGGGCGGTTCTTCGACTTCCTCGAGCAGTCGGGGCTCGCCAGCGAGACGCTCATCCTCCTCACGAGCGATCACGGCGAGATGGGAGGAGATCACTGGGGCTTCCAGAAGGCGGGCTACTGGGACGAGAGCTTCCGGGTGCCTCTCGTCGTGGTCGACCCGAGCGAGGAGGCCGAAGCCACGCGGGGTCGGGTGGTGGAGGACTTCACCGAGTCGGTCGACGTGGCGCCGAGCCTGCTCGAGTGGCTCGGGCTGCCGCTTCCTCGCCAGTTCGACGGCCGGAGCCTCCTCGGCTTCGTTCGTGGCGCCGATCCCACCAATTGGCGCACGGCCGCCCATTTCGAGTGGAGCTTCCGCAACCCGGCGACGAGGAGGGCGGAGACCGCTTTCGCCATCCCCTCGGCCCATTGCTCTTTGGCGGTGCTGCGCACAGCCGGAGCGAAGTACGTGCAGTTCGCGGCCGACCCGGAGCTGCTGCCGCCTATCTACTTCGACCTGCTTGCCGACCCTGACCAGCTCGACGACCTCTCCGCCAGCAAGGAACGGGCCCCAGACCGGCTGCTGCTGGCAGAAGAGCTCTCGAGATGGCGGATGCGCTATGAGGACGAGGAGCTGGCGAGCCTCTTGCTGACGGCCGACGGGGTCGTGAGCGCCGGCGATCCCTGGCGCTGACCGCAAGTTCTCTCCCGGCGGTCCGTTTCCCTGCCGCCCAGCAAGGGACCACGAGGGAGGAAAGAGATGACCACTGCGCCTCGAAGGGCGCTTCGCCCGGTGATGGCCGCCGCGCTCTTGGCCGGCGGCGTAGCGGGGCTGTCCGGCCTGTCAGCGCTGCCGGCAGGAGCCAGCGTCCATCACGCCGTCTCCTGGCACGAGACCGCCACCAGAGCTCTGCCGCTCAGGGAGGCCCTGCGCCTTGGAGCCACTCCGAGGGACAAGACTCTCACGATAAGAGCGGTGCTAGACCTGCGGAATCGAGCGACGCTCGATCACCGCATCGCAGCCGGAGCCGCCCCACTCAGCCGCTCGCAGTTCGAGGCTCGCTTCGCACCCACGCCCGCCGAGGTGCGAGCGGTCCGCGACTACCTCTTGCACCAAGGTTTCTCGCACCTGTCGGTGACTGGCAACCGCCTCCTCGTATCTGCCAGCGGCAGCGTCTCGGACGTCGAGCGTGCCTTCCACACCACTTTGGTCAACTTCAAGCAGGCCGGCCGGATCGTCTTCGCCAACACGGCCCCGGCCCGGGTACCCTCACGCCTTGGAGGGACTGTCGGCGCCGTCCTCGGCCTGAACGACATCGTCGCCATCCACTCCACGCTGAAGACAACCAAGGACACCAAGCCCTCGCCGGCAGTCTCGACCGGACTGCCGCAGTACAACGTCTCGTACCAGCCGAGCCAGTTCCCGGCCATCTACGGAGCCACCCCGAGGACCCCGACCGGCTGGAGGACGGCGATAGCGATAATCGCCGAAGGCAATCTCACCCAGGTGGTGAAAGACCTCCGCGTCGCGGAGCAGGTCAACCGTCTACCCCGGGTACGGGTGACGATCGTGCACGCCGGCCTGGCCAGCCCGGACACCTCGGGCGTCGACGAGTGGGACATGGACACCCAGGTCTCCACGGCCATGGCCCACAACGTGAAGAGGCTCTACCTCTACGACGCCACCTCGCTCACCGACTCCGACCTGGCGCTCGCCATCAACAAGTTCGTGGCACAAGACGTCGCCCGGGCCGCCAGCGCCTCCCTCGGGGAGTGCGAGACCTTCCCCTACCTTGACGGTTCGATGTTCGCCGACGATGAGGCCTTCGCCGAAGGAGCCGCCCAGGGCCAGTCGTTCTTCGCCTCCTCGGGTGACACCGGCGCTGCCTGCGCCGTTGCCGGCACCAACGGCGTGCCGGACTCAGGCCCGCCGAGCGTCAACTACCCGGCGTCTTCCCCCTATGTCACCGCTGTTGGCGGGACGACGCTCCTCACGAATTCCAACAACACCTACTACGACGAGATCGCCTGGAACGCCGGCGGCGGCGGCTCGAGCGTCTGGGAGAGCGCTCCTTACTGGCAAAACGGGATAGTCCCCGGCTCGGCCGTCGGCAAGGGCGTGCCCGACATCGCCATGGACGCCGACCCCTATTCGGGCGTGACGCTCGTCATCGACGGTAAGGAGAGCGCCGGCTGGGGAGGCACGAGCCTCTCCTCGCCTCTGGCGCTCGGCGTCTGGGCCAGGCTCGAGAGCGCCCACGCCAACCGCCTCGGCATGGCCTCCGTCGCCCTCTACCGGACCTACGCGGCCGGTAGCTGCACCTCGCTCAGCCTGGCCGACATCTGCAGCACCCCCGCCTTCCACGACGTGACGGTCGGGACGAACGGAGGCTTCGTCGCTACGCCCGGCTGGGACTACACGACCGGTCTCGGCTCTTTCGACATCGGCCAGATCATCGACCGCATCAAGTAGCCCGCCTCCCAGAGGGCCGCCGCCAGGGCGAGAGCCCGGCGGCGGCCCTTTCGCGCCGGGGCGACACGCCTTCTTACCGACCAGAGTGGCTCTGGCGGGCCGAGCGGGGGCCTTCCTTGCCGCGGAGTATCTCGTCGACGATCCCTCGGCTCATCGCCTCGGAGACGTCGAAGACGCTTCGTCTCGCGCACCACCGCTCGATCTCCTCGACCGTTCGCTTCGTCGCTTGTGCGAGGACCTGGTGGTACCGGCCGAGCAGATCTCGCTGAGCGGCCGCCAGGCGCGCCACCTCACCGGCACGGGCCTCGAAGGAGAGCTCGGGGTCGCCCATCTTGAACTGGGTGTGGGAAAGGGCCCTTCTCGACGAGGCAGCCGCCACGACCGCCACTCCGACGCCCTCCACCCTGCCCATGCAGAGCACCTCGACGGGCACCCCGAGCACCTCGATCACGTCGACCAGCGTGAGAGCGGCCGTGAGCGTCCCGCCCGAGCAGTCCACCTGCAAGGTGACCGGATCGTCACCAGTGGCATCGAAGGTCATGAGCTCGGTCGCCACCCGGGTGGCGAGCCCGTCGTCGAGGGTGCCGCGCAGGACCGCCATGCGCCGGTCGAACAAGAAAGCCTCCAGCCAGTCGCCGCTCTCGAGTCGGGAGTGGTCGCTCACCGCTCCTCCTTGCGCAGATGCCACTCGAGCGAGCCGTCGAGCGCTGCCGCGTAGCGCTCCAGGGTGGAGACCCGAACGTCTGCCTCGCCAGACTCGAGCCGGGCCACGGCCGACTGCGAGGTCCCCATCCGGGCCGCCACCTCTGTCTGGGTCAGGCCGAGTGCGACCCGCTGCTCGACGAGGCTCGAGAGGAACTGGCGACGGCGCTCCGCGATCTCCCTGAAGCCCGGGAAGACGGGACGGTGACCGGGTTCGGGTCCTTCGCTCATGTCATCTCTATCTTAGCAATGAGATATTCTATTTGAGATAGAGGAGGCAGAGATGGAGATCCGACACTCGATGATCCCCACCGTGCTCGACCAGACGGCGCGGGGCGACAGGGCATACGACATCTTCTCGTTGCTGCTGAGAGAGCGCATCGTCTTTCTCGGACAAGAGGTCGACGACCAGATCGCCAACTTGCTCGTCGCGGAGATCCTCTACCTGGAGTCCGAAGACCCCGAGAAGGACATCCACCTCTACATCAACTCTCCGGGCGGCCTCAGCTACGCCGGCATGGCGATCTACGACGTCATACAGCACGTGAGCTGCGAGGTCTCGACCATCTGCGTCGGGATGGGCATGTCGGCTGCCGCCATGATCCTCGCCGGCGGCGCCGGAGGCAAGCGCTATGCCCTCCCGAACGCCAAGATCATGATCCATGAGGGCACTGCCGGCACCAGAGGCGCTCCGCGGGACATGGAGATCCACCTGAAGGAGGTGCTCGCCACCACGAGGCGCATGGTCGAGATCCTCGCCCATCACACCGGTCGGAGCATCGCGCAGGTGGCGGCCGACATCGAGCGGGACCGCTACATGAACGCCGAGCAGGCCAGGCAGTACGGCCTCATCGACGAGATAATCGTCCCTCGCCGGGGGATCGCCGCTCTCGCACCGGCCGGGAGCCAGGCTGGGAAACCGAGGGCCCTCGACGAGCCGCTCGCCGGGCTGGCCGCATCTTGAGGCGGGGCTTGGCGCAGCTCTCTCGTGAGTCGACCCGGACGACATCTTTCGGCCCCAAGGCCATAGGCGCTACCATCTTCCCCGTGCAGATCTGATCTTCGTCGAGCCCGCTTGCCTCTTTGCTCCGGAGATCCCCCTTTGCCTTCTTCCGCCTCTCTCGCCTTTGCCACCCTCGTAGCTCACGGCATCTCGAAGAGCTATGGGCCAAACCCTGTCCTGTCGGCTGTCGACCTCAGCGTCGGGCCGAAACAAAGGGTCGGAGTCGTGGGCCCGAACGGCGCCGGCAAAACCACCCTTTTGAGGATCCTGGCCGGTCTCGAGCAACCGGATGCCGGACGGGTCGAGATCTTGCCGGCCAACGCCACCGTCGGCTACCTGGCTCAGGAGCCGGAGCGCCACACAACCGAGACAGCGCGCGAGATGCTTGGACGCAGAAGCGGCATCGCACTTGCCGAACGGCGCCTGATGGAAGCAGCTACCGCTCTGGCGGAAAACAGGTCCGGTGCCGAGGAAGCCTACGGAGCTGCCCTGGAACGCTTCATCTCCCTCGAGGCCGGGGAGTTCGACGGACGGCTCGGAGAGGTCATTGCCGAGCTGCAGCTCGACGAGAACCTCCTCGAGCGGCCGACGGCCGAGCTCTCGGGCGGTCAGCGCGCCAAGGTGTCCTTGGCAGCCCTGCTCGTATCGCGCTTTGACATCTTGCTGCTGGACGAGCCCACCAACGACCTCGACTTCGACGGCATCGCTCGATTGGAGAGCTACCTGTCGGCGCGGGTCGGCGGCACCGCCATCGTGTCGCACGACCGATCCTTTCTGGCCCGCAGCGTGAATGCCGTGCTCGAGGTCGACGAGTGGACCCACGAGACGGCTCTTTACTCCGGCAGCTTCGACACCTACCTCAAAGCCCGTCAGGACGCTAGGCGCCATGCCGAGCAGGCCTACGAGGCCTACATGACAGAGCGGGGACGGCTGCAAGGACGGCTTCGCGAGCAGCGACAGTGGGCCGTACAGGGAGTGCGCAAAGAGGTCAGGAAACAGCCGGACAGCGACAAGGTGCAACGGGACTTCCGGGTCAACCGGACAGAGAAACAGGCTTCCAAGGTGCGCATAACGGAGAAGGCGCTTGGACGCCTCGAGGTGGTCGAACGCCCCTACGAGCCCTGGCAACTCCGCCTCGAGATCCCGTCGCTCGGCCGCTCCGGAGAGATTGTGGCCGAGATCGAGAATGGGGTTGTCGAAAGGGGCGACTTTCGCCTCGGGCCAGTCGATCTGCACATCTCCTTCGGGGAGAAGGTGGCCATCCTCGGACCGAACGGCAGCGGCAAGTCAACCCTGCTTGCGGCAGTCCTAGGGCGCCTCCCGCTCTCGGAGGGACGCGCCCGCCTCGGCAGCTCGGTCGTGGCCGGCGAGCTCGGCCAGGATCGTCGACGCTTCTTCAACGACGGGCCGCTTATCGAAAGCTTCCTCGCGGCGACGGGGACCACGGTCTCAGAGAGCCGCTCGCTGCTCGCGAAGTTCGGGCTCTCGGCAGGGGACGTCCAGCGACCAGCGGTCTCCCTCTCACCCGGTGAGCGAACCCGAGCAGAGCTCGCCCTTCTCGTTGCCCGAGGGACCAATTGCCTCGTGCTCGACGAGCCCACAAACCACCTCGACCTGGCAGCCATCGAACAGCTTGAGGCAACCCTCTCCGGCTGGCAGGCGACCCTCTTGCTGGTCACCCACGACCAGGCTCTGCTGGAAGCGATCGAGGTCACACGCCAGGTGCAGCTCGACAACGGGAATGTCGTCTCAGACAATTCCTTCTCGTGATCACTCCGAGCAATATCCTTCCGGCGTGCTCCTGACGCCCACGCCTGACGAGGGCCTGATGTCGCTCGCCCTCGATGAGGCCCGCCAAGCAGAAGCCGAGGGCGAGGTTCCTGTCGGAGCCCTCGTGGTCGTAGGCAGGGAGATCGTCGCCGCCGACCACAACCGCCGCGAGCAGCTGCAGGATCCGACGGCGCATGCCGAGCTGTTGGCGCTGCGCGCTGCCGCCTCGAGGCTCGGCTCCTGGCGCCTTGTCGACGCGAGCCTCTACGTGACCCTCGAACCCTGTCCCATGTGCGCCGGAGCCGCGGTGGCCGCTCGTATCAGGCGGGTCGTCTTCGGAGCCGCCGACCCCAAGGCCGGGGCCTGCGGATCCCTTTACAACCTCTGCTCGGACCCACGCCTCAACCACGAGCTGTCGGTTGTCCCCGGCGTGCTCGAGTCGGCGTGTGCTGCAGGGCTGAAGCAGTACTTCCACGCGCACCGCCATTAAGTGCACACCAGACGGTCCGGCGCTCGACAACGACGGTCGATACCTTGGATCAGCGAGCAGGCGGTGCGGCTTGGTCGGCGGACCGTTCCTCTCCGAACCAGCTTCTGGCCTTACCCGAACGACCGGCCGTCCCGTCTCGGCTGCCCAGTCGGAGCCCCGCCACCTGGCGGTCGAGGCCTGCCCGTTGGTCATGGGAGGACGCCCGGGCGCAAAGGCCGAGGGTTCTGGCGGGCACCAGGGTGACGTCGGGCGAGACGAGAGTCGTTCGCCTGTTCACCCTGTAGCCCCGGCACCGGGGGCGTACCTACCTGGGTCGAGTGCCGGCGCGTTGGCCCGGCTCTTCGGCTCGGTCCCGACCGGGTCGTCGAGGTGCCACCTCAGCGCACCGACCTGGAGCCCGCAGTAGACCGAGCCGCGTCGCCGGCCACGTAGCACGGACAAATCCTGGGCAAGGCACCAAACAGGGCCAGACGGCTCAAGAGTCACGCACTACGCGACGGGCGACGCCATCTCTGCCGCCGCCAGCCACGGATCAGGCACTCCGAGGCTCACAGGTGGTTCAAAACTGCTCGGGCTGGCGTAGAGCAACCGGATGGCAGCGTTCGGCACGGCCGCCTTCTGCCAGCCTTGGCTTGATGACCGTTGCCATCGCCTAGGCTCGCGGCCGGAGGGATGCGAGAGTGGCCGAATCGGGCGGTCTCGAAAACCGTTGTGCGTCCTGCGTACCGTGGGTTCGAATCCCACTCCCTCCGCTCGCCACTCCCTCCGCCACTCCCTCCGCCAGCCAGCCAGGGGGGAATCAGGCAGACAGCTGCTGTAGCCGGCCGCTGTCTGCCTGCGTTTCCCCTGGATGACTCTGTCCCAACAGAGTTATGACTTATCTGTGTCGTCATACGACGACACAGATAGTTGTCGTCATACGACGACATGCTATAATGTCACCGTATGACGACACCACGGCTGCTCCCCATCCGTACCGCCGTTGACATCGGGCATACGGCCCGAGCACAGCGCCGCGCCCTTGGGATGTCGCAGGAGGTGGCCGCACGACAGGCCGGCGTGTCGCGCCAGTGGGTCAACTCATTCGAGCAAGGAGCGAGGCGGGCCGAGCTCGGGCTCGTGCTCGACCTCTTCGCCGCTCTCGGCCTCAGCTTGGCCGTGACCGACACCGAGGTCGTGTCGCCTGCCGACACAGAACCCCAGGGGCTAGACGTCGACGCCCTGCTCGACAGTCTCCGGTCAGCTGATGAGCGATAAGCGGCTCCTCGTCCTCATCGAAGGCGAGTTCGCCGGCGAGCTCGTGCATGATCCGAGCGGGAGGATGCACTTCAGCTATGAGACGAGCCGGCCGCGTGCCGCCACTCCCTTGTCCCTCTCAATGCCGACCGTCGTCTCACGTCACGAGCACCGCGTCGTCCGCCCCTTCGTCGAAGGCCTGTTGCCGGACAACGAGCGAGTGCTCCAGCGCTGGCGTCAGCAGTTCGACATCACCTCTCGGCATCCCTTCGCACTGCTGAAAGAGGTCGGCGAGGATGTCGCGGGTGCCGTCCAGTTCGTCCGACCCGAGCGCTACGAGGCAGCCCGCGTCGGTGGATCGGTCGAGTGGCTCGAAGCCGAGGACATCGGCCGGTGGCTGCATGCCTTGCGGATCGATCCGACAATGTGGCACTACACGCGACATGGGCCGCAGTGGAGCTTGACCGGTGCTCAGGCGAAGCTGGCGCTGTTGTACGACGGCACTAGGTGGGGTCGCCCCGGTGGGGCTACCCCGACCACTCACATCCTGAAGCCGACCGTTCCCGGCTACGAGCATCACGACGTGAACGAGCATGTCTGCCTCGAGGTCGGACGGCGGCTCGGTATCCCGACCGCAAGGACGCGGCTGCAGGAGTTTGCAGGAACCCGGGCGCTCGTAGTCGAACGTTACGACCGCCTGCAGCGCGATGGGCGCTGGCTACGGGTACACCAGGAGGACTTCTGCCAGGCTCTTGGCATCCTGCCCGAGCACAAGTACCAGCGTGAGGGTGGGCCAGGGCCGCGGCGCATGGCCGAGTTGCTCTGGCGGGCTCAGCCTGGCGCCGAGGCCCGCCGTTGCGTGCTCGACCTCGTCGACCAGCTGGCTTTCCAGTGGCTCATCGGAGGGAGCGATGCCCACGCGAAGAACTTCTCGCTCCTTCTCTCTGGCCAGCGAGTCCGGCTGGCTCCGCTGTATGACGCGGCCTCTGCACTCGTCTACGACGATCCGGACTTCGGTCTGGACGGGCTGGACCTGGCGATGACGATCGGCGGGCAGAGACGCCTACGCCAGATCGGCCGTCGAGAGTGGGGGAAGCTAGCGGTCGACGTCGGGCTTTCTTCGAGCGAGGTCATAGACCGCGTCGGCGCGCTCGCGGCCAACCTGCCGCAAGCCGTGTCCGACGTATGTGGAGAACCGTCGCTCGAAGAGATGGCAGCCAAGATGGTCGCCCGACTCCACATGGTCCTCGTGGCCCGCGGGAAGGAGTGCCTCTCCATGATCGATCCCGGGCCTGGTATTGCTCAAAGCAGCCAGCTCCCGGGCGACAAGGAGCAGACCGACCTCCCAGCCGGCTTCGCACCGATTGGCTCCCCCAGCAACACCCCGGACGCCGTGACGGAACGGCCCACTGCCGCCGGCTCTCCTGCACCGATTTGCTGAGCCCCCATGCCGATCGCCGACGCTTACTGCGTGCTCCCCGCCGGCCACGGCGGCCACCATCGCTCCCTCGTCTGATCGCGACCGGCCGAGCGAGCCCCCACGCACTACGAGGCCAGTAAGAGATGTCGTTGCGCACGTCCCCCCAGCTCGCCCTCGCAGTCTGAGAACTTCATAAGCAAAGTTCCACGCGCGATCGGGCAAGTTTCCACGCGCTCCTACCAGGAATTTTGTCGTTTTGGCGCGAAAACTGCCGCGCCAAACGCGCGGACGGAAACTGACGTTCCCCCTGGCCTCAGAGCTAACTTGTGAACACCCCGCTCGCTCGTGCTCGCTCAGTTGGGGGTTTCCGGGCGGGGAGCGAGGTGTCCTATCGCAGGCAGAGGCCGCGGTGAGAAGCGCAGCAGAAATGACCGACCTCGAGCTGTCGCCGGCAGCGGGAGTGTCGGGCCGCCGCGCTCATCACCCCGGAGCGCAACACGGCTCCCAGCGGGCGGAAACCGGCCCGTAGTTCAGTTTGCTCGGCGCCTTTTGCAGCGGCTCGCCGTATCCTCGACTGGGCCGCGACGGAGTCACATCCTCTTGCCATGACGGTGGCATGAAGTTAGGGCTGCCACCCTTGTCACGCCCCAGATCAGTGTGAGCAACGATGAACTCTGCTGAGAGGGCTGGGGCCCAACCCATCCACCCCCGGACCGCTTACCGCTGGTTCGATGCGGGCGAGCTGCCGAACCCGGGGGGAGCAAACAGGCGAGCCCGAGGTAAGTCATCTTTCGGCCAAGGCTGCAGACCGCTCGCCGGAAAACTACGGTTCTGCGGGTGACCTCAGATGGCTCCCCACCGGTCGACATCGACTTCCTGCTCGGCGAATGGGAGGGAGAGGGCGAAGGCCTCTGGGGCGGCTTCTCCTTCAAAGACCGGCTGAGCTTCGCCCACCGCGGCAAGGCCTGGATCGAGTACCACCAGCTGACAAGGACGCTCGAAGGCGCCACCGCACACGCCGAGAGCGGCTACCTCTCGCTCGGCGAGGACGGCACAGTGTCCATGACGATCGCGGCGCCGACGGGAATCACTGAGGTGCTGACGGGCAGCCTCACGACGGAGGGAATCGTCCTCGGCTCGACCGAGATAGGCCAGGCACCCACAGCTCTCAACGTCACGGCGACCGCTCGCCACCTGATCCTGAGAGACGAGACCTTGTTGGTGGAGCTCGACATAGCGATGAACGACGAGGCCTTGACGGGCCACACCCGATCCATCTTGAAGAGGGCCTAACCGGTGGCAGGACAGAGCGACTCGTTCCAGGACCTTCGCCTCGACGAGATGGCGGCGGCGGCCCTCGAGGCGGCCGGCTTGGCGGGCTGCGACAGCGCCTCGGTGCGCGTCGAGCAGACCCGCTCACAGCTCCTCACCCTGCGGGACGGCCGAGTCGAGACCTCGCTCGACGAGACGAGCCTCGGTGCCAGCTGCCGGGTGGTCGAGGAGGGTTCTTTCGGCTTCGCCGCCACCGTCGAGCTCGGAGCCGATGCCGGGGCCGGCCTCGCACGCCGCGCGGTGGCCACGGCCCGAGCGACGAGCCAGGCGCTGAGACGCCGGGTCGAGCTCGCCCCGGAGGAGCCTCACGGCCGGGTCGAGTGGGTTTCGTCCTACGAGATCGACCCGGTCGACGTTCCGCTGCAGGAGAAGGTCGAGCTCTTGGGTACCTGGAGCGACCGCCTGCTCGCCTCGCCGGAGGTAGACCACGTCACAGCCTCAGTCCGCGCCGTGGTCGAGGACAAGTACTACGCCGACCTAGCCGGTACGACCGCCATCCAGCGCAGGGTGAGGATCCACCCGACGGTCGAGATCCTCTCGGTCGACCCGCAGACCGGCGAATTCGAGACGATGCGCACCCTGGCACCGCCGGCCGGTCGGGGATGGGAGTACCTCGTCGGCACCGGCTGGGATTTCGAGATCGAGCTAGCGGAGCTGCCCGGGCATCTGGCGGAGAAGAGGCAGGCCCTATCGGTCGAGGCAGGCCATTACGACCTGGTGATCGACCCGAGCAACCTCTGGCTCACGATCCACGAGTCGATCGGCCATGCCACCGAGCTCGACCGGGCAATGGGCTACGAAGCGGCCATGGCGGGGACCTCTTTCGCCACCTTCGACAAGCTCGGCTCTCTTCGTTACGGCTCCGAGGTGATGAACATAAGAGCGGACCGTACCGTCGAGCACGGGCTATCGACTATCGCCGTCGACGACGAAGGGGTCGAGGGGCAGTCGTTCGACCTCGTCATCGACGGGGTCCTCCGCGGCTACCAGCTGGACCGCCGCATCGCGGCCGAGATGGGTTTCTCACGTTCCAACGGCTGCGCCTACGCCGAGTCCGCCCTCCAGACGCCGATCCAGCGGATGGCGAACGTCTCCTTGCAGCCCGCCCGCGACGAGGTCACGCTCCAGGACCTGATCGGGGCGGTCGAAAGTGGCATCTATGTCGTCGGTGACAAGAGCTGGTCGATCGACATGCAGCGCCACAACTTCCAGTTCACCGGCCAGCGCTTCTTCTCGATTGAGAACGGACGGCTCACCGGCCAGCTGAAAGACGTCGCCTACCAGGCCCGGACAACGGACTTCTGGGGCTCGATGGAGGCAGTTGGCGGATCCTCCACCTATGTGCTCGGCGGGGCCTTCAACTGCGGGAAGGGCCAGCCGATGCAATCAGCTCCCGTCAGCCACGGCTGCCCGGCCGCCCTCTTTCGCCAGGTCAACGTCTTGAACACGAAAGCGGAGTCCGGGCGATGAGCTCTCAGATGACAGGCCCGGCTGAGCTGGCAGAGCGTGCCATTGCTGGTGCTGGAACGGCCGGCCGGCTGGCGATCGTCGAGGAGTCCTACTCGGCCGAGGTCCGCTTCGCAAACAACACTGTCACGACGAACGGCGTTCGGCGGCAGCGAAACGTCACGCTGGTGAGCTTCGAATCCAGGGCGGCCGGCATCGCGTCCGGGGTTGCCTCTGCCAGCGGCGCTCTCCCCGTCGAGGAGCTGGTCAGGCTTTCGAGAGCCGACGCGGCCGGCTCGGAGCCAGCCGAGGATGCCTTCGAGCTCGTAGGGCCCGAGGCAAACGACGCCGACTTCGCCACAGCTGCCCCCGACACCGACCTCGGACGACTCGAGCCGGTGCTCTCCAGGCTGAACGACCTGTTCGCGCGCGCCGAGTCCTCCAACGAGGTGAGGGCCGGCTTCGCTCGCCACGAGGTGACCACCACCTACCTCGCCTCCTCGACCGGGCTGAGGCGGCGCTTTTCCACCCCGAGCGGCCGGGTGGAACTGGTCGGGCGGGCGGCTGACGGATCCCGGTCGGCCTGGGCGGGTACCGGCACGAACGACTTCTCCGATGTCGACCTCGAAGGCCTCGAGGCCCGCGTCGCACGCGGCCTCCGGTGGGCCGGCAGCAAAGTGGAGCTCCCGGCCGGCCGGTACGAGACGCTCCTTCCGCCAGATGCGGTGGCGGACCTCGTCCTCATGCTCGACAAGTTCGCCTCCGGCAGGCAGGCTGAGGAGGGGCGGAACGTCTTCTCCGCCCCGAGCGGTAAGACGAGAGTCGGAGAGAAGCTCTTCGACCTCCCCTTCGACCTTTACGGCGACCCGGCTGACGCTCGCTTTCCGACCCCGCCCTTCGTGATAGCAAAAGCCTCGACGGCCGACTCGTCGGTCTTCGACAACGGGGTGGCCACCTCCCGGGTCGACATGGTGCGTCACGGCGTGCTCCGCCGTCTTAGGTATCACCGGGCGGGTGCTGCCCGTTCGGCGGCGGGTGGCACCTTCACCCCCGACGTCGACAACCTCGTCCTCGAGCTCCCGGGAGCAAGCGCCAACGTCGACGAGATGGTGGGTCGCACCGAGCGTGGGCTCCTCCTCACATGCCTTTGGTACATCCGTCCCGTCGATCCGGCCACTCTCCTTCTCACCGGGCTCACCCGCGACGGCGTCTACCTGATCGACAAGGGTGAGGTGGTGGGGGCGGTGAACAACTTTCGCTTCAACGAGAGCCCGCTCGACATCTTGAGGCGGACGGCCGAGGCGGGCAGCACCGAGCGCTGTCTGTCGCGTGAATGGGGCGAGTGGCTGACTCGCTCCGCCATGCCTCCGCTCAGGGTGGACGGCTTCAACATGAGCTCGGTCAGTCCGGCAACCTAGACGCGACGGCGGCGACCGTTCCTGACCCGGCGCGATGGTGAGTAGCGCCCGGCGAGCGACCGGGCGATCCTGGGCCACCTCGTGTCCTTCGCCTCGGGTAGGCACCGTGGTCTTGAAGGCACAGTTCAAATCAACGATCTCTCACCGGCCACCATGCAGCGGTGGTCACAGGGAGAAGCGACCTCGGACAGCGAGCCCGGCGACGAGGCATGGGCGCTCGGCGCTCAGGCGGAGTGGCGGCGATGACCCGCCACCCCTGCGTCGCAGGCCATCTGGGTGAGCCGGTCGCGCAGTTTGGCGGTCAACAGGCCCGAGATGTGACGGTGCAACCTCTTGCACCTCCTGGTAGGTGACCGGCGGTTGCCTCTCTTCTCCCGGCTCGCGGGACGGGCCGCATCTAAGCCCGATCCCTCGATGTCCAAAGCCCCCGGGCGATGGACAGCGGCGATCTCGATGATCGCGAGCTGGCGTCCCGTATGAGCCCGCCCCCGGTGGATGTGGGGAGG
Organism: Actinomycetes bacterium; assembly: GCA_021803215.1. Classification (GTDB taxonomy): domain Bacteria; phylum Actinomycetota; class Acidimicrobiia; order Acidimicrobiales; family Bog-793; genus JAJZLV01. Next base: position 21,075 of record JAJZLV010000053.1, on the reverse strand, counting down.
CCACCGAGGACAAGCGAGCTGGTGATCGGCAGACCGACCGGGTTGCTGTAGCCATCACGCACTGAGACGGCCGGGTGCTTGTCGTTCGCCTCTGCCGCCATCACCGGGCCACGGCGTAGCTGTCCAGGGATGCGATGGGGGTGGCATGGTCGTCGATGAGGCGTCTGCGTACCGGGGTTGCTCAGTCGGGTCCTAGAGGATGTCGGAGCGAACGGCACCGCTTGTGGCCTGCACCGTCACCTCGTCTCCCCGATACGGCCAGGTGACGCGGTAGCGACCGTGCGACCGGTTGGCCGGATGCAAACGCGGCCGGGTGGCTTTGTCGCGATCTCGAGCCAGCCCTCACTTGGGTGCCAGCGGATCGTCTCGTCGCCCCAGGCCTTGTCGCGCTCACCGCCCGCTGTGATGAAGAGCCGCGACGACGCCTGCGACCAACCTTGGGTCTGCCGCCGACTCGCCACAGCGCCTTCGAGGTGGCCAGAGCTGGCCCCGGCAGGGGAGCCCCGCGCCACGAGCCCGTATCGTTTACACCGGCCGGCCGATGAGGAGGTCCCCTTGAGCAACGAGTATCCCTATGCGAGCCGCTACGGAGTGCTGCGGTCTCTTCCCGAGCAGGGACGCCCGCGAGAGGAGATCCTCGCCGAACTGCGGGAGATGGCGTCCGAAGAGGACGCCTTCTGGGAGACCGGCAAGTGCTCGGGCACGATGTACTGCGGGGACCACGAGCACTACGGCTTCATGAACGAGACCTTCGGCCTCTTCGCCCACGTGAACGCCTTGCAGCGCGACATGTGTCCGAGCCAGACCCGCTTCGAGGGCGAGATCATCGCCATGGCGCTCGACCTGTTCCACGCCGGTGCGATCGAGGGCACCGAGCCTGCCGGGCTCGTGACGAGCGGCGGGACTGGCAGCATCGCCCATGCCGTCCTCGCCTACCGCGAGCACGCTGCCACCAGCCGGGGCGTCGAGCATCCGAACCTCATCAAGCCCGAGACCGCCCACCCGGCCTTCGACAAGGCCTGCCACCTCTTCGGCATCGAGCTGCGCCGAGCGCCGATCGACCCGGACACGACTCTCGTCGACCTCGACTGGGTCGCCTCCCACATCGACGAGGACACCATCGCCCTTGTCGGATCGGCCTGCAACTACGGCTACGGCACGACCGACCCGATCGACGGGCTCTCCGAGCTGGCTCGCTCGGCCGGTATCGGCCTCCACGTAGACGCCTGCCTCGGGGGCTTCATCCTCCCCTTCGGCGAGGAGCTCGGCTACCCCGTCCCGCCCTTCGACTTCCGCCTCCCGGGGGTCACCTCGATCTCGGCCGACACCCACAAGTACGGCTACGCCTTCAAGGGCTCTTCGACGGTCCTGTTCAGAGACAAGGCTCTCAGGAACGCCCAGTACTTCTACCTGACCGACTGGAGCGGTGGGAAGTACTGCTCACCGGGGATGGACGGCTCACGCTCGGGTGGTCTGCTGGCGGCCACCTGGGCTTCGCTCGTCTCGCTCGGGCGCAGCGGCTACCGCCGTTACGCGGCGGAGATCTTCGCCGCCGCGGCCGCCATGCAGGAGGCGGTCGCCTCCCACAGGGAGCTGCGGATCCTCGGCCGGCCGACCTTCCTCTTCTCCTTCACAAGCGACCTTTTCGACATCTACCACGTGAACGACTTCATGCGGCAAAGAGGCTGGCGCTTCAACGGACAGCAGTACCCGAACGCCCTCCACATGGCGGTCACCCGACCTCAGACCCAAAAGGGCGTGGTCGCGGCCTTCTCGGCCGACCTGGCGGCGGCGATCGAGTATGCCAAGGAGAAGGAGGCGGCCGGCACGGCCCCCTCGAGCGGCGCCATCTACGGCGGGGTGGCCGGCGGGATGACCGCCGAGGCGGACCAGTTCATCAAGATGGTGATGGCCGACATGATGGACCGGCACCAGGCAGTCCCCGCCAAGTGAGCGCCCCCTCGAGACAAAGGGTCTGCCTAGCCGTCGACCTCGGCACCGGGGGACCGAAGGTCGGCCTCGTCCGCCTGGATGGCGAGGTTCTCTGGCAGGAGCACCGCCCGGTCACGACCGCCTGGAGCGAGGGGGGCGGTGCCGTCCAGGACGCCGGCAGATGGTGGGAGCTCGTGGCGGACTCGGCTACCCGCGCCCTGCAGAGCGGGGTGGTCGATCCGAACGAGGTGGCGGCCGTCTCGGTGACGGGTCAGTGGTCGAGCACCGTCCCGGTCGACGAGCAGGGCCAGCCGGTCGGCCAGTGCATTCTCTGGATGGACAGCCGGGGCGGTCCCTACTCCCGAAAGGTGATCGGCGGCCCCGTGGCGGGATACGCCCCCCGCCCGGCCCTGCAATGGATCAGGCGGTCCGGCGGCGCACCTTCCTCGAGCGGCGCCGACCCGATCGGCCACATCCTTTTCATCGAGAACGCCCTTCCAGAGGTGGCGAGAAAGACGGCCCTCTACCTCGAGCCCGTCGACTTCCTCACGATGTGCTTCACCGGACGGGCGGTCGCCACCCACGCCTCCATGACGGCAGCCTGGTTGACCGACAACCGGCGGCTCGACAAGCTCGCCTACGACCCATTGCTCTTGCGTCTCGCCGGCATCGACGGGCGCAAGCTGCCGCCACTCGTGCGGACCGGCTCGAACCTCGGACCGCTCCGGCCCGAGGTCGCCCGCCGCCTCGGGCTCGACGGCTCGGTCGAGGTCGTGACCGGCACGCCCGACCTGCACTCGGCCGCCTGCGGGGCCGGAGCGGTAGGTGATTTCGAGACCCACCTCGCCCTCTCGACGAGCGCCTGGATCGGCGCGCCGGTCCCGTTCAAGAAGACCGACGCCCTCCACTCGATCGTCTCGGTCCCCGGCCTCGGCCCGGACCGCTACCTCATCGCCAACAACCACGAGACCGGTGGCTACTGCCTGCAGTGGTTCCGCGACCTCGCCTTTCCCGGCGCCACCTTCGACCAAGCGACGGCCGAGGCCGCCACCGCCAAGCCGGGAGCCGGAAAGGTCGTCTTCACGCCGTGGCTGAACGGCGAGCGCTCACCGGTAGACGATCGGCGAGCCCGCGGCGGTTTCCACAACCTCTCGGTCGCCACGACAAGGGCTGACCTCGCCCGGGCTGTGCTCGAGGGCGTGGCCCTCAACAACCGTTGGCTGCACGACTCGGTCGAGTCATTCGCCGGGCGGCGCCTCGACCCGATCCGCATCATCGGGGGCGGGGCCCAGTCCGATCTGTGGTGCCAGATCCACGCCGACGTGATGGGCCGGACGGTCGAGCGGGTGAAGATGCCCTTTCGCGCCAACTTGCGCGGAGCGGCCATCTTTGCCGGCCTGGCGCTCGGGAGCTTCGCAGCCGATGAGGTGCGCTCCCTCGTGCCCGCCGAGACGATCTTCGAGCCCATGCAGGCCAATGCCTCCTGCTACAACGAGCTCTACGGGGAGTTCCCCCGGCTCTACAAGACGGGGCGGCCGATGTTCGCCCGCCTCAACGCCCGCTGAGAGCTGGCTCAGCCTCGCTGTCCGGCGGAGCCAGCCTCCTTCTGCTCCAGCCAGCGGCGCAGCCCGGCGGCGTTCGAGTGCACCCCGTTCAAGGTCTCGAGCCGCTCCCGCGCCTCGTCGGGCACCCCGGCGTAGTCGGGGCTGAAGCGGGCGCCGAGGGCGGCCGCGATGTCCTCGCCCGCCTCATAGGCCCGCTGCGCCTCCTCTGCCCAGGCCGTCAGGGTCTCGGCCGCCTCCTCGAGGAGCTCGCCGGGCGGGAGCGGCACCAGGCCGTAGTGGGCGAGGGCGATCCCGGCGGGCGAGTGGTCTGCGAAACGTCTGAGCGAGTGGAGCGCCTGGTCCAGGTCGAAGTCGGGTGGCGGGGTGGCGGGCCGCAGCACCCCGCCGTTCGGGAGCCTCACCCCGACGGCGTCGCCGGCGAACAAGAGGCCGGAGGAGGAGTCGATGAGCCCGAGGTGGTGCTTGGCATGCCCGGGCGAGTCGATGGCCCGCAGGCTCCGGCCACCCCCGAGGTCGACCTCCTCGCCATCTTCGAGGACGTGGATCCGCTCGCTCGGCGTCGGGTCGAGCCGGCCGTAGAGGCTGTCGAGGAGAGGACCGTAGACCCGGGCTGCCGAGTCGACCAGGCGGCTCGGGTCGGCCAGGTGGCGGGCGCCCTTGGCGTGCACGTAGACGGTGGCTCTCGGGAAGGCCCGGGCCACGTCTCCCACCCCGCCGGCGTGGTCCAGGTGGATGTGGGTCACAGCCACCCCGGCCAGCTCCTCGCGTGCGATACCGAGCTCGTCCAAAGCGGTCAGCAGCGTCTCGACGGAAGACTGGCTGCCCGTCTCGACGAGGACGCTCCGCTCCCCGCTTACGAGGTAGCCGGCCGTCATCTTCTCGAAGCCGCCGAGCATCGTGTCGATCTCGATGACCCCGTCCGCGATGGTGGTGTGGGGCACCTCAGCCGGCCTCGGCTATCTGGATCACGACCTTCACGTCTTCTGGCTGGCGCTCGAGAGCCGAGGCGAACTGCTCCATCGGAACCCGGCGGGTGATCAGCCTGGTCAGCCAGTTCTTCTCGGCCTTTGCGAGAGCCTCGGCCGCCTGCTCGTAGTGGCGTCGGTTGGCGTTCACCGAGCCGACGACGCTCTCGTTGGCGAGCACCATGGAGCGGTTGACGAGCCCGGCGTCGATCGAGAGCTCGCGACCGGTCGGCGAGACCCCCGTCAGGCAGACCACGCCGCCCGGCCCGATGTGCTCGATGGCGTCGAAGACGAGCCCGGGCACGCCGGTGCACTCGATGATGATGTCCGGCTCGTCGACCGAGTTCTCGATTGGGCCGGTGTGATAGCTCGCCCCGAGAGCATGCACCAGGTCGGGCTTGAGCCCCTCGCTCACCTGGTCGAAGACGTGAACGTCCAGACCCTTTTGCACCCCGATGAGGGCCGCCAGGAGGCCGATCGGGCCGGCCCCGGTCACGACCGCTGTCTTCGGGTGCCACGTTGCCCGCTTGCCGGCCAGCTCGGCCTGCTCCCAGGCCTTCGCGACCACGCTGGTCGGCTCGAGCAGCACGCCGAGCTCCCCGAGAGCGGAGTCTACCTTCACGAGGGCGTCCGGCTCGGCCCTGTACTGCTGGCGCATGAAACCGTCGAGGGACTTGATGCCGTGCTCGGTGTACTGGCCGTTCCGGCAGAAGTCCCACTCGCCCGCCGCGCAGTTGTAGCAGGGCACCGGGTCGGGCCGGCGCACGATGCCGACGACGTAGTCGCCCGGCGAGAGGCCCGAGCCGGCCGGGGCGGTCCGCACCCGACCGATCGACTCGTGACCGAGGACGAGGCGCTCGTGCCCGGCTGGCGCCCAACCGTACTCACCCGCCGCGATCTCAAGATCGGTGCCGCAGACGCCGACGGCAAGGGTCTCTACGAGGACCCCGCCCTCCGACTCGGACGGGGCATCGAACTCCTCGAGGTCGGCAGAGTCCTTCTTGCCCGGGACGACGGTGATGGCTCTCACGGCTTCTCCTTTGGACGGGGAGCGCTGCTGCGGTGGAAGGCCCGGCGCGGCAGCTGGATGGTCCCCCTCCGGTGGTGGACCTTATGAGGCGCCGGGGTCTTGCCGGCCGCCCGGGCGGCGTGCGTGATCGGGTTGTCGGTCTCCGGCGGGCTGGCGAGGCCGGCTGCGGTGTTGACGAGCGAGACGTGGCTGAAGGCCTGCGGGAAGTTGCCGACCTGGCGGGCCGCCACCGGGTCGTACTCCTCGGCCAGGAGGCCGAGATCGTTCCGCAGCGCGAGCAGCTTTTCGAAGAGCTCCCTTGCCTCCTGCTGGCGCCCGATCAGGTGGAGGTCGTCGGCCAGCCAGAACGAGCAGGCCAAGAAGGCGCCCTCCCTGCCCTCCAGGCCGTCCACGTGTTGGGAATTCTGGGCGTCGTAGCGGAGCACGAAACCGTCTTGGGTGAGCTCGCGCTGGATCGCCTCGACGGTGCCTACCACCCTCTCGTCCGAGGGTGGAAGGAAGCCGACGAGGGGGATCATGAGGACGCTGGCGTCAAGCTCCTTCGAGCCGTAGTACTGGGTGAACGTCTTCCGCTCCGAGTCGTACCCCTTCTCGAGCACCTCGCCCCGTATCTCGTCCCGCAGCTTCTTCCAGCGCTCGACCGGACCCTCGAGGCCGAACTCCTCGACGTCCTTCACAGCCCGGTCGACGGCCATCCAGGCCATGACCTTGGAGTGGGTGAAGTGGCGCCGCGGACCGCGCACCTCCCAGATGCCGTCGTCGGGCTCCTGCCAGCCCGACTCCAAGAAGTCCAAGATGGCGAGTTCGAGGTCCCAAGCCGGACCGGAGCTGTCAAGGCCGAGCCGGCGACCCTCGTGCAGGGCGCCGAGCACCTCGCCGTAGACGTCGAGCTGAAACTGGTCCGAGGCGGCATTGCCGACCCGGACCGGGGCCGAGCCCTCGTAGCCGGCGAGCCAGGGGAGCTCGCGCTCGGTCAGGGTCCGCTCGCCCGAGGGCCCGTACATGATCTGCAGCTTCGAGGGCTCGCCGGCGACGGCGCGAAGGAGCCAGTCCCGCCAGGCCTGCGCCTCTTCGCTGTAGCCGGCCACCATGAGCGAGGAGAGCGTGAGCGTGGCGTCTCGCAGCCACGAGTAGCGGTAGTCCCAGTTCCGGCTGCCGCCAAGGGTCTCGGGAAGGGAGGTGGTCGCGGCCGCGATGATGCCGCCCGTCGGGGCGTAGGTGAGGGCCTTCAAGGTGATGAGCGAGCGCACAACGGCCTCTTGCCAGTCGCCCAGGTCGATGTGGTCCATCGAGGCCCACTCCTGCCAGTACGAGACGGTGTGCTCGGTGGCGTACATGGCGTCTATCGGCCGGGGGCACTCCTCGTGGGAGCGAAAGTACGAGAGGCTGAAGGGCACGTGCTGGCCCTCTCTGATGACGAACTCAGCCACGGTCGCCATGTCCTCACCCCGGGTGTGCACCGGCGTCCAGAGGGCGACCCCGTCGGGCCCGGCGATGGCCGTGAGGACTCCGTCGAGGTGGCGCACCCACGGGATCACCGAGCCGTACTCGAAGCGCATGACGAGGTCCATGCGCATCTGCACCTCGCCCGAGAGGCACTCGACCAACCGGGTGATCTCGGGGTGGTCCTGGCGCACCGGCATGCAGTCGGTGAGGCGGACGGTCCCCTCGGGCAGCTCCCAGACCTGCTCGAGCACGAGGGAGTCCCCCCGGTAGCCCCGCCGGGTGGCGAGCAGCGGCCGTCCCTGGCCCGGGCGGGGGCTGGCAGCCGGCGCCAGGCGCCAGTAGCCGGCGGTGGAATCACCGAGGAGGGCCGAGAAGAGGGCCCCCGAGTCGAAACGGGGCAGGCAGCACCAATCGATCGAGCCGTCCCGCCCGACGAGCGCGCAGGTCTGGGTGTCTCCGATTATGCCGTAGTCCTCGATTGGCAGGCTCACGAGCCCATCATTGCCCGCCAGGGCGGCCGACAAAAGCCGGGCCGCTAGCCGGTGCAGCTCTCCGTGCTCACCCGCTGGCCCACCGGGACCCGCTCCGCCCTCTTCACCCGGGCCAGCACACCCGGAGAGGCGAGGGCATAGCCGATGTCGTTGTTGTCGGTCGCCCGCGAGAAGACCACTCCTATGACGAGGCCGCTCGGCTCGACGAGAGCGCTCCCAGAGTTGCCCTGCCGCACGGTTGCCGGGATCTGATAGATCTCCCGGACCGTTATCCGGTTGTTGTAGATGTCCATGCCCTCGGCGTCGAGGAGGGCGAGCACCCCCGCCGGCTGGGCGTTGAACGGCCCACCGCCCGGGTAGCCGAGGACCGCGGCGTCGGTCCCCCGGCCGACGTAGTGGGGGTCGAGGCGTAGCGGCTTGCCGGTCAGCCCGGCCACCCGCAGGACCGCCAGGTCGTAGCGGGGGTTGAAATAGATCGGGACGGCGTTGTGGTCACCCACCTCGTCGACCACCACGATCTGGCGCCCGCCGGCGACGACGTGGGCGTTCGTCACGACGAGGCCGGGAGCCACGACGAAGCCGGATCCCTTCTCGACGATGTCCCCGTGGTCGCAGCCGTAGGAGACCACTCGCACCGTCGAGCTCCCTGCGAGGCGCACGGCCCGTTGTACCTCGGCCCCGCTCGGCAGCCTCACAGGGCTGACGGAGTTGGGCTCTATGAGCGGGATCGGGAAGCCGTCCGCCCCGAGCAGGTGCTCGACCGAGGCGAGCTGGCTCGGGACCTGGGGCATGATCCTCGCCACGCCGTGGACGATGGCCGAGTCCTCGATCTGGCTCGAGATCGCCGCCACCTGGGAGTTGACCATGACGGTGGCCAGCAGCCAGACGAACACGAGCGTGCCCGCCATGGCTATGACCGCCCCACCGAGGGCGTCGATCCGGGCCAGGGCATGGCCCTGCAACCGGCCCCAGACGTGCGTGCCGATCTGGCGCCCGACCGTCCACAAGAGGACGCAGGGCAACAGGAGCAGCAAGAGGGAGATGAACGAGCGGGTGAACTGCCCGTGCAGATGCGGGGTGACCGCTGTCACGAGGGCGACGCCGCCGGCAAGGCCGACCAGCATGCCGGCGAAGGAGAGGATCTGGACAGCAGCCCCGAGACGCAGGCCGTGCACGGCGGCCGCCACCACCAAAAGGACGATGATCCAGTCGAGGAGGTCCAAGGCTCTGCGCTAGAGAGCTTCGATTCCGAGGTCCTCGTAGGTGAGGAGCGGAAGGTACTCGGGTGCCTCGTCGTCCGCCGCCAGGATCTCACGAAGCCTCTCGCCTCGGTCGAGGACGGTGCAGAGCGCCACCACCTCGGCACCCGTCTCTCGCACCACCTCGAGCGCCTCCAGCAGGGAGCGACCGGTCGAGACCGTGTCCTCGAAGACGACAGCCCGGCTGCCCGGCCCGAGGTGGGCTCCCTCGGTCCGCCGACCCGTGCCGTGCTCCTTGGTCGCCTTTCGCACCGAGAACCAGGACTTGCCGCTCAAGAGGGCGACGGCGTGGGAGACCGGGTCGGCTCCCATCGTCATGCCGCCGATGACGTCGAAAGCGACTGCTGCCTCCTCGAGCCTCGCTACGACGGCCTGGGCGACTGCCTCGAGGTCTTCGCCCCGGCTGACCGCCCTCCGCAGGTCGACGTAGTCGTGGCTCTCGCCCCCTGAAGAGAGCTTGAAGGCCTGCTCGCGCCGCTCGTAACCCCGGGCCTTAACACGGGCCGCCAAGGCGCGACGGCTCTCAAGACGCGGATCGTCCCTGCCCCCTGACTCGATCGCCATGGCTCCCATACTCGGCCGCTCAGTGTAGGGGGGCCTCTCCGCCCGTCGCTGCGCGGCCAGCCGGGCCAGGCTAGAACGTTGCCATGCCACCGCGTCGGCCAAGCCGAGCCCGTCGGAGCCCCCGCCTCCTCCCCGGAGAGCACACCCATCGCGACATCCAGGGAGGCGGAGCGCGAGCCGCTGTCTTCGGGATAAGCGACGGCCTCGTCTCCAACGTCTCTCTCATCTTGGGGCTGGCCGGCGCCAACCCCTCCTCCTCGGTCATCCGCCTCGCCGGACTGGCCGGCCTCCTCGGCGGGGCCTTCTCGATGGCGGCGGGTGAGTACATCTCGATGAAGGCGCAAAAGGAGCTCTTCCAGCACGAGATCGAGGTCGAGCGGCGCGAGCTCGAGCGCTCGCCCCAAGCTGAGTCTCGAGAGCTCGCCCACCTCTACGAGAGCCGGGGCATCCCCCAAGAGCTGGCCCAGCAGATTGCCACCCAGGTGATGGCCGACCCGCAGCTGGCGCTCGAGACCCACACGAGAGAAGAGCTAGGGGTCAACCCCAACTCACTCGGAAGGCCGATGGAGGCAGCCATCTCCTCCTTCTTGACCTTCGCCGTAGGAGCGCTCATACCGCTCTTCCCGTTCCTCGTCGCCGGCGGCAGAGGCGCGGAGTTTGCCACGATCGCGGCGGGCGGCCTGATGGCTCTCGTCGTCGGGGGCCTCCTCTCGGTCTTCACGGGGCGCAACTGGAAGTGGTCGGCCCTGCGCCAGCTGCTCATCTGCGCCGCGGCCGGGGCGATCACCTTCGCTCTCGGCAGCGCCATCGGCGTGGCCGGCGCCGGCTAGGCGATGCGCCGGACGTATCTCGTCCGCCACGCCAAGGCGGAGAGCCGCTCCCAGTTCGTCGGCGAGGACGACCTGCGCCCCCTGGACGAGACCGGGCTGATCCAGGCGCGCTCGCTTCCCGACCTCTTGGAGGTGCACGGTGCTCCGGGACGGCTGCTCTCGAGCCCGGCCCGGCGCTGTCTCGGCACCTTGGAGCCGCTCTCGGTGCTGTCGGGCATCGTGATCGAGGAGGCGGCTTGGCTCGCGGAGGGAAGCGACCCGATCCGGGCGGTGGAGCACCTGAGGCTCCTGGAGGAGGAGCGCGTCGCCGCCTGCACCCATGGCGACGTCGTCTGGGGGATCCTCGAGTGGATCGCCAGGGGAGGAGTCGAGATCGGAAGGCGTCCAGATGCCGCCAAGGCCTCCACCTGGGTCCTCGACTGGCCGGACGACTCTGCCGAGGGCGTGCCGGTGCGCGCCACCTACCTGCCGCCGCCGGGCTGAGCGGGCAAGTCCACGAGCGGCCCGCTCGCCCTCCTCGGCGGGATGGGGCGGCGCGAAGGGGCCAACTTCAACACCGACATGCTCGAATGCTCCGGCGAGGAGGTCCCGGTCCTCCCGGCGGCGGCCGCGCTGGTTCGCCCGGCTCGGGGCCGAGCGCCGGCCTCTCATGGTCCTCCGGCTGAAAGAGGCGCTCACCCGGCTGTCTGCGAGCAGGTGGCGAGCCCCCGTCTCATCTGCCTCGGCGATGGCCTGCCGCTTCAACTCCGCGCGGTGCTCGGCTTCCGTCGCCTGATCGGCAGTGTTCCCCGAACGAACAGCCCTTCTGCTGGACGGGTCGGCCCGGGAGCCCGACGGCGCCAGACCGGAGGGCAGCTCTGCGGGGAGAGGGCGCTGTCCTGCGAGGAGCTCTAGGCCGACTCGGTGATCGTCACCGACTCGATGACGACCTTCTCGCTCGGCCGGCCGCTCTGGCTGCCGACGGCGTCGATGGCCGCCAGCACGTCGCGACCTGACACGAGCTGTCCGAAGAGGGAGTACTGCGGTGGAAGACGCACCCCGTCTGGACCCGAGATGACGAAGAACTGGCTCCCGTTCGTGTTCGGGCCGGCGTTGGCCATCGCGAGCGAGCCGATCTCGTAACGCCCGGGCTTGGGAAGCTCGTCTTCGAAGCGGTAGCCGGGACCCCCCGCCCCGGTTCCCTCCGGATCGCCTCCCTGTATGACGAAGCCGGGGATGACACGGTGGAAGAAGATGCCCTCAAAATAGTGATAGCGGGCCAGGAAGACGAAGTTGTTGACCGTACGGGGCGCCGCATCCACCGAGAGCGAGAACTTCATGGTGCCCTTGGAGGTCACCATCTCGGCGCCGTAACGCTTGGTCAGGTCGAGGCACATCGGCGGTAGCTCGGAAAAGTGCTGGCGCTTCTCCGAAGAACCGTCCGCGGCAGGGCACTCGATGGCCATCAACCTCTCCTTTTTGGGCACCGGCATGACTCGGTGCTCTCGCAGCGTCTATGAGATCTGTTTGACCGTAACGCTTTTGACGTCGACCTTCACCTTCGGGGTGCCCGACGGGCTCCCGTCCTTGCCGATCCGGTCGACGACAGACATGCCTTTCACGACCTTGCCGAACAGGGTGTAGGTCGGCTCGTTGTTGAGAGTCTTCTGGCCGCCCGGCAGCACGATGAAGAACTGGCTGCCGTCTGTGCTGGCGTTTTGCGTCTGGGGGTTCGGGTTGGAGTTCGCCATCACGAAGTCGCCCGGGGCGTAGCAGGTGGACTGGGCGGGGTCCGTCTTGCAGGAGGCCGGCGGGTAGTTGCCGGTGAACGAGTAGCCCGGGTAGTGGTGCGGACCGCCGTAGCCGGTCCCGGTCGGGTCACCGCCCTGCACGACGAAGCCGGGGATGACCCGGTGGAAGAAGGTGTCGTTGTAGTAGTTCCAGCGGGCGAGGAAGACGAAGTTGTTGACCGCTGCATAGGAGGCGGCGGCCGGCATGTCGACGGTGAAGTCACCGAGGCTCGTCGTGAAGGTCGCCGCCCAGGTGGAGGTCTTAGAGATGCAGTCCGGCGGGGCCTTGGTGAACCAGACGAGGCGCTTTGTCTCGTGGGCCGTCGGACAGGTCGGGGCGACGGCGGCCGACTGGAGCGAGGTGGTGGTTGTGGTGGTCGAGCTCGTCGTGGTGGTCGTCTCCTTGGAGGCGCTCTTCTTGCCGTGCCCGCTCGAGGAGATCAGCACGACGATGAGGACGATGGCGATCACGAGGGCGAGGAGGCTCCCTCCTCGACGGAGGGCGCGGCGACGCTTCGCGGCACGCTGGGCCTGGGCCCGCTTCTCGTAGCGGGCTGCCCGCTGCCGGGCTCGTTTGTCGCTGGGCACGGCCCGGAAGAGTACCCGAGCAGGGAGAAGCTCTGGGGAACAGGGGCCGAGGGCCAGCTAGCTTGGCAAGCGTGAGCCTCGTAGTCCAGAAGTTCGGCGGCACCTCGGTGGCCGACGCCGACCGCATAAGAGCGGTCGCCGACCACGTGGCGCGCACCAGGCGCTCGGGCGAGGACGTCGTCGTCGTAGTGAGCGCCATGGGCAAGACCACCGACGACCTGGTGCGCCTCGCCCAGGACGTGAGCCGCGTCCGCCCTGGTAGAGAGCTCGACATGCTCTACACGGCCGGTGAACGGATCTCGATGGCCCTCCTTTGCATGGCGCTGGCGGAGCGCTCTTGTGCCGCCACCTCCTTCACGGGCAGCCAGGCGGGGATCATCACCGACACATTGCACACCAAAGCCCGCATCCTCGAGGTGAAGGGCGACCGCTTGCGGGCCGCCCTGGCCGAGGGGGTCGTGCCGGTGGTGGCCGGCTTCCAGGGAGTGTCGTTCACGAGGGACGTGACGACGCTCGGTCGGGGCGGCTCGGACACGACGGCGGTCGCCCTGGCTGCCGCCCTCGGTGCCGAGCGCTGCGAGATCTACACCGACGTCTCGGGCGTCTTCAGCGCCGATCCCCGCGTCGTGCCGACAGCCCGCAAGGTGCCGAAGATCTCCTTCGAGGAGATGCTCGAGATAGCGGCCACCGGCGGGCGGGTGCTGGCGCTCAGGTCGGTCGAGTTCGCCCGCAACCACCACGTGCCGCTCCTCGTGCGCTCGAGCTTCACATGGGAGCCCGGCACCGTCATCACCGAGGAGGACAGCGACATGGAACAGGCGATCGTGTCAGCCATCACCCACGACACCTCGCAGGCCAAGCTCACCTTGACCGGCGTATCGGACCGGCCCGGCATCGCGGCCTCGCTCTTCAGGCACCTGGCCGACAAGGCAGTCAACGTGGACATGATCGTCCAGAACGTCTCACGCGCCGGCACGACGGACATCTCCTTCACCGTGCCCCGCGACGACCTGGCCTTGAGCAAGGAGGTAGCCCTCTCGCTGAAGGACGAGCTCGGGGCAGCCGGTGTCGTGGCCGACGAGGAGGTGGCAACGGTCTCTCTCGTAGGAGCCGGCATGCGCACCCACCCGGGCGTCACGGCCACCATGTTCGAAACGCTGGCGGGCGAGAAGATCAACATCGAGATGATCTCGACCTCGCCCATCCGCATCTCCTGCATGGTGCGGGCCGATCTCGCCGAGCGGGCCGTCCAGGTCCTGCACAGGGCCTTCGAGCTCGACGCCACCACCTAGGATCTCTCCGTGGGAGAGCTCACCGTCGGGGTCTTTGGCGCCACCGGACAGGTGGGTGGCGTCATGCGCCGGCTCCTCGTCGGACGCTCCTTTCCTGCCGGGAGGGTCCGCTTCTTCGCCTCGGCTCGCTCCGCCGGGCGGAGCCTCGCCTTCCGCGGCGCCGAGGTGGTCGTCGAAGAGGCGGCCGGCGCCGACTACGCCGGCATCGACATCGCTCTTTTCGCCTGTGGAGCTCCGGCTTCGAGAGAGCTCGCCCCACAGGTGGCCGCGGCCGGGGCCATAGTCATCGACAACTCGTCGGCCTGGCGGATGGACCCGGCCGTGCCGCTCGTGGTGCCGGAGGCGAACGCCGAGGCCCTCTTTTCGATCGAGAAGGGCATCGTCGGTAACCCCAACTGCACGACCATGGTGGCCATCCCGGTCCTCAAGGTGCTCGACCGTCTCGCCGGCCTCAAACGAGTCGTGGTCGCCACCTACCAGGCGGTCTCGGGCGCCGGCGCCGCCGGAGTCGCCGAGCTCGACGAGCAGGCCAAGAAGGTGACCGCCGAGGCCGCCGCCCTCACCTTCGACGGCGGCGCGGTCGGCTTCCCGCCGGCGTTGAAGTTCGCCGGGCCGATCGCTTTCAATGTTCTGCCCCTGGCCGGTAGCTACGCCGCCGACGGCTCGGGCGAGACCGACGAGGAGCAGAAGTACCGCAACGAGGCGCGAAAGATACTCGGACGCCCAGACCTCGCCGTCTCGTGCACCTGCGTCAGGGTGCCCGTCTTCACGGGACACGGGGCCGCGCTCAACCTCGAGTTCGAACGGCCCATCACGCCGGTCACTGCCCGAGAGAGCCTCAAAGGGGCACCAAGCGTGACACTTGTGGACCTGCCGACTCCCTTGGCGGCGGCCGGAGCCGACTCCTGCCTGGTCGGGCGGATCCGCCAAGATAACAGTCTTCCTGACAACAAGGGCCTCAGCCTCTTCGTCGTAGGCGACAACCTCCGAAAGGGAGCCGCCCTCAATGCCATCCAGATAGCCGAGGAGCTCGTCGCCCGACGAATTGTCGGTGCCTGAAAGCTCGCGGAGCCGACCCCTCGGACTCGGAGAGAGCCCGGGCGTCTGCCAAGCAGAGCTGGCGGGCTCCACGCGGCCTTAGCAGCTTCGAGCGCCCCGGGCGAGAAAGTCTCAGTCCTCCCCCTCTGAGCAGGAGCGCGGCAGCCCTGGGACACAACGAGGCCGCTGGCGGACTCGGCGGCGAGACCGGATCGGTGGTCAGAGATGCTTTCTCCTCTTGCCGTAACGAAAAAGTAATGAAATTGGAGGTTTAACTGGCCGCCTCGACCTGCGAGGGAGGTTTGAGTGCTGCTTCAACTGAACGCCGAACGATCGCGTCCTGCAGGGGGCCGGCGAGCCGCCAAGGGCCTCCGGGGAGCCCTTGGCGGACTCGCCGTCACGCTCGGTGCCTTTGGCTGGCTGACGGCCGCCGCCCCGGGCGTCTCGGCCGCCCGCACCCTCTCTGCCCGACTCGCCGCCGTCGAGCTGAGCCCGAGAGCTAAAAGAGCTGACGCGCGCGGCGACCTCGGGCTCGGGCTCGACTCGGCCGGTCGCCGAGCCGCCTACCCGAGGTCGGGTTGTCGGGGACCGCGGGGCTATGGCATGCGCTTTCTCGGTGACCGCTGGCCAGGCGGCTTTCGGGGGGTCCCAGTCTTCTCGAACGGTACCTCCGGCAGCTTCACCGCCTGCATCCATTGGACGAGGACGCCCCGGGGACGGGTCGTGGTCGACGGCTATGCCTGGCAGTGCGTCGAGCTGGTCGACCGGCTCTACCTCTCGAAGGGATGGATCGAGTCGACCTGGCGAGGGAACGGCAACCAGATGTTCTACACGGCACCGCCCAACCTGGCCCGCCAGCGCCAGGGCCACATCGGCTATGTGCACCCCGGTGATGTCATCAGCTACGACAGCCCAGGGGGCGGCTACGGGCACGCCGCTGTCGTCTCCCGGGTGCGGGGGAGCTTCCTCACCATCGTCAACCAGAACACCGACCGGGCCAACATGATCTCGCACGCCTACCTGCGCCAGGGACGCATCGAGATGATCGGCTGGGCCGGCTGGCGGCCGATCGGGGTCGTACACCACCCCTGGCGCCGCCGTCAGCGCAAGTGACGGTGATCACCTCGGGGCGGGCGGGCAAGGGCGCCACGGCGAGGGAGCCTCGTCGAGTCCGGGGCGACGCGGCCCGGCGAGGACCTCCTCGCAAGCCACGAGACTTCCGGCTCGAGGCCGCCCCGGCTGGGAGCGGACAGCGTACAGCGGTCGCTCAGGCGTCCGAGAGGATGGCTCCCACCTCTTCGGCCGCTCCACCGACGAGGGCCTCCTTGGCCATCGAGTAGGTCTGCTCGGCCACCGGGCCGCGGCGAGAGAAGTCCATCGCCTTCATGCCCATGAGGGAGACGAGCTCGCCGCTCGGCTCGAAGGTGAGAATCGGCACACCGCGTTCCGTTAGCGGCGCCAGCTCGCGGCGTAGGGTCCTCTTGGCCGGGATCCGGCTGGCCGAGAGGAGCGGCCCGCTCGTGCCGGCGGGCGGTGACCCGCTCATGGACATCGGCGAGCTCACGATGACGGCGTCGAGAGCCAGGCCCGACAAGAGATCGGCGTTGGTGGGCGAGTGGACGCCCCCGTCCACGTAGCGCCGGCCGTTCACGGCAACTGGCTTGAAGATGGCCGGTATGGCGCAGGAGGCCTGCACCGCCTCGGCCACCCGGGGGGAACCTGCGACCGCCGGCTCGTCTCGTCCGAAGACGACGCGATCTCCCCGCTCGAGAGACACGGCGCATATCCAGAGCGCCTCTTTCGGCCAGGCGCCGTCGGGAAAGGCGATGTCGAAGCCGGTGAACCACCCGGCCCCGTCCCGGCGACCCTCTGGCAGCAGAGCGGTGAGGGCTTTCAGAGCCTTGAAGCTCTGCGGCTTCGCTACCAGGCGACCTATGAGCTCCGGCGAGGCTGGGGCGAGCCGGCGTGGCGGCGTGGCGACGGCCGGCTTGTTGCTCGAGGTGGGCAGCGACTCGAGGAATGCCCGCCCAGCCGGGCTGAGAGGACGGCCGGTCACCCGGGCGAAGAGGTCCGTGGCGCTCAGTCCGGCTCGGAGGGAGGCGGCCACGACAGAGCCGGCCGAGGTCCCGACCACCACCTCGCAAGAGCGGGGGTCGAAGCCCGTCGCCTCGGCGATGGCGGCAAGGGCGCCGACGTGAAATCCTTCTCCGACCGCGCCGCCGGCGCCGAGCACGAGACCGATCCGAGCCATCGTCGGATTCTCGCGTGCCTCACCAACTACCGGGTCCCGCCGGCCCGTCTCTAGCATCGCCCCGGAGGTCCTTATGCGACTGTTCATCTCGAGCGACATGGAAGGCACGGCCGGCATCGTCGACTGGTCGCAGTGCCGCGGCCCGGGCTCGTCCTACGAGACAGGCTGCGAGCTCTTGCTCGGAGAGGTGTTGGCGGCCATCGAAGGTGCGGTGGCGGCCGGGGTCGGCGAGGTGCTGCTGAACGACTCGCACGGCGCCATGGCCAACCTGCCTCCCGGGAGGCTGCCGGCCAACACCTCCTACTCCTCTGGCCGCCACAAGCCGCTCTACATGATGGAGCGGCTCGACGGCTCCTTCGACGCCGTCTTTTTCGTCTCGTATCACGGCTCGATGGGCTCGAACGGGGTGCTGTCACACACCTACAACCCCCGAGCGGTGGGCGAAGTGAGACTGAACGGCATCGTGACCGGCGAAGCCGGCATAAACGGGCTGGTCGCCGTCGGCCACGAGGTGCCGGTAGCGCTCATCACGGGCGACCAGGTGACTCTCGAGGAGGCGGAACCCTTCTTCCCTGATCTCGTCGGCGTGAAGGTGAAAGAGGCGGTGACACGCTTCTCGGCGGAGAGCCTCCACCCCGAGCGGGCTCGCAAGGCCATCGCCGAAGGCGCTCGGCAGGCGATCGAGCGCGTGCGCGCCGGAGAGATCCGACCTCCTCGCATCGAGCTCCCGGCCACCTTGGAGGTCTCATTCCTGACCGCCGACATGGCAGAGCTCTGCGAGCCGCTCCGAGGGGCCAGGCGGCGCTCGAGCCGGACGATCGCCCTCACCGACGACGACCCCCTTCGCCTCTTTCGCACCTTCACGACCGCCATCGCCCTCACGAGAGCCATCGCAGAGCTCTAGGAGCGCCGGAGGCGCCGCAACCGGGCAGGGCCCTGGCCGCTCCTGCCAGCAAGGCAGGCGCTCGCAGCAAAGCCCCTCTCACGTTGCAGCCGGTGCGCCAGGAGGGCCGCTCACGGTCGCCGGCTGAGCCGCGTCGGCCAGCCTCCGCTATAGTGTACGAAACCGTATCGTTTCTATTGAGAGGACGCTGGTGCAGCCGAGGACCAACGGACGGGGCGAGCAGGCGATGGCCCGGAGCAGGCTCACTTCCGAGCGGGAGAGGTCGCTCTACGACGCCGTCCTCGAGCTGCTCGTCGAGAGCGGCTACGAGGCGCTCACGATGGACTCCGTCGCCCAGCGAGCCCACAGCTCGAAGGCCACCATCTACCGGCAGTGGTCCGGCAAGCCCGGCCTGGTGGCGGCGGCAATCCGCTCCATGAAAGAGCACCACGTGGTCCCCGACACCGGCACTCTTCGAGGAGACCTCCTGGCGGTGGCTAAGACGATCGGCCAGGTTGCCGAGACCAACGCTCAGCTCTTCGCGGCGGTCGGCCACGCCATCAGGAGCGACCCGCAGCTCGCCGGCGCCATGCGCGAATGTATGTTCAAGCCGAACGACGAAGTCTTCGGGGCCATCCTCGAGCGGGCGGTGGAACGGGCGGAGATCGCGAGCGACAACCCGGCGGTCCGTTACGTGCCCGGCCTCTTCTTGCAGGCCATCGTCTCTCGTCCCGTTCTCGAGGGAAGGTCGGTCGACTCTCGGCACCTCACAGACCTGGTCGACTCCCTCATCCTCCCCGCCCTAGGGGTCGGTCAGCACCGGACCCAGCCCGACGCCAGAGCAAGGAAGAGTTGATGAGCGTCCTCCCTGAAGAGGCCGCCCTCGAAGTGCCAAGGGCGCAGAGCCTCCCGCGCGAGAAGAAGAACCACCGCTGGTGGGTCCTTGCCGTCCTGGGCCTCGCCCAACTGATGGTGGTGCTCGACGCGACCATCGTCAACATCGCCCTCCCGAGCGCCCAGCAGGCACTGGCCTTCTCGAACGCCGACCGCCAGTGGATAGTGACGGCCTACGCGCTCACCTTCGGCGGCTTCCTCCTCTTGGGCGGCCGGCTCTCAGATCTCTTCGGGCGCCGGCGGATGTTCCTCATCGGGCTTGCCGGTTTCGCCGCTTCCTCTGCCATCGGCGGATTCTCGACCAGCTTCGCGATGCTCGTAGCCGCCAGAGCCGCCCAGGGCACCTTCGGAGCGATCCTCGCCCCAGCAACCCTCTCGCTTCTCACCACAACTTTCACCGACGTCCGGGAGCGGGCCAAGGCCTTCGCCATCTACGGTGCGATCGCCGGAGCCGGCGCCGCCGTAGGTCTGCTGCTCGGCGGGGTGCTCACGGAGTACCTCGACTGGCGCTGGTGCCTGTTCGTGAACGTCGGGTTCGCAGTCGTGACGGCAGCCGGAGCCGTCACCTTCTTCCGCAACCAGGAGCGGGCGCCAGGGGCCAAGCTCGACCTGGCTGGGACCGTCGCAGCCGTAGGCGGGCTGGCGGCACTCGTCTACGGCTTCTCCGAAGCTGACACGAGCGGCTGGGGAAGCACCACCACCCTCGGCTTCTTGGTGGCCTCGGTGCTCTTGTTGGCCGCCTTCGTCTTGATCGAGAGCCGGAAGAGCCACCCGCTCCTTCCCCTGCGGGTGATAGCAGACCGCAACAGGGGCGGCTCCAATCTCGCCATCTTGCTCGTCGGAGTGGCCATGTTCGGAGTCTTCCTCTTTCTCACCTACTATCTGCAGCTGACCCTCGGCTACTCGCCGGTACGGACGGGCCTCGCCTTCTTGCCGATGGTCGGGACGATCATGGTCACGAGCACCATCGGCGGCGTGGTCCTGCTGAACCTCATCGGACCCCGCCTCCTCGTCGTCTCCGGCATGGCGGTGAGCGGCGTCGGCATGCTGCTCATGTCCCACATCACGGTTGGCGGTGACTACAGCCGAACTGTGCTGCCTGCCCTCCTCGTGACGGGCGCCGGCATGGGGCTCATCTTCTCGGCCGCCATGAACGCCGCCACGGCCGGGGCCGAGCCTCGAGATGCCGGCGTGGCCTCGGCCTTGCCGAACGTCGCCCAGCAGATCGGTGGAGCACTCGGACCTGCTCTGCTCAACACAATCGCCACGAGCGCCGCCTCGCACTTCCGGCCCTCTCATGTCATGTCGACCTTGCAGGCGCAGGCTGCCGCGGCCGTCCATGGCGACAAGGTCGCATTCGTCGTCGTCTACCTGATCCTCTTCGCCTCGGCGGTCATCACGGCCTTCGTGCTGAGAGGCGGCAAGATCCAGACAAGCAGGAGCTCGATGCACCTCGGTTGACAGGCCGACTGGCAAGCCCGACCACACACCTCTCACCCCGCCGTGACATCGCCGTGACTCTCCACCCGACCTACAGCTCTCCTCTGCCTTGCCCGGGAGCGAACTGCCGCTGGAGCTGCGGCAGCGACCACCGACCCTCCTGTGCTGCCGCCTTGAGTCGGTCCGTCAGGGCGCGACGGAAGGCGGCCGGGTTCGCGTACCGACGATCCTCTGTCACGACTCCCTGCCCTCGGGCGCGCGGCTGAGCGACTCGCGCGCCTCGGCGAGCCACTCCTGCGCCTGCCGGTCACCGCCCAGTTCGAGGAGCCAGCGCAGCGCGGCCAGGCCGTTGCCCCGCCGCAGCCCAAACTGCACCGCCATCGGAGCGAGCTTCTCGGCGAAAGTCCGTGGGTAGTCGAAGACACCCCGAATGGCGTCTGAGACGAGCCTCCCGACCGACTCGGGGTCCTCGCGCTCGGCGAGCAAGTCGGCGGCGATGCGCGAGGGACGCGTCACGGGCAGGCCGCGAAGGACGACCCACTCGGTGTCTGTGAGCCTTCCTACGTGGAGGCGGACGTCGGCACGTCGGGACTGCTTGCGGCCTGGGAGCGTGAACTCGTGCCGGTCCGCGGGCAGATCTCCGAGGCCGTACAGGGCCGCCGCCGAGCGATGCGAGACGACTCCCTGCTCGGCGGAGCGTTCCCAGGCCGGAACCTCGGGGGCGAGCTGGAGCCACGCGGCACGGATGTCGAGGTGGTCGGTTGGCGGGACGCCCGTCAGCCGGTAGACGCCACGGGCGACCCGGTCGAGGACCCCATCGCCGATCAGCCGCGTAAGC
>JAJZLV010000039.1 GCA_021803215.1 Actinomycetes bacterium | reverse complement strand
GGAGCGCTCGCCGTAGCCGCCGCCCGAGCGCTCGCGATAGGGCCTGGTCGAACGAGGGTCGCCGTCGCCGGAGCGCTCAGCTCTGGCGGCCGGACGGCCCTGGCGAGAAGAACGCCCCCCGGAGCCGCCGGAGCGTTGGCCGTTGCCCGGGGGGGCGCCCCGCCGGCGGTCACCTGAGGCGCCTGAGGAAGAAGGGCGGTTCGGCCGGTCCTCTCCGGCCTCTCGGCCCGTCTCGTCGCTCTTCATCCTCAGTCTCCAGACTCTTCGACAGTTGCAACTGCAAAGCAGGCGATTCCCTCGACCCGTCCGATCGCCCCGAGGCTCTCGGGCCTCGTCGCCTTGACGTGCACGGGTCCGCCTGCTGCTGCCGAGAGCTTCTCCATCATCTCCTCGCGAACGCTTGCGAGACGGGGGCGCTCTGTGACGACCGAGCAGTCGGCGTTGACGAGGCGGTAGCCGGCTCCTTTCACCCGCGCCGCCACCTCAAAGAGGAGCACCAGGCTATCGGCTCCGCGCCATCTCTCGTCCGAATCGGGGAAGTGCAGTCCCATGTCGCCTAGTCCGGCAGCCCCGAGCAGGGCGTCACAGACGGCATGAGCGACGACGTCGGCGTCGCTGTGCCCCTCGAGCCCGGCTTCAGCGGGGAAGGTCACACCCCCGAGCACGAGGGGGCGAGAGCGCTCCTCGCCGAAGCGGTGGAGGTCGATGCCGATCCCGACCCGCTGGCTCACGGGGAGCTCCCGACGCCCGAGCCTCGGCGCTCGAGCCAATGGGTCGCCAAGGCGAGGTCCTCTCGCGAGGTCACCTTCAAATTGGACTGCTCGCCTGACACGACTGCCACCCTCTCTCCGAGCGACTCGACGAGACCGGCGTCGTCGGTCGCCTCGGGCTCGCCATCGTGGGCCCGTCGCAGCAGGTCGGCGACAAAGCCCTGGGGCGTCTGGACGGCGACGATCTGGCTCCTGTCGATCGTGGCGACGACGCAGCCGTCCTCCACCCTCTTGATCGTGTCGGTCACCGGCAGGACCGGCACGACGGCCACCGCTCCGTCTCCGAGGGCCCGCAGGACCCTTCCCGTCAGCTCGAGGCTGGCAAGAGGCCGGGCGGCGTCGTGCACGAGGACGAAGCGGCATCTGGTGGGTACGCAGGCGAGCCCGGCACGCACCGAGGCGGCCCGCGTGGCACCCCCTGGCGTGGTCACGACCTTGGCTGCGAAGGCGGAGAGCTCGAGCTCCTCGAGGAGGCGAGGCCGCTTCGCCAGGTCAGGCGGGACGACCACCACGACGCCCTCGCTCAACCCTGCGACCGCTTCGACCGCCAGCGAGACGATGGTCCGCCCGCCGAGCTCGGCCAGCTGCTTGCGTCCGCCGAATCGCGTCCCGTCGCCGGCGGCGACGACGATCGAGTAGACGGGACCGTCGGGACGGGGCAAGGGGACCTAGGGAAGAGCGGCGTTGAGGCGCTCTTCGGCCTCCTGCTCGCTGACGCCGATGGCGAACGTCAGCTCGGAGACGAGGATCTGGCGAGCCCGGGTCAGCATCCGCTTCTCGCCAGCCGAGAGGCCCTTGTCCTTGTCTCTGATGGAGAGGTTCCGCACCACCTCTGCCACCTGGTAGATGTCGCCCGACTTGAGCTTCTCGACGTGGTTCTTGTAGCGCCGCGACCAGTTGGTCGGCATGCGCGCTTCCTTCTTGCGCAGGACGGCGAAGACCTCCTCCACCTCCTCGTCGTTGATCACCTCACGAAGGCCCACCTCGGAGGTGTTGTCGGCCGGCACCATCAACGTGAGGTCGCCGTAGGCGAGCCGCAGCACCAGGTACTCGCGCTTTTCTCCGAAAGCCTCGCGGACCTCCCGACGCTCCACGACCGCGGCCCCATGGTGGGGATAGACAACCTTGTCGCCGACGTCGAACAAATCAGACTCCTAACAAAGACGACCAACCGGTCACAAAAAGCGCAGCAATTGCTCCGAAGCTGGGCGCGCCTCTCACCGCTCCGCACGGCACGGGCCCCAATTGTGCCAGCTTTTTGGCCTCACCATGTCACGAGGACCAAAAGCCCTCCTTGCAAAGGCCAGGAGCCCGCCGCCGCGCTCCTCCGGGCCTGCCCCACCGGCGGGCGGCGCCTAGGCGCTCGGCGCGCCGAGGGTGGTGGTTCGGGCCTCTTCGGGTGTCGGTGGGCCGAGCAGCCCGAGGACCTCGATCGCCTCGGCCACGGAGCCGACCTCCTCCGTCGACAGCCCGCTCTGGCCGGCCGGAGTGTTGCGGGGCACCACTGCACGAGAGAAGCCCAGTCGGGCGGCCTCGGCCAGCCGGCGCTCGGGCCGGCTCACCTGGCGAAGCTCGCCTCCGAGGCCCACCTCACCGAAGCAGATGACCTCGGGGGCGAGGGCTCGGCCGCTCAGGCTCGAGGCGATCGCCAGCCCGATGGTGAGGTCGGCCGCCGGTTCGGAGACCTTTATGCCGCCGACGCTCGAGACGAAGACGTCGAAGGAACCGACCGAGAGCTCGCAGCAGCGCTCGAGCACGGCGAGGATGATAGAGACCCGGTTGGAGCTGACGCCCTGCACGACACGGCGCGGCTGCTGACCGTGGCCGGGCGCGAGCAGAGCCTGCAGCTCGACGAGGAGAGGGCGCCGCCCCTCGAGGGCGGGGACGGTGGCGCTTCCTGCCAGGCCGGGCTGGCGGTCGGCGAGAAGGATGGCACTCGGGTCGTCGAGGGAGGAGAGGCCGTCCTCTCTCATCTCGAAAAGGCCCATCTCGCCGGCCGCCCCATAGCGGTGCTTCACCGCCACGAGGCTGCGGAGGGCGTGGTGGCGGTCGCCTTCGAAGTAGAGCACCGTGTCGACCAGGTGCTCGAGGGTGCGGGGCCCCGCCAGGCTCCCGTCCTTGGTGACATGACCGACGAGCACGGTCGCGGTGCCGGTCGCCTTGGCGTACTGGGCGAGCAGCTGGGCGCACTCACGCACCTGGGTGGTCGAGCCGGCCGGTGAGTTGACCGTCCCGTCCGAGATGGCCTGGATCGAGTCGATCACCAACAGGCTCGGACCGACGCTGTCGGCAGCTTCGAGCGCAGCCATAAGGTCGCCGGTCGAAAAGAGGTAGCAATCGTCTGGGAGCGAGCCCAGCCGGTCGGCCCGGCGGCGAACCTGGTCGACCGACTCTTCGGCCGTCACGACGAGAGCCCGCTGGCTCCCCTGGGAGCAAAAGGCAGTGGCGGCCTGCAGCACGAGGGTTGACTTCCCGATGCCAGGCTCGCCCCCGACCAGGCTGACCGAGCCTGGCACGAGGCCGCCCGACAGCACCCGGTCGAGCTCGCCGATGGCAGTCGGCCGCGGGGCGAAAGCGGCGGTCGGAACGCTCGGGAGCGAGCATGGTGCGTCGGGCCTCTCGGGCCATGGCTTTCTAGATGGCCGGCCCGCTCTCTCCGGCGGCGGAGCTGCAGCCTGCTCTTCCACCAAGGCGTTCCACTCTCCGCAAGCGGCACACCTCCCCGCCCAGCGGGGCGAGCGGGCACCGCAGGAGCTGCAGCAAAAGCCATGAGGGGAGCGGGCCATGGAAGAAAGCTAGGGCTCGGCTGTAACACCCGGCTCGGAGCACCCAGGCCGGCGCGGCGCCTACTGCCCGAATCCAAGCTGGCGACCGTCCCCAGACCCGGCGCGACAGCGAACATCGCTCAGAGAGAGCCCGAACGGTCTTGGCTCGCCCGGGACTGCTGGTTTCCCACCGGCGCCGTGGCCTGGCTGCCACCGTTCGGAGCGCGCCCTGTGCGAACCTTCGGCGGTCGCCTCGTGCCTGCCGGTGACTTTGTCCACCCGGTCCACACTGCCTGCGACCAAGCCGTTCACCCTGGCCCCGCCTGAGGAGGCCAGGGTCCGCAGGCGAACGCGAGCTCGCCGCCACCAGCAGCACGGCTCTTTTGGATGTGCCCGCCGCCCGAGAGCGGCCGGCGGCTCAGCAGCTGTGCGGTTCGCCCAGCCAGTCGGGACCGAGATCCTTGACCGAGCCGCAGCCCATGAGAGTCATGGTGCGGCGCATCTCGGTCTCGAGCAGCTCGAGCACTCGGACGACTCCCCGCTCCCCTGCGGCTGCCAGCCCATAGAGATAGGGGCGGCCGATCAGCACCGCCCGCGCTCCGAGGGCGAGGGCCGCCACCACGTGGGCCCCCCGGCGCACGCCGCCGTCTAGGAGCACCTCGGCCTCGTCTCCGACCGCCGCCACGACCTCAGGCAGCACCCGCAGCGTGGCCGGAGCGCCGTCGAGCTGGCGACCTCCGTGGTTCGAGACGACGATCCCCTCCGCCCCGGCGGCAACAGCTCGCCGGGCGTCCTCGGCCGTGAGCACTCCCTTCACGACCAGCCGGCCGGGCCAGAGCTGCCGCAAGGCCGCCACATCGGACCACGAGAAGGGCGAAGCCACTCCTTGCAACATGCCCGAGCCGGGACTGCTCGGCCCGGCCCCCCGCCGCGAGAGACGGAGCCCGGTCGAGGCCAGCTGCACCGCCCAGCGCGGCCTTGCCAGAACCTGCAGCCCGAGAGGTACGGCATTGTGCGGGTCGACCCGGAGCGGCGGCGCCACCCCGTGTCGCACGTCGCGCTCGCGGTTGCCGAGGGTGGGCGTGTCGATCGTGACGACCAGCACCTCGCTCCCGGCCGCGAAAGCCCTTTTTATGATCTCCCCAGCCTCCTCGACGCCGCCCGAGGCGTAGAGCTGGAACCACATCGGCACGCCGGCGCCTTCGGCCACCTCTTCGATGGA
The DNA here is from genome assembly GCA_021803215.1 of Actinomycetes bacterium. Taxonomy (GTDB): domain Bacteria; phylum Actinomycetota; class Acidimicrobiia; order Acidimicrobiales; family Bog-793; genus JAJZLV01. The sequence goes on along the minus strand of JAJZLV010000039.1, from coordinate 34,416 downwards.
GCTTCCGGCCACGGTGCTCAAGGTGGAGATCGTCCCTCGCGAGACGGCCGCCCGCGCCACCCCGACCGCGCCGTCCGGGTGGAGCAGCCGCACGAGGCCGCAGGGAGCGAGCACCACTGGAAAGGCGAGATCTCTGCCGAGCACGCTCACCGAGAGGTCCGGAGCGAGCATGCCCGACCCCATCTGGGGCCGGAAGGTCACCGCTTCGAAGGCAGCCCGGTTCCTCCGGACTGCGATCTCGTCGTCGGCGGCGCCGTCGACGTAGTCGAACACGACGGCGGGCAACCGCCGTCGGGCGACGCGGCGGGCGTCGTCCAGGTTGTGGAGGCGAGAAGCGCTGTAGAGGTCAGCCCGTTGCAACAGTTCACTCAGGGGCATGCACGGACTCCTCTCGGCTGTCGGGCCCCGACGCTACGCCATCCACCGCCCCGAGGGGACTGGAGGCTTCGGCCGTCAACAGGACCAGGGCTCGGGCCTGCGGAACGATCTCTCCCGCGGGAGTCACGCCGACGCCTACGAAGGTGCCGCCGGCGCGGGCTGGGCTGGGATCGGACCGCTCCTAGCGCCGTGCCCCGGAGAGACAACCGGGATCGGGGTGGAAGAAAGCCTGCGGCTGACCCACGCTGGGAAGCTGTCGGCTCCGGCCCTCAAAGCAGTCACGAAGGCCATGCGGACGGCCCTCAGCCCGGCGGCCCCGAGCACCCGGTGAGCTTGGGAGAAGAGAAAAGGTCCCGGGGACCGCCCGGGACCTTTTCGACGAAGCTTGCTATCAGCTGTCGGCGCCGGCACCCGCCAGCTCGACGGTCGGCGGCTCGAAGCCCTCGACCGCCCGGAAGGAGAGCTCCTCGCCGTTGGCATCGACGATGACGGTCTCCCCGACGCGGAACTCCTTCCAGAGGATCTTCTCCGAGAGGGGGTCCTCGATGAGCTGCTGTATAGCCCGGCGGAGCGGGCGAGCCCCGAGCTCGGGCTGGTAACCCTTGCCGGCGACGAAGATCTTCGCCTCCGGCGTGAGCTCGAGCCCGATCCCCTGGCCCTCCAGCTGGTCGCGCACCCGCTGGACCATCAGGTCGACGATCTGAACCACCTCGTCCTGGGAGAGCTCGTGGAAGACGATGACCTCGTCGATCCGGTTCAAGAACTCAGGGCGGAAGTGCTGCTTCAAGGCGTCGTGCACCTTCGCCTTCATCCGCTCGTGCGTGACCGCCTCGCTCGCCTTCTGGAAGCCGACCGCCGCCTTGCGCAGATCGCCGGTCCCGAGGTTGGAGGTCATTATCAGCACGGTGTTCTTGAAGTCCACCGTCCGACCCTGGGCATCGGTGAGGCGCCCGTCCTCGAGGATCTGCAAGAGGGCGTTGAAGACGTCCGGGTGAGCCTTCTCGACCTCGTCGAAGAGGACGACCGAGAACGGCTTGCGCCGCACGGCCTCTGTCAGCTGCCCGCCCTCCTCGTAGCCTACGTAGCCGGGCGGCGAGCCGACGAGCCGGCTCACCGTGTGCTTCTCCATGTATTCGCTCATGTCCAGCTGGACGAGCGATGACTCGTCCCCGAAGAGCAGCTCCGCCAGAGCCTTGGCGAGCTCGGTCTTTCCTACCCCGGTCGGGCCGAGGAAGATGAACGAGCCGCTCGGACGCTTCGGGTCCTTCAGGCCTGCCCTCGTGCGGCGGATGGCCCGGGAGAGCGCGCCGATGGCGTCTTCCTGGCCGACCACGCGCTTGTGGAGCTCGTCCTCCATCCGGAGCAGACGGGAGGTCTCCTCCTCGGTCAGCTTGTAGACGGGGATGCCGGTCCAGTTGGCGAGGACCTCGGCGACGACATCCTCGTCGACGACGTCGAAGAGGTCGACTCCCTCGGCCCGCCACTGGGTCTCAAGGGCGCCCTTGCGCTCGAGCTGCTCCTTCTCCTCGTCGGCCAGGCGCTTGGCCTCTTCGAAGTTCTGCTTCTCGATGGCGGCATCCTTGCGGGAGCGCAGCCCGGAGATCTCCTCTTCGATCTTGCGGTACTCGGGCGGGCTGTCCATGCGGCGGATGCGCAGGCGGCTGCCCGCTTCGTCGATCAGGTCGATCGCCTTGTCGGGCAGGTAGCGGTCCGAGATGTAGCGGTCCGCCAGGTTGGCGGCCGCCACGAGGGCCTGGTCGGTGATGGTCACCTGGTGGTGCTGCTCGTAGCGGTCCCGCAGGCCCTGCAGGATCTCGATCGTGTGGCCGAGCGAGGGCTCCTCCACCTTGATCGGCTGGAAGCGGCGCTCGAGGGCGGCATCCTTCTCCAGGTGCTTGCGGTACTCGTCGAGGGTGGTGGCTCCGATCGTCTGCAGCTCACCACGGGCCAGCATCGGCTTCAGGATCGAAGCGGCGTCGATTGCTCCCTCGGCGGCTCCGGCCCCGACCAGGGTGTGGAGCTCGTCGATGAAAAGGACGATGTCTCCCCGGGTGCGGATCTCCTTCAGCACCTTCTTCAGGCGCTCCTCGAAGTCACCCCGGTAGCGGCTGCCGGCCACAAGGGCGCCGAGGTCGAGGGTGTAGAGCTGCTTGCCCTTCAAGGTCTCCGGCACCTCGTTGGAGACGATCTTCTGGCTGAGACCCTCGACGATGGCGGTCTTGCCGACGCCCGGCTCGCCGATGAGGACCGGGTTGTTCTTGGTCCGGCGGGAGAGCACCTGCATCACCCGCTCGATCTCCTTCGCCCGGCCGATCACCGGGTCGAGCTTGTGATCCCGGGCCAGCTGGGTGAGGTTGCGACCGAACTGGTCGAGAACCGGCGAGCCGGAGGCGCTCTCGGAGCCGCCGCTCGCCGAGCTGCCCGTCGTCGAGGCGGCCGTCTCGCGGCCCTGGAAGCCCGAGAGGAGGGAGATGACCTGCTGGCGGACCCGGGAGAGGTCGGCCCCGAGCGAGATGAGAACCTGGGCGGCCACTCCTTCGCCCTCCCGAACGAGGCCGAGGAGCATGTGCTCGGTCCCGATGTAGTTGTGGCCGAGCTGGAGCGCCTCCCTGAGGGAGAGCTCGAGGACCTTCTTGGCCCGCGGTGTGAAGGGCGGGGACCCCGTCGGGGCCGACCCGGCAGGGCCGATCGTCTCCTCGACCTTCTCGCGCACCGCCTCGAGCGAGATGCCGAGGGACTCGAGCGCCTTGGCGGCGAGTCCCTCTCCCTCGTGGATCAGACCGAGGAGTATGTGCTCAGTCCCGATGAAACTGTGGTTGAGGAGGCGTGCCTCCTCCTGAGCGAGGACCAGTACCCTTCTTGCCCGGTCAGTGAATCGCTCGAACAACTGCGGCTCCTCGGTGGATATGCAACGGGCTCAATCGCTTGATCTCGTCTTCGTTATCTCTGCCAGTCTATCGACGGGCCCTTGCCGAACGGTTGGCATCTCTCCGGGCCGGCCGACGATGTCAGTTACAACACCACCGCCCCCCATCGCCTTCCCCTCCGGCAGCCATCGCAACCACGGCGGCGCCCCAGCGTCCGGCGAGGGTGCCCAAGTGTCCTAGTGTCGCTTGCGGTGAACGGGTCCGACCTCTTCGCGCTTCCAGTCGCGGAAGCCGACCTGGCACGCCTCGAGGAGTGCCTGCGAGCGTCGGTGAGAGGCGACGACCCCTTTCTGAACGAGGTCGCCACCCACCTCATATCCGCAGGTGGGAAGAGGATTCGCCCGGCCCTCACCCTCACCGCGGCCGAGCTCTCCCGCAGCGACATCTCGGACGAGTCGATCCTCGGCGGGGTCTCGGTCGAGCTCGTCCACCTGGCCTCTCTCTACCACGACGACGTGATGGACGAGGCCGTCCGGCGCCGCAGCGTCGAGTCGGTCAACGCCCGCTGGGGCAACCTGGTAGCCATCGTGGCCGGGGACTTCCTCCTCGCCCGTTCGGCCGAGATAGCAGCCGCCCTCGGACCGGAGATCGCCAGCCTGCTCGCCTCGACGCTCGCCCGGCTCTGCCAGGGCCAGGTGGCAGAGGTCCGCTCGGCATACCAGGTCTCCCGCGATGAGAAGGACTACCTCGGGGCGATCTCGAACAAGACCGCCGCCCTCATGTCGACGGCCTGCCGCATCGGCGGACTGACCTCGCGGCTCTCCCGCCCGGGCGTCGAGAACCTGACGGCCTTCGGAGAATCCTTCGGGATGCTCTTCCAGATCCGCGACGACGTCTTGGACGTCATAGCGAGCGAAGAGGAGCTCGGCAAGCCGCCCGGCCAGGACCTGGCAGAGGGCGTCTACACCCTGCCGGTCCAAAGGGCCCTCTCGGACCTACGCGTCGGCCAGCACCTGAGCGGGATGCTCGGCCATCCCCTCGGGCCGGACGAGCGGGAGCGGGCGAGGCAGCTCGTGGCGGGCTCTGAGGGGATCGCCGAAGCCGCCCTCGTGGCCCGCCAGTACGCCGAGGAGGCGACGGCGGCCGCCCGGCGCCTCGACGGGGGTCCTGTCTCGGAGCGGCTCGCCCGACTGGCGAACGACGTCGCCTGCGACCTCTGCCAGGCGGCCGAAGGCGCCCGCTCCCGCTTCGAGGAGATGGCCGGCTAGCTCGGCTTGGTCTCGCCCTCGAACCGCCCACCATCCTCGGATTGGACGGGCTCCGGCCGCAGAGCCGGGAACAAGAGCACCTCCCGGATGTGGTGGACGTCAGCCAGCAGCATCACGAGGCGGTCCACGCCGAGCCCGATGCCCCCCGTCGGCGGCATGCCCCGCTCGAGGGCCCTGAGGAAGTCGTCGTCTGTCACCATGGCCTCCTCGTCGCCGGCCTCCCGCTCGGCGGCCTGGGCGGCGAAGCGGGCTCGCTGGTCGACCGGGTCGACGAGCTCGCTGTAGCACTCACCCAGCTCGCGCCCAGCCGCTACCGGCGTGATCCGCTCGACGTAGCCGGGCTTGGAGCGATGCTTGCGGGTGAGGGGAGAGACCGACTCGGGATAGTCCATAACGTGCACCGGACCCCAGAGATTGGGCTCGGTCGTCTTCTCGTAGATCTCGCTCATCACCTGGCCGGCGTCGAAGCGCTCCTTCAGCTCGACGCCGAGCCTCGCCGCCGCCCGGCGCAGCTCGGCGAGGCCCATCTCGAGGCTCACCTCGGCACCGGTCACCTCGGCGATCACCTCTGTCATCGTCGCCTTCCGCCAAGGAGGCGTGAGGTCGAGCTCTCTCTCCTCGAAAGAGAGCCTCGTCCCGCCTGTCACGGCCTTCGCCGCCCCGGCGACGAGGTGCTCCTGCAGCTCGGCCATGTCGAGGTAGTCGCCATAGGCCTGGTAGGCCTCGAGCATCGTGAACTCGGGGTTGTACTTCGGGCCGATCCCCTCGTTGCGAAAGACCCGGCCGATCTCGTAGACCCGCTCGAAGCCGCCGATCACGCAGCGCTTCAGGTAGAGCTCGAGGGCGATGCGCAGGTAGAAGTCGGCATGCATCGAGTTGTAGTGGGTGACGAAGGGCCTGGCGAGACCGCCGCCCGGGATGGCGTGCAGCACGGGAGTCTCGACCTCGACGAAGCCGCGCTCTGCAAGGAGGCTGCGCAGGCAGGCCACCACCCTCGAGCGCAGGAGGAAGCGCTCCCTCACCCCCTCGTTCGCCCAAAGGTCGACCTCTCGTTGCCGAAGGCGCACCTCCGGGTCGTGGATGCCGCGCCACTTGTCGCCGAAGCCGCCGAGCGCCCTCGCCAGAAGGCTCCAACGAGCCACCTTCACCGAGAGCTCGCCCCGCTTCGTCCTCACGACCTCACCCTCCGCCCCGATCCAGTCGCCGAGGTTGGCCCGCGTGAGCTCCTCGAAGTCCTCGGTCACAGCTGCCAGGCAGAAGAGCTGCAGCTTTCCGCTCCAGTCCCGCAAGGTGGCGAAGGCGAGCTTTCCCTGCACCCGCAGCAGCATGATGCGGCCGGCCACGCGCACGTCCTCCCCGGACTCCTCGCCGGCCTCGAGGCGGGAGAAGCGGGCCACCACCTCGGAAAGCGGCGTCGTCGCCTCGTAGCGATAGGGCACCTGCTTCTCGCTCATCGGCCGGGCTGCTCGGTGCCGGCGGTGTTCCGCTCGTAGATGATGCGCAGGCCGTGCAAGGTGAGCCAGGGCTCGTGCAGCTCGATCACCTGGGAGAGCGGCCTGATGAGGCCGGCGAGGCCGCCGGTCGCTAGGACGCGGGCCTGGCCGAGCTCGTCCATGATCCGTCGGCAAAGGCCGTCCACCAAGGCGGCGTAGCCGTAGATGATGCCTGACTGCATCGACTCGACGGTCGACTTCCCGATCACCTTCCGGGGCTCGACGAGCTCGATCCGCCTGAGGGCGGCCGCCTCGGCGAAGAGGGCGTCCATCGAGATCTCTATCCCCGGGCTTATCGCCCCTCCGAGGTACTCACCGGCCGCGGAGACGACGTCGAAGGTGGTGGCGGTTCCGAGGTCGACCACGATGAGGGGCGGCTCGACGAGGTCGAGGGCGCCGACGGCGTTCGCGATCCGGTCGGCGCCCACCTCCTTCGGGTTGTCGTAGAGGATCGGCATGCCTGTGCGCACCCCCGGCTCGATGACGACGAGGGGGACCCGGAACCAGCGCGCGGCCATCTCCCGCAACGACGAGGTGACACGAGGGACCGAGGAGGAGACGACCATGCCGCTCAGGTGCCGGCTGACGTCCGCGCCGGCCGAGACCTCGTAACCGACGAGGCGGAGCAGCTCGAGGAGCAAAAGAGCATGCTCGTCGGAGGTCCGCTCGGCCACGGTGGCCAGGCGCCAGTGGTGCTTCAGGTCGGCCAGCTCGCCGTAGGAGCCCTCCTTGCGGGCGGGCGCGCCGGCGGCGACCGGCGGGTCGAAGAGCCCGATGACGGTCTGGGTGTTGCCGACGTCTATTGCGAGCAGCACGCGAAGTTTCTAGCCGACCTCGTCTTGGCCCGAGGGCGGGGCGAGGTCGAGACCGATGTCGAGGATCGGGGCCGAGTGGGTGAGGGCCCCCACGGAGATGAGGTCCGGCCCGCTGGCGGCGTAGCCGGCGACCGTCTCGAGGGTGATGCCGCCAGAGGCTTCTACGAGGACCCCGCCGGCCTCCCGGCGGGGGTGTCGGCGGACCAGGTCGACCGCCTCGGCCAGCTCCTCGGGGCTCATGTTGTCGCAGAGGATGAGAGTTGCACCGGCCTCGAGCGCCTCGGCCACCTGGTCGAGGCGGTCGCACTCGACCTCGAGCATCCGGCCCGGGAAGGCCGCCCTGGCGCGGGCGACCGCCGCTGAGATGGTGGCGGCTCCGAGGTGGTTGTCCTTCACGAGCACTCCCTCCGAGAGGCTGCCCCGGTGGTTGACGCCTCCACCTGCCCTGACGGCCGCCTTCTCGAGCGCCCTCAGACCGGGCGTCGTCTTACGGGTGTCCCAGATGCGACAGCTCGGGTTGGCGGCCCGGGCGGCGCTCACGTAGCGGGCCGTGAGGCTCGCCACCCCCGAGAGGTGGCAGAGGAAGTTGAGCGCCGTCCGCTCTGCGGTTAGAAGCGCCCGGTAGCTGCCACGGGCCCTCGCGATGACGGTCCCATGTTCGACCTCGGCGCCGTCGGAGAGGAAGAAGGAGAGCTCGAGGCTGCCCACCTGCCGGGCGGTCTCTTCCACGCAGGCCCGGCCGGCCAGCACCCCGGCCGAACGGGCTACGAAGAAGGCCTCACCCTCGAGTCCCTCGGCGACCAGGGAGGCCGTCAGGTCGCCAAGGGGCAAGAGATCCTCTGCGAGAGCGACGGCGACGGCCCGGCGCACTGCCGCGGCCGGAGGGTCGAACTCCGAACAGGTGCTGTCAGCCATCCGACTGCTGCCGTCCGAAGACGAGGCGGGCCCGGTAGGTCTCGGATCGCTCGGGGAAGTCGGCCCGGGTATGGGCTCCCCGGCTCTCCCGCCGGGCAGCGGCCGCCTCGAGCAGGGCCCGGCCAATGAGACACAAATTGGACACCTCGGCCTCCTCGACGCTCGAGGGCCGGCCGAAGCCGGTCTCGATCTCGGCGACGACCTTGGCGGCCGCGTCGAGCGACGCGGCGTCGCGCACCACACCCGCGTCGGCGCTCATCTCGGCTTGGAGCCGCCGACGCGCCTCGCCGGCCCGAAGGGCGCCTCGGACTGGCGCCGGAGCCGGCGCCAGCTCGCCGAAGGCCCTCAGGGGCACTGCGGCCGGCGCGAAGACGCCGGTCTCGGCGCGCTCGAGACGGCCCGAGGAGACCGCCTCGCTCGCCCGCGCCCCGAAGACCAGGCCTTCGAGAAGGGAGTTGGAGGCAAGGCGGTTGGCCCCGTGCACGCCGGTGCAGGCCACCTCGCCCGCCGCCAGCAACCCCGGCAGGCTGGTGCGCCCGTCGAGGTCGGTGAGCACCCCGCCGCAGAGGTAGTGGGCGGCTGGCGCGACGGGGAGCCACTCCCTCGCCGGGTCGAGGCCGGCCGTCCCGAGGGCCACGGCGATGGTTGGAAAGCGGCTCGAGAAGGCCTCGATGCCGGTGCAGTCGAGGTAGACGTGGTCCGTGCCCGAGCGAGTGAGCTCTCTCGCGATCGCCCGGCTCACCACGTCGCGAGGAGCCAGCTCGTCTACGAAGCGCTCGCCCTCGGCGGTGCGCAGGATGGCGCCGTGACCCCGCAAGGCCTCCGAGATGAGCGGGCGGGGCATCGCCGGGTGGTGGAGGGCGGTCGGGTGGAACTGGATGAACTCGAGGTCGGCCACCGCCACCCCGGCCCGGAGAGCCATGGCGATGCCGTCGCCGGTCGCCTCGTCCGGGTTCGTTGTGACGCTGTAGAGCTGCCCGGCCCCGCCGCAGGCGAGCACGACCGCGCCGGCCCGCACCTCGGCCCGCGCCCCGGCGGGATCGAGGGCGACGACCCCCCGGCAGCGCCCTTCCTCGACGAGCAGGTCGAGGGCGAACCAGTGCTCGAGCAGGCTGGCTGCGGTCTCCTCGACCGCCTGCACGAGCGCCCGCTCGACCTCTGCGCCCGTCGCAGTCCCCCCGGCGTGCAGGATGCGAGGCGACGAGTGACCTCCTTCGAGCGCCCGTTCGAGCACACCGCTCGGGAGCCGGTCGAATACGGCGCCCAGGGCGATCAGCTCGGTCACCCGCGAGGGCCCCTCGTCGACGAGGACCCGGACCGCCGCCTCGTCGCAAAGACCGGCGCCCGCCGCCAGGGTGTCGGCCAGGTGGCTGTCGGTCGAGTCCTCGTCCCCCGGCAGGACCGCCGCAATGCCGCCCTGGGCGAAACGGGTGGTCGACTGGGTGAGGGAACCCTTGGTGAGAATGCCCACCCGCGCCCGCTCGAGTGTGGCGAGCCGCACCGCGCAAGAGAGGCCGGCCACGCCTGAGCCCACCACGAGGACGTCCAACGGCTCGGAGAGGGGCGGGCTGATCTCTGGCACAAGCGCAGCGTATGTGGCTTCGGGCTCAGGAGCGCGCCGGCAGGTTGTCGATGAGCCGGACCGGCCCGACGAAGGCCGCCACGAGCAGGCGGAGCAGCCCGGCCGGGGCCGGCCCCGGGCTCCGCAGGCTCTCCGGCTCGACAACGGCGGCGTAGTCCAGCCTGGCGAGAGGCTCGGACTCGACGACCGCCGCCATGGCCGCCTCGGCCTCTTCCGGGCTCTCGCCTCTTGCCAGGCTGGCCCGGCCGGCGAGGAGCGCCGCGTGCAGGCACCTCGCCGCCGACCGCTCGCCCGGCGAGAGGCGGCGGTTGCGACTCGAGAGCGCCAGCCCGTCTCTCTCGCGCACGGTCGGGCAACCGATCACCTCGGCCGGCAGGTCGAGGTCGAACACCACCTGGCGGACAACGGCCAGCTGCTGGAAGTCCTTCTCGCCGAGAAAGGCGGCGCAGGGTCCGGTGAGCGAGAAGAGCTTCGTGAGCACGGTCGCCACGCCCGCGAAGTGGCCGGGCCGGGAGGCTCCTTCGAGGATCTGGCCGAGCGGGCCGGGCACGACCACCGTGGCGGGCTGCCCGGCCGGGTACATCTCCTCGACCGCCGGGGCGAAGACCGCGCCGACGCCGGCGGCCTCGGCCGTCTTCAGGTCAGCCTCGAGGTCGCGAGGGTACTGCTCCAAGTCCGCCCGGTCGCCGAACTGGAGAGGGTTGACGAAGACCGACAGCCCCACGAAGTCGGCCAGCCCAAGGGCAGCCTCCACGAGCGAGAGGTGGCCGGCATGGAGGGCGCCCATCGTCGGGACGAACCCGATCCTCTCGTCCCGACGGCGGTGCTCTTTCGCCAGCCGGCGCCAAGCGGCCGGCTCGGTGATCAGCTCCAAGGCGAGGCGGCCGTCTTGCTCCGCTCGGCGGCGAGGCGGCGGGCGAGGCGGACTCCCGCCTCGTAGCCCTCGAGCTCGCTCTCGTCGAGGGCGGCTCGGTGGGCGTCGAGCGTGGCCAGGTCCTGGCGGGCGGCCGGGCCGGTGAGAGCCCGCTGCGGTCCGAGCATGGAGACGTCGTCAAGCGCCCCGCGGGCCAGGGGCAGGAAGGCCTCGAGCGGCAGCCCGGCGGCTCCGGCGATCCGCTCCACCTGTCCGAGGAGGGCTACCAGGTGGTTGGCGGCCACGCTGGCGGCCGCGTGGTAGCGGGCCCGGTCCTTCTCTGCGACGACGATCGGCTTTCCCTGCAACAACAGAGCCAGCTCGGTGGCGAGCTGATCGCCGCTCACGGCGAAAAAGGCGCCGTTTCTCAATCGAAGCGACCCGACAACCGGGTCGGGCAGGGTGGCAAGGGGATGAAGGGAGGCGATCTTCTGGTGGGGCCCGCCGGCACCCACCTCGAGCACCGAGAGCGGGAGCGAGCCCGAGCAGTGGAGGATGACGACGCCTGCCGCCGAGGCTATCTCGGCCGCCACCTCCGCGACGAAGCGATCCGAGACGGCCAACAGGACGGCGTCAACGCCCTCGGCGGCCCGAAAGAGGGCCTCAGTCCCCCGCGAGGGCCGGGCGCTCAGCAGCTCTACCTCGGCGCCGACAGCGCCGAGCGCCCCTTCGAACGAGCGCCCGGCCCGGCCGGCGCCCACGATCCGCACCTTCATTCTCGCCTCGCTTCCGTTCGAGCCCCGGTCCGGGTGCCCGTCGTGTTCAGCTGCTCTCGATTCTACCCACCCGGCGGAGAACCTCCTCGCCGACCGCTCCTCTGCCGAGCCGTTCACGCCAGTTGTCGGGTACGAGCTCGGGCGCCAGCTCCTCCAAAGGGGCGAGCACGAAGGCCCGTTCGTACATCCTCGGGTGGGGGATGACAAGGTCCGGCTCGTCCATCACGAGGTCGTCGTAGAGGAGGATGTCCACGTCGAGGGGCCGCGGACCGTTCCGGACTGTCCGCACCCGGCCCGCCTCCTGCTCTAGGCGCTGGGCGAGCTCGAGCAGGAGGCGGGGAGCGGCGGAGGTCGAGAGGGAGACGACGCAGTTGAGATAGGCGCCCTGCCCGGGCGGGCCGCCCACCGGAGCGGTCTCGTAGAGCCCCGAGACCCGGATCTCCTGGCCGAGGCTCCCGAGCGACGCCACCGCCGCCGAGAGCTCCGCCAGGCGGTCGCCCAGGTTGGAGCCTAGGGCCAGGTAGACCCGGGGCACCTAGGCGCGACGCCTCGTGATCCGCACGGCGGCCGACGAGAGATCGGCCGCAACCGGAGGACGGAGCTTTCTCACCGTCACGCTCACCCCGGCTGCCCGCTCCTGCTCGAGCACGGCGGCCGCGATGCGGCCGGCGAGCGCCTCGAGCAGCTCGTAGCTCTCGGCCTCGACGATCCGGACGACCTCTCTCACGACGGCTCCGTAGTCGATGGTGGCCGAGATGGCATCGCGCCGGGCCGCCTCCTCGAGGTCGGCCTCGATCTCGAGGTCGACCTCGAAGGGCTGGGAGCGCTCCCTCTCCTCCGGCAGGGCGCCATGGCGCCCGACAATCCGGAGCGCCTCGAGGAGGATGCGGTCGCCCACGCTCTAACCGGTGGCGGCCGGACCCGCAGGGCGGCTGCCAGCTCTCGGGGGCTCGATCTCGTCCGCCAGGGCGGCGACCTGGCGCCCGATCGCCCCGAGCTGGCGGCGAAGGAGCTGCTCGGTGGCCGTGACCGCCCGCGGCCCGTCGGGGATGAGGCCACTCCACTTGAGGTATCCGGCCACCACGCCCATCAGCCTCTCGCCCAGCTCGTCTTGATGGATGAGGATCCGCTCGCCGGCTCGCAGCCACTCGTGCAAAGCCGGGTACAGCTCGGCCAGCTCGGGCGCGACCTCGAGCCCGCTCGGGAGCGGGAAGTGAGCCCAGGTCAGGCCAGCCTCGTCGTAGGCGTGCAGGTTGTGAGTGGAGGCAAGGAGGGATACGACGCGGTCGAAGTGCTGGCCCTTCAGCCACAACAGCTCCTCGCGGCGGCGGACCTTGCGGTGGTTGGCCGCATAGCCGCCCGGCCGCTCGCTCACCGCCAGGCGGTCCTTCATGATCCAGGCGAAGTTGCGCGGGACGATCCCCGCCGCCCAGCGCCCCCTCATCTCTCCCAGCCAGTCGCCGCCACCAGCCTGGCCGCCGCCACGGTGGCAGCCACGTCGTGGACCCGCACCGCCGCCGCCCCCTTTGCCATAGACCAGACGGCTGTGGTGAGCGAACCCTCGAAGCGAGCGGACAGCTCCAAGGGAGCCGCCTCCAAGTCGCCTGCCGCCACCCGGCCGATGAAGGCCTTCCGGCTCGTCCCGACGAGCACCGGCCAGCCGAGGTCGCAGAGGCGCTCGAGGGAGGCGAGCAGCTCCAGGTTGTGACGGGCGGTCTTGCCGAAGCCGATGCCCGGATCGATGTACAGCTCGCCGACGCCGGCCGCCTTGGCGGCGCCGGCTCTCTCGGCAAGGAACTCGGCCACCTCGCTCACCACGTCGTCGTAGTGGGGGTCGTCCTGCATGTCGGCCGGACTTCCCTTGCAGTGCATGGCTATGTAGCCGACCCCGAGGTCGGCGGCCAGCTCGGCGAGGGAGGCCGAGACGTCGTTCACGATGGCGGCGCCGGCCTTGACGGCCGCCTCGGCGACGGCCGGCGTGGTCGTGTCGACCGAGATGCGAGCTCTTCCCGAGGCGATTTGGCTCTCTCCGGCCAGCCCCTCGACCACCGGGAGCACCCGGGCGAGCTCCTCTCGCTCGTCGACCGGCCGGGCTCCGGGACGGGTCGACTCACCACCGACGTCGACTATGTCGGCCCCCTCCTCGAGGATCTCTCGGCCCCGGGCGAGGGCGGCCGAGGTCTGGAGGTAGCGCCCGCCGTCGAAGAACGAGTCCGGCGTGACGTTCAATATGCCCATCACCAAGGGCCGGGCCACGCCTTGAGAGTAGGGCGTCATGCCGGGAAGTACCGGCTTCCGTGGACAAAGGCCATACCCTCGGCCCGGGTCCTCGGGTCGCGGCGGAACAATCCCCGCACGGCCGAGGTGACCGTCAGGCTGCCTGGCTTGCGGATTCCTCGCATCGACATGCAGAGATGCTCGGCCTCGAGGACGACGAGGACGCCGCGGGGGTGCAGGACCCGCTCGATCGAGTCGGCGATCTGGGAGGTCATCCGCTCTTGCACCTGCAGGCGGCGGGCATAGGCGTCGACCACCCGCGCCAGCTTGGACAGGCCGGTGATCCGCCCGTCCTCCGAGGGGATGTAGGCCACATGCGCCTTTCCGAGGAAAGGGATCACGTGGTGCTCGCAGAGCGAGGCGAACGGGATGTCGCGCACCATCACCATCTCATCGTGCTCGGCCGCGAAGGTGACGGTTAGGAAGCGGTCGGGCGATTCGTCGGCGTCTCCGAACAGCTCCTCGTACATGCTGGCAACCCGGGCAGGCGTTCCTTGGAGGCCCTCGCGGCCCGGCTCCTCGCCGATGGCGGCCAGCAGCTCGGCCACGGCCGCCTCGATGCGAGCCCGGTCGAGGCTCACGCCGGCTCACCGCCGACGAAGATTCTCAGATCGGGCAGGTTGCGGTAGCGCTCGGCCACGTCGAGGCCGTAGCCGACAACGAAGTTCGGCTCGATCTCGAAGCCGACGTAGTCCGCCTCGAAGGAGGTGCGCTGCTGGCCGGTCTTCTGCAAGAGGGTGCAGATGGCGAGCGAGTCCGGACCGCGCGACAGGAGGCTCTTCCTCAGGTACGAGAGAGTGAGCCCAGAGTCGAGGATGTCCTCGACGATGATGACGTGGCGGCCGGTGAGATCGAGGTCGAGGTCCTTGACGATGCGGACGACGCCGCTCGTCTTGGTGGCCGTGCCGTAGGAGGCGACCGCCATGAAGTCCATCTCGATCGGGAGCTTTATCGCCCGGGCGAGGTCCGCCAGGAAGACGAAGGCGCCCTTCAGCACCCCGACCAGAAGGGGCGGGCGCCCTTCGTAGTCCTTCGTGATGGCGGCTCCGAGCTCGGCGACGCGGTCGGCGATCGCCCGGGACGAGATGACCCGCGGGCCGATCATCGGGTCGCTCGTCACCCAGGCTGGCTCTTGGTCCACCTCGACCTGCTCCGGCTCGCTCACTGGCGCTGGAGGCTATCTGACGCTCGGCAGGGTGGGCCTCTCCAGCACCAGGCGGCCCTTTTTTCGCCGGACCGCCAGCCCGCCCCCGACGTCGCAGGCGAGAGGGCCCCCTCCGGCCACCTGCAAGACCCGCTCCACGGCGGCCGCCGAGGGCGGATGCTCCCCGCCGGATGCCTCCCGCAACAGGCGGCGAACCGCCCGGCGCGCCAGCGGCAGCGGCGCCGTCACGAGCTGGCGGCAGAGCGTGGGGTCGACGGCTCGCGAGAGCTCTTCGAGCAGCTCCTCGTCGTCTCGCAAGAGACTCGCCTGGCGGCAGAGCACCGGCACGAGGTCACGGCCGGTCGCCGCGCTGAGGCGTGGGAGCAGGTCGTGGCGGATACGGTTTCTGAGCGGCCCGCCCTCCTCGTTGCTCGGGTCCGAGAACCACTCGAGGCCCGCCTCCCGGCAGACCGACTCGGTTTCGGATCGCCGCAGCCCGAGGAGGGGATGGCGCCGGCCGGGCGCCATCGCCCCGAGCCCGGCCGCCCCGGCGCCCCTCAGAAGGTTGATGAGGATCGTCTCCGCCTGATCGTCGGCTGTGTGCCCGGTGGCGACGCCCGGGGGAAGGACCGCGAAGCGGGCGGCGCGCGCCCTGGCCTCGAGGTTCGGCCCCGGCGAGAGCTCGACGCGAAGTGAGACGAAACCGGCCCCGAGCTGGCGGGCGGCGGCTTCGACGAGGCCGGCCTCGGCCTGCGAGAACGGTCTGAGGCCGTGGTCGACGTGGTGCGCGGTCGGCTCCAGACCGGCCTCGGTGGCGAGGACCAGGAGGGCGAGCGAGTCCGCCCCGCCCGAGACGGCGCAGTCGAGCGGGCCGGCTGGCGGGAACGAGCAACGCTTCAACAGGCCGCGAGCAAAGAGCCGCTCTGGCGGGCCCTCTGTCGGCCTCAGGAGGCGGAGCTCGGGCACCGCCGCTCTCAGGCGATCTCGCGCGAGCGCCCTCCGACCCGTTCGATCCAGGCTTCGGGGTCGCGTACTTCGTCCATCGTCGGTAGGTACCCAGGACCCTGCCATACGAGCGAGAAGACGGCGGGCCCGACTTCCCGCTCGACCGTGGCGACGAACTCTTCGCCCTCGCGGTACTGGCGCAGCTTGGCCTCCATCCCGATCAGCTGCTGCAGGAACTTGACGACGCCGGCGGCGGAGTCCCGGCGGGACTGGAGGGTCTCGGCGAAGCGGCGAGCACCTGGGATGAGGTCTTTGGCAGCCCGGTTCATGACGATGTCGCCGTGCCCCTCGAGGATGCTCATGAGTGCCTGGATCTGGCGGAGCACCACCGCCTGCTCGGGCGTGGCGAGCATGCCGACAAGGCCCGACTCGGCCAGCGGGTTGCGCCCCTCACGCACCTGCCTCGCAGCTCTCGCCAGAGCGGCCGCCAGCACCTTGGGCTCGGGTGAGGCCAGCGAGACGCCCCTGTCCACCAGGTCCAAGAAGTAACCGCGCATCCAGGGCACGCCTGTGAACTGAGCCCGGTGGGTCAGCTCGTGGATGGCGATCCAGAGCCTGAACTCGTTCGGGGCGAAGCCGTGGCGGCGCTCCAGGGAGACGACGTTCGGCCCCACGTAGTAGACGACATCGCCGGCCGACTCCTCTCCCTCGGTGAGGAGGAGGTCGTACTGGCCGAGCACCCGGGTCGACATCCATCCGAGGACGGCCCCGAGCTCGGCGCCGGCGGCGGCGCGGCTGACGCCGGCGAGCGAGGGCGGCAGCAGCCGGGCGAGGCCCTTGTCGCCGCTCTTCTCGAGGATCGGCCCGAGGAGCCGGCGGAACGACGCGATGTTGGCCCGGATCCAGCCGGCCCGGTCGGTCACCTCCGCCCGGGCCGGTCCCTCGAGCGAGGTGAGGCCGGTCGCCTCGCTCACGAGCGACTCGGCCTCGGGCGTGAACTCCGAGAAGAGCTCCTCGAGACGCTGGCGGGTGAGGCTGTCGATCTCGGGGGCGGAGCGCTCTGCGACCTTCACGGCTACTTTCTCGGCGACCGACCAGTCGATCGGCTGAGGGGCCACTAGGCCTCGTCCGCTTCGTGCTCGTGCTCGATGGCCGCCGCTATGCGAGCCCGCAGGCTGTCGGGCAGGGTCTCTTGGCAGCGGCAGGCGACCACCCGGCGCAGCTCGGCCTCGAAACCGAACATCTGGAGGCAAGGAGAGCAGCCGTTCAGATGGGACTCGATCTGCTCACGGCGCTCGAGCGTGATCTCGCCGTCCAGGAAGTGGTAGATGCGGTGCAGAGCCTCTTTGCAGTCGAGCTCAGCTTTGTGAGGGCTGGTCTGCCGTTCCATCTCCGATCCCGGGCTCGTCACGACTGGGCGCCTGCAAGTCCACGCGCCCTGGCGAAGTCGTGCAACGCCTTTTGCAACGCTCTTCTTCCCCGGTGGATGCGGCTCATCACGGTCCCGATCGGCACTCCGGTGATCTCGGCGATCTCCTTGTATGAGAAACCCTCGACGTCTGCCAGAAGGACGGCGATGCGGAAATTCTCGGGCAACGACTCGATGGCGTCTTTCACCTCGTCGTCGGTGAAGCGGTCGAGCACCTCGTCCTCGGCGCTCCGGCCTGCCTCGGCCGCCTCGAGGCCCCCGAGGTGGCGGAAGAGGTAGAACTCCTCGACGTCTTCGAGGTCGGTCTCCTCCGGATGGCGCATCTTCGAGCGGTAGGCGTTGATGTAGGTGTTCGTGAGGATCCGATAGAGCCAGGCCTTCAAGTTGGTGCCCGCCTGGAAGGAGCCGTAGCCCCGGTAGGCCTTCAGGTAGGTCTCCTGCACGAGATCCTCGGCATCGGCCCGGTTTCTCGTCATCCTCAGCGCCGCCGAGTAGAGCGAGCCCATGTAGGGCTCGGTCTCTTCAGCAAAGCGCGCTTGATCGGCCACCATTGCACCCTATAGGTCTTCGGCCCCGGCGTGGTAGCGAGTCAGCGCGAGACGAGGTCCCTCGGGTCCAAGATGCTGAGCAAGAGCCGCACCCGGGAGACCTGGCGGCGGGCCGAGCGCCTCACCTCGGCCGCCTCCCTCCAGGCGGTGGCCGCCTCGACCCTCCTGTTCTCCGTCGGGAGCGGGCGGCCATAGACGGCCCGGTCCATCCGGGCCGCCAGGCTGGCGAGGCAGCGGCAGGCTCGGTCGCTCAAGATGCCGCTTCGCCGCACCCGCTCGGCGAACTCGAAGTTCGTCTCGGTCCGGCGCCGGTGGGTGCTCGCAGCGGCCAGGGCAGCTGTTGCCTGCCGCCAGGCGCCCGCCATGGCCCGCTCGGGATCGCGCCTCAGCCGCCGGACGAGGGCGGCGCGCAGCGCCGGGACCAGAAGAGCCCAGGCGACACCCAGCGCCAAGAGGGCGTAGACGAGGTAACCGAGACCGCTCTGGCCGATCCGGTTCGCCGGGAGGGAAGGAGGCCTTGGCGGAGCGAGCGCCTTGGCCCCCTTCGATCCGGCGAGGTGGCGGAAGTTGTGCGCCGGCGCCGGCGCCGGGTGGACCGGGCCGCTCGGGGGCGTCGGGACGGTGCCACCCGGGCCGGAAAGGCTCGAGGAGGGAGAGGAGCCCCCGGGCGTCGGGTCGAAGTTGGTCCAGCCATAGTGGG
Organism: Actinomycetes bacterium; assembly: GCA_021803215.1. Classification (GTDB taxonomy): domain Bacteria; phylum Actinomycetota; class Acidimicrobiia; order Acidimicrobiales; family Bog-793; genus JAJZLV01. Next base: position 16,426 of record JAJZLV010000039.1, on the reverse strand, counting down.
GGAACCAGACCTGCGGCCAGGCGTGCACCTGCAGGCCCGTCACCTCGAACTCGTCCGGCCCGATCTCCTTGCCGGGCAAGAAGCCGAGGGCGATCCGGGTCGGGATCCCGTCGAGGCGGGCGAGGACGGCAAAGGCGGTCGCATACTGCTGGCAGTAGCCCGTCCGGCTCGAGAACAAGAAGGCCTCGAGCGCCCTGTAGCTCTGGCCCGTGTTGGCGATGGCTCCCTTCGGGGTGACGGTAGGCAGGTGATAGACGAAGCCGTGACCCGTAAGGAAGTAGTCCTGCAGGGCGAGAGCCGCCGAGAACTCGCTCGTCGTCCCGCGCACGATGCGGTGGGCCAGCAGGGAGAGCGGGGCCGGCACCGGTGCCGGGAGCTGCGTCTCACCTGGAGGAGCGCCGCTCGTCTGGAGCCCGAACGGCACCTCGCTCTCGATGAGAGAGCCGTTGCGGGGAGGAAGGCTCGCCGAGAGACCGTAGCTGACCCCGGCCGTGAGCGGCCCGGGCGCTTTGAGCGGGCCGCTCCTCGTCGCCTCGGTGACCGGTCCCTCGCCAGAGATCTCCGAGGTGGCCCCCGGGGTCGGCAGGTAGGAGCCGCCGAGGGCCGAGATCTCGACCACCTGGGTCACCTGCGTCGAGCCGTCCGGGTTGGTGACCAGCTTCGGCAGGTGCGAGTCAAGGCTCGAGGGAAGCGGCAGGCCGGCCGCTGGGACCTGGAAGCTCGAGCTGGTGGCGGGGGGCTGGGACCAGGCGACGCCGTTGAAGCGGTCGAGCGTCTGGAGGACCTCCCGGGTCCTCAACCGGCTGTGGACCGTGAACAGGAGGGTCGCCGGGTTCTCGACCTCCTGCTCGGCGACCTGGACGAGATCGCTCACCTGGATCTTGTTCGGGGTCGCCTTGGTGGTCGGCCCGGAGCCGGCGCCTCCCGGACCGCTCCGGGAGCCGGCCCGCCCGCCGTGCCAGGAGAGGAGGGCGGCACTGCCAGCTCCCGGTATGAGAGGACCGACGACACCGGCCGCCACGGCCGCCACCAGCGCCAGGCCCGGGAGAACGAGCCCGCCCCGCAGCCGGGCGGGGCCACTCTGGCCGGCCTCGGTCCGGGCCATGATGACCCGCTGGGGCGAGCGCCGGTCTCCTTGGGCGACGGCGAGGAACGAAAGGGCGAGAGCCGCGATGAGCGCCACCTCGATCGCCCGGCCGCTCGAGGTGCCGAGCGTTCCGGTGAAGACGACGACGTCGAAGGCGGGTACGAGGGCGAGGACCGCCGGAAGGCCGCCGTCGGCGTAGAGCACCTCGGAGCCGAGGGCCACCGCCCCGGCCGCCCAGCCGGTGACGAGGACGAGCCCGGGAGCCTCGGTGACGGGGGCCACCTTGTTCGAGAAGATCGCCAGGGCGGTCGACAGCTGGCCGTGGACTAGGTGCCAGGTGCCCCCGAGCGGGAGAAAGCCCGTCAACGAGGAGCCGTCCAGCACCGCCAGGGGGAGGAGCAGGGTGACGGCGGCCGCCAGCGCGAGCGAGGCGGCAGCGATGAGGCCGCGGTGCACCTTTTGCACCGCGAGGCGGCGGCCGCCCCCGAAGATGAGGTGGGCGAGCAGGCAGGCGGGGACGGCGATGGCGAGCTCGCCCGGGCCGGTGAAGCACCTCGCCAGCGTCGCCACCGCCGCCACGTCGGTGAGCGTGAGGAGGGTGAAGGGGCCAAAGCCGCTGCGGGGCGCCGCCCGGTCCTTCGGCACAAGAGCGCTCATCAGCCTGCGAGGGCGCTCTCTCCCGCCTCCCAGAGGGCGGCGAGCGAGCAGCCGGTCTCGAGGTGGACCCCCAGGAGGCGGCGGGCGAGCGGGACGAGCTCGCTCGGCGAGGCGCCGCAGGTGATCTGGACGACGGCCGCCGCCGGCGGGCAGAGCTCGGCCGGCTCGGTTCCGAAGTGCTCGCTCAGGTCCTCCGCCGCCGCGGCGGCGATGAGGAAGACCACCCGGCCCTCGAAGGCCGGCCGGGGCGGCAGCGAGGCCACCGGTCTGCCTGGCTGCACGTCGGTGAGGGCTTCGAAGACCGTCTCCAGGTGGCGGGGACCGCCTCCCTCGCCGGTGTCAACGAGGCCGGGGACGACGAGGCGGAAGCTTCCCTCCCGCTCGGCTGCCATGAGCAGGCTGGCGCCCGCCTTGATGGCATCTTCGAAGCTCTCCTCCCCCGCCGGGGCGTAGGCCGAGAGGACGACGACAGCGCCGGAGCTGTTGTCGAGCTCCCTGTCGCCGCCCTCGCGGACCATCAGCTGGTCGACCCGGGCGGTCGTCTTCCAGTGGACGAGGCGGAGGTCGTCACCTGGTATGTACGGGCGCAGGAGTGAGGCGCCGCCCGCCAACCGGTCAGCCGCCGAGCGGGTCGTCTCGAGGTCGGTACCCCCCTCGCCCGCCGGCAGCGTGGCCGGCAGCGCCTCGGTGAGAGGACGCACCCCATAGCGGGTGGGGCGAAGGCTCGTGAGGCGACGACGGCAGAGCCCGAGCCCGTCGTCGAGGTAGGCCTCGAAGCCGCTCACCTCGTGGCGGCCCCGACGCTCGGTCGGCAGGCGGAGGGAGACCGCCGCCCTCTCCCCTGGCACGAGCCGGGGCACCTCGATCACCGGGCCGGCCGACGGGCCGGTCGGGAAGACCCGGAGCCGGCCCGCCAAGGTGGGGACCGACCCGGTGTTCTCGGCCGAGAGCTCCAACGTGGCGAGCTCGCCCTTCGAGATCGTGGCCGGCATGACCCTGGTCGAGAGGCTGAGGCGGAGCCGCGGCGCCCGCACGCGGGCGACACCGACGAGGACGACGGCGACGCCGGCGGCCGCCAGGCCGAAGAGCTCTGTCACTCCGATGATCCGCCCGACCACGAGCAGGGCGACGGCGAGCCCGAGGACGAGCCTGCCTCGCCGGGTGAGCACCCCGGCCCCTCAGGCTCCCGGCCGGGCGGTACCGATGACCGACACCTTCCCGAGCAGATCCTCGACAACGGTCGCTATCTGCTCGCGCGAGCTGCTTCGTGAGCTGCGCAACTCGATCCGGTGGCCGATGACGCTCGAGGCGAGCGCCTTCACGTCGTCTGGCAGCACGAAGTCTCGGCCGTGCAGGAGGGCCCAGGCCCGGGCGGCCCGCTGCAGGGCGAGGGTGGCCCGGGGCGACATGCCGAGAGAGATGGCCGGGTGCACCCGGCTGGCGTTGGCGAGGTCGACCAGGTAGCGCTGGAGCGAGGAGGAGCAGTGGACGTGACGCGCCGCCAGCATCATCGTCGTGATGTCGTCCGGCGTCGCCACCGGCTTGACCTCCCTCAACAGCTCCTCGCTCCCGTGGGTGAGCAGAAGGCCCATCTCATCGGCCGGGTCGGGGTAGCCGAGGTGGATTCGCATCAGGAATCGGTCGAGCTGGCTGACCGGAAGCGGGTAGGTGCCGTCATGCTCGTGCGGGTTCTGGGTGGCGACCACCATGAAGGGAGAGGGCAGCTCGTAGGTGTTGCCATCCACCGTCACCTGACGCTCCTCCATCGCCTCCAAGAGGGCCGACTGGGTCTTCGGCGGCGTCCGGTTGATCTCGTCGCCGAGGACGATGTTGGCGAAGATCGGCCCGGGGCGGAATTCGAAGGTGCTGGTCCGCCGGTCGAAGATGCTGACGCCGGTGACGTCGGAAGGCAGCAGGTCTGAGGTGAACTGGATGCGGCGGTCGGTGCAGTCGACCGAGGCCGCCAGCGCCCGTCCGAGCGAGGTCTTGCCGACACCTGGGACGTCTTCGATGAGCAGATGGCCGGCCGCGACGAAGCAGGTGACGGCGAGGCGGACCGAGTGGGCGTTGCCGCGGATCACCTGTTCGATGTTCGAGACGACGTCCTCGAACACCTGAGCCGCCGTCCGGCCGCCACTGCACTCGAGGGGCCTCCCCGACTGCTCCGACATCTCGGGGAGCGTCACGAAGGTGATTCTCCCAACATCTGGCCCCGACTTCCAGAGCGGGGTGACGGGCCGTGACAGACCAGAGCGCCGGCCGAGAGAGCGGTGACCACCTGCGAAGACCCGCTCACCAGCTCAGGCTCTGTCAGCTCGAGCCCGCCGGCGCTTCTCCGGCGGCTCTCGGCCAGAGCGAGACCAGGTGGTCTCCCCCCGGCGAGATTGCCGTGCAGCAGGCCGGAGAGCTCACTCATCGCCCGGTCGGCTACCGGGGCCACTGGTGCGATCACATGTCCTCCCTCGAAGCCGAGCAGGCCCGGCACCGGGCCCGCCAGCTCTTCAGACGCATGAGAGACCACTCTTCCTGCGTCGCAGGCCGACAGGACCACCACGAGAGGTCTCGGGACGGGCCTCGTGGAGGACATCTCCAGAAGGGAGAGCGGTCCATCTGACAGCTCGAAGCTCGAGAGGAAGGGGTTGTCGGCCCGGAAGCGCCCGTGGACCGCCAGATGGATCACCTTCGCCCGGCCGAGAGCGGCGAGCACGTTCTCCCTCGTGGCGCTGCCTGCCTGCAAGAGCCGGACCGGCTCATCGCCGTAGAGGGCCGCCAGGCGAGCCACCTCGTCGGCGGCCTTCTCGAGGCCGGGCCCGGCGACGAGCAGGATCTCCTCCCCAAAAGCGCCCGTGGGCCGCGCTGGCTCACAGCCGTGCCCGAGCACGACGGACCTCTGCTCGAAGACCGGCAGCAGACCCCAGGCGAGGTCGTGCAACGAGCCGGCCGGCACCAAGAAGAGCTCCTCCCCCCCGGTCTCGACCGCATCGAGGAGGGCACGGAGCGGCTTGGACAGCCGGCTCTCGAGCTCGGCCCGGGAGCGGAGGAAGAGCTCGGCCATACCGGCCCGGCTCCGCCGGCCCGGCGGTCGGACGAGCTCTCCGAGTGCGAGATGGATCGAGGCGGAGGCTTTCTCGATCGCAGCCAGAGGACCGATCTCTTCGAGGAGAAGCCCGGCGCCGCCGGCCGCCAGCGCCAGCAGGCGCCCTCGGTGGGCGACGAGCTCGAGGAGAGTCGCCTCGCCGAGCTCCGAGAGGAGCTGTCCCACCGGGCGGAGAAGAGGGGCTCGGCCGGGAGCGGCATTGGCGAGTGCCCGAGCCCACTCGACCCACTCGAGTACGACCCCCGGCTCTCCGCCCGCTTCGAGCAGCAGCCCCAAGGCGGTCTCCGCCAGCTCGGCCAGCTCCGCCCCATGGCCCAGCTGGCCGCTCAGCGCCTTGAGCTCGCTGGCCTGGTGAAAGGCGGCTTCCATCCCGGCAGCGAGCTTGGAAAGAGCTCCGTCGCGGTCTCCGCCGGCCGCGAGACGCAGGGCCGCCCGGTGCAAGCAGAGCGCCTCCTCCGCCGGGGCGGGCTCGGTTCGCTCCTGTTGCGCGGTGAGCGACGCCACCTCCTCCAGGCGGCCGAGACGAAGAGCGAGGCGGGCTGCCTCGACTCGAGCCCGCAGACCGGCCGAAGGCCATCCGGCGGCCTCGAGGGCGGTAGCTGAGCTGGCAGCCGAGACGAGGCGGCTCTCCAGCGCCTCGGGGGGCAAGGAGAGACGAAAGGCCCGCCGCGAGACCTCGACAGCCAGGGCTGCCAGATGGGGCCGTCCCTGCCGGGAGAAGGCAGCTCCGGCCTGCTCGCTCGCCATGACGGCCGCATCGAGATCCTCGTCTGCGAGACAGGCCTCGGCGAAGGTGAGAAGGGCCTCGGTAGCCTCGAAGGCAAGGCCGGCCTGCTCGAATGCCTCGGCCGCCTCGGTAGCCGCCTGGCGGGCCTCGGGCACCAGCCTCGCCTTTATGAGGAGCTCGGCGCGATCGGCGAGGAGCCGGTGGACAGGCAGCCCCAGCTCTAGATAGGCGAGGTGAGCTTCCTCGAAACGGGCCAGAGCCTCGGCCAGGTCCCCTCGCTGGGTGGCGGCGAAGCCGAGGTTGTGAAGGAGCTGGGCGGCGAGCACGGCGGCCCCCTGCTGGCGATTGAGCTCCAGCGCCTCGGCGAGGTCCCGGCGGGCCTCCTCGTGGATGCTCCGGTAGCAAAGGGCGAGCCCGCGGTTTGAGAGGATCCGCGCTCGCAACGTGGCAGCCCCGGCGGCAGGCAGCTCTGCAAGCTCCCCGAGAGCCCGCTCGCTCTCGGCCCAACCCGCTTCGTAGCGGCCGAGGCGAAAGTAGAAGGAGGCGGCCTGCCCGTGGAGCGCCGCCAGAGCCCGCGGAGCCGATGCCGCCTCGGCGGCCGCCAGACCCTCTTGTATCTCGAGGAACGCCCGGTCGAGCCGTTGGGCGTGGAACCAAAGGTTGGCGGCCGTGGCTGCCATCTCGCCCCGCAGCTCGTGCAGGCCGGCCGCCTCGACGAGCGCCCGGCCTTCGTCGAGAAAGGTCCGAGCCTCGTGCAGCGCGCCAAGCTGGATCGAGGCGAGCGCCGCCGCCCACAAGGCCGTCGCCCGGAGCTCGGCTCCCTGCCGCCTGTCCTTGGCGATCGCTCGCGACAGGCCGAGGGCGCGTTGCGGATCGGAGTGGGCCAGCTGGACCGCCAGCTCAGCCGAGTCGGGCGAGGCCTCGGCAGGCCGGCTGGTCAGATGCGGACCCAGGTCGTGGACAAGACGGGTGCTCCGGACGCCTCCAGGCGGCACCTCAGGCTGAGCGGACCGCTCCGCAAGCCCGTCAGGTGGAAGGTCCCCTTGACGTCCTCGAGACGCCGGCTGACCCCGGCCGCCGCGCGCACCTCGAGGACGGCCGGCTGGGCCGGGACCACCTGGCAGACGAGCGAGCGCTTACCGCCCGAGGTGATCTCGACCTCGATGGCTATGCCATCGGACTCGAAACTGAGCCGCCGCGTGCCGCCCGAGATGGAGCGCACCCCGACGAGAGCCTCGCCGTCCTCGTCCGAGTCATATACGAGCTCGGCCTCCCGTTCCTCCCGCCCCCCGGAGGTGGAGCCCGCCCGGTGCCTGGCGGGGATCTTCGAGATGGCCTCGCGCAGCTCGGCCGGGACCGGATCGCTCCGGCGGACGATCTCGCTGAAGCGGCGAAAAGCCGCCTCTCTGGTGAGAGCCGAGATGGGGATAATCGGAGCTACGTCCTGCTCAGACGCCTCGCCCGTCACGACACCTCCTCGGCCGCCCGGCGTCGGCCCGAACCAAGGGCTCTTTGCCTCGTGGCCTGCTCGCCCCCATTCTCGCCGTCGGAGGAGTCCGGGTACAACAGGTTCGCCCGCAACCGCTCGAGACAGCGGGCCCGAGTCGGGCCGACCGAGCCCGGCGGCATGTCCATCGCCTCGCTCACGGCTTGGTAGCTCGAGCCCGGCTCGGCGACGAGCATCCTGAGGATCAGCTGGCAGTGGGCCGGCAGCCGGGCGTAGGCCGCCCAAAAGCGCCGGGAGTCGGCCCGGGGGTCATCGGCGAGCTCGATCTCGTCGACCGCGGGAGCCATCTCACGGGCCAGCTGTTCGACGAGAGCCGAAGGCACCTGTCTTTGCTGCTCACGAAGCAGGCGCAGACACTCGCGGCGAGTGGTGGTCGAGAGCCAGGCGCCTACCCGCTCGGGCTGGGTGAGCCGGCCCAGGCGCTGGTAGAGGCGCAACCAGACCGTCTGGGCAACGTCGGAGGCGTCGCAGTGCGACAGGCCGTGAGCCCGTGCCACGCCCCAGACGAGGTCGCCGAAGCGGGCGAAGAGCAGGTTCCAGGCCTCGTCGCTCCCCCGACTGGCGGCCCTTACCAGGGCGGCCACTTCCCCCTCCGGCACCGCGCAAAGTGTACGACCGGGCTCTCTTTTGGCAAGTAGGGGAGGAATTTGTATCAGCCGGGCTCGAACGCGCTCTGTTTCCTGGGGCAGATCGCTCAGAAATGGAGGGAACAGCATGCGTTCACGCCAGATGATCAAGGTGGCAGCGAGCTTCGGCACCCTGGCTGCCTGCTGGCTGGCCGGAGCGGCGCCGGTCTGGCAGGGCTTCGGCATCCACGTCCACCTGTAGCCGTACAGCCGGGCAGGAGCTCGATCCTCCTGCCCGGCCGCCGGAATGTCTCTCCTCATCATCGCTCTTGCGGGCGGCGTCGCGCTCGGGTACCTGAGCGGCGGACGCCTGCTGCGTCTCGGCGAGCTCACCCTCGCCCGCGCCAGCACTCTCGTCATGGCCCTCGGGGCCGAGGCTGTCCTCGGTGAGCTCAGCCTTCACGCCCGGTGGCCTGCCGCAGGCCGGGCCACCGTCGTCGTGGGGGCAGAGCTGCTGGTTGGCCTCTTCCTGTGGCGGAGCCTCCGAGCAGCCCGGCCGACCGAGAAGGGAGCGCTCTTTTTGCTCCTGCTGGGCTGGGCGGCCAACTTGGCGGTCATGGCCGCGAACGGAGCGATGCCCGTATCTCCCATCGCCCTTCGCGCGGCGGGTCTCACCGGCCTACGGGTCTCCCGCGGCCACCTCGGAAAGCATCTGCTCGCCGGAGGAGGCAGCGGACTAAGCCTCCTCTCTGACTGGATCCCTCTCCGGCCGCTGCGCACCGTGGCAAGCCCGGGCGACTTCGTCATGGCGCTCGGGCTCCTTCTCCTGGTGGCGGCCGGCATGAGAGGTCGGCTAGAGCCCGGCCCCAGCTCGAACATGCCGCGGGAAAGGAGGCGCCCGGCTGATGAGGATCCGAGCCTCTCCTCGAGCCGCCCGGCTCACCCGGCCGGGCAGCCGGCGGTGCAGCGCTCGCGCCGGCAAGCTGGCTGGCGGAGTCGGCGACGGCGGAGCCGTCTTCACGTCGGCAGTCTTTGCGGAGCCGCAGATCAGGCGCCGGAGCCAGCTGAGAGGCGGCCGATCCGTGCCGTCCGGAGAGGACTGGCCGCGCCCAGTCTCGCCAGCTTGGAGTCGACGACCGCGGCCATCTCTTGGAACCTCGCGGACCGGCCCTGCAAGGTCAGGCAGGTCGCGCAGCTTCGATCTCCTTCTTTTCGATGACCTTACTGTGACGTAAGCTCTCGTGAGCTTGTGAAACGGGAGGCGGCGATGCGCATAGCCAAGCTGCTCGAGGACAAGGGCGCCGTGGTCTTCACCATCGGCTCTACCGCCACGCTGGCCGAGGCCGTCCGGCTCCTGAATGCCCGGGGCATCGGGGCTCTCGTCGTATCCGACGACGGGCGGAAGATCAGCGGCATCGTCTCCGAGCGCGACATCGTCCGGGCTCTTTCGGTTGAGTCGGTCGGCGAGGCCCTGGCGCGGCCGGTCTCCTCGGTCATGTCCTCGGCGGTGTCGACCTGCGGGCCGCAAGACGACACCGACCAGCTGATGGCGACCATGACAAACGGCCGCTTTCGCCATGTGCCGGTGGTCGACTCGGACGACCTCGTCGGGATCGTCAGCATCGGCGACGTGGTCCGGGTCCGGATCGAGGAGCTCGAGAGAGAGCGCAAGGAGCTGGTGGACTACATAAACGCCCGGTAGCGCTACGGTGCGCCGCTGTGGCGAGCGCTCACCATTGCAAGGGGCCGCTCGAGAGCGGCCACGGGGCAGGCGACAGCTGTCATCCGGCTTCCCAGGCCCCGGAGATCCTGGCCCTCGTCCAGCCTCTGAAGGGGCTTTCAGCTGTTGAGCGACCCGGCGGGGCTGACAGACGGCCAGCAGGACGCTGAGCTGCTGGAGTGAGTCTCCTCGCTCTACGACGAGGCGGTGGCCCGGTGGGGCGCGGGCGGTGAGGAGCGCCTGCCGGGATAATTGGGTCGATGGCCGCGGAGAAGCTCGCCGACAAGCTGCTACGCCTGGCAAGGATCGAGGCGGCTCCTCGTCTCCGCCAGCCGAAGACTGTCGCGCTCGCGACGGCAAGCGCCGTCGCGGTCGCCGGCTCCCTGGTCGTGAACGTTCTCCTCGTACACCTGGCCACGAGCCTGTTTCCCTCGACGCGGGGATTCTCCCACTACAAGGTGGCCGACTACGTCTCTTTGACCCTCCTCGGGGCCATCGTCGCCTGCGCCGCCTGGCCGGCCGTCATCCGTGTCAGCTCGGCACCGCGCTGGCTCTTTCTCCGGCTGGCGGTCGTTGCGACGCTCGTTCTCTTCCTCCCCGACATGTGGCTTTTGATCCTCCTGCACGAGCCCATCAACGAAGTCGGGTTCCTCATGGCTATGCACCTCGCCATGGCGCTCATCGTCTACAACTCCATGGTCCGGCTGGCTCCGGCCCGCGCGCCGGCGACTCCAGAGCTGGCCGACACGCCACCGGATGCACAAGTGGCGGACCTCGACCTGCCGGCCTCCGGCGACGACCGGGTCGCGGCGATCTTCGGGCGGCTCGCGCCCTACGTCGGCCTCCTCCTCGGGATCGAGTTCCTCCTCGGGGTCAGCACGCTTTTCGTGGTGAAGGTCGGTCGGCCGAGCGGCTGGCTGCCGCCGAGCGGGACGGACCTCTATCTCGCCCACGCCATCGTGGGACTCCCGCTCGGGGTCGGGGCGCTCGTTCTCTTGTCGCTCAGCCGGAGAGCCGGGCGCTCGGCACGGACGGTCGCCTGGGTCGGTCTCGCAGGCGTGGGTCTGGCGGGTGTCGGCGGTCTGCTCACCTCCTCCCACTCGCTCCGCCTGCTCGGCATGGGCCTCATGGTCGTCGGTCCGCTCCTCGCCGGCGTCGGATACCTGATTCCCGTGCTCGACCGGCTTCCCCGCGAGATGCCCGAGAGTCACGAGAAGAGCTTCGTCTCTGCTCGAGCGGGGCCCGAGCAGACGCCAGAACCGATCAACTACAACCGCAACTGGCCGACCCACCAGAGCTGGCCGGGCGGCCGGTCGAGCTGATCCCGAACTCCGGCGTCTCCTCAGACCGCTCCGCCGTACAGGTCGAGGGTATGAGCCATGCCCCCGTCGGCGGCCACAGTCTCTCCCGTGACGAAACGGGCCGCCCTTGAACAGAGGAAGACCACGACGTCGGCGACCTCCTCCGGCTGGCCAAAGCGACGAAGCGGCGTCTTCGCCTCAATGTCCTCGACCACTCCGGGAACCGACTTGTTCTTCGCCCACATGGCGGTGTCCACCACGCCCGGCGCGACGGAGTTGACCCGTATCCCCTTCGGACCGAGCTCGGCGGCGAGAGAGCGTGTCATGGCGTCGATGGCTCCCTTGGTGGCGGCATAGGCCGCCCGCCTCGGAGTCCCGACGAGCCCGGAGACAGAGGAAAGGTTGACTATCGAGCCACCTCCCTGGGCGAGCATCGAAGGAAGGAGGGCCGCCGTCAGGAGAAGCGGCCCGCGCACGTTGACGGCCAGGAGCTCGTCGATGAGGGCGGCATCGGTCTCGATCGTGTCGAGCCGGGCGGCGAGCGCGGCGTTGTTCACGAGGATGTCCACCGCCCCGAGGGCCTCGAGGGCGCCGGTCGCCACCAGGCCGGGGGACTCGGGCCGGCCCAGGTCGGCCGGAAGGATGAAGGCGTCGTTCCCGAGAGTGTCGGCGACCTCCTCCAAAGCCTGCCGGTCCCGGGCTACGAGGGCAAGGCGGGCGCCGGCCCGGTCGAGCGCCCGGGCGACAGCAGCCCCGATGCCGCGAGAGGCTCCGGTGACGACGGCGCGGCTTCCGGCGAGCGAGAAGGGGTCCACCAGCCGAAGGCTAGGGCGCCTGCCGGTTCAAAGCGGGTAAAAAGGTGCAGATGAGCACTCAGGAGCTGCTCTCGGAGAAGACACCCTCTGGCGAGGAGACCGCGGTCAGGAGGGTCGACGTGGTCATAGTCGGCGCCGGCCTCTCCGGGGTCGGAGCCGCCTGCCACCTGAGTCGCTACTGTCAGGACAAGAGCTTCGTCATCCTCGAGGCCCGCCCTGTGAGCGGCGGAACCTGGGACTTGTTCAGGTATCCCGGCGTCCGCTCCGACTCGGACATGTTCACGCTCGGGTACCGCTTCCGACCCTGGAGGGGCGAGAAGGCGCTCGCCGACGGCCCCTCGATCCTCTCTTACATCCGAGAGACTGCCGCAGAGCACAAGGTCGAGGACCGCATCTGCTACCACCACCGCGTCACGAAAGCCTCCTGGTCCTCGAAAGAGGCTCGCTGGAAGGTCGAGGCCGAGCGACCCGACGGGTCGACGGCAATCTTCAGCTGCTCCTTCCTCTTCGCGAACAGCGGCTACTACCGCTACGAGAGCGGCTACACGCCGGAGTTCCCCGGCATCGGCGAGTTCACCGGCCAGGTGGTCCATCCTCAGCACTGGCCCCCCGACCTCGACTACGAGGGCAAGGAGGTCGTCGTGATCGGGAGCGGCGCGACGGCTGTCACCCTCGTGCCGGCCATGGCGAAGCTGGCTGCCAGGGTGACGATGCTGCAGCGCTCGCCGACCTACATAGCCTCTCTGCCGGCGACCGACCCCCTGGCAAAGAAGCTGCGCAAGCGCCTGCCGGAGAGGGTCGTCTACCCGCTGGTGCGCTGGAAGAACGTCCTAGGCGCCCTCGTCTTCTTCCAGCTGAGCCGAAAGAAGCCCGAAATCGTGAAGAGGCTGATCCGAAGAGGTCTGGAGGCCTCCCTCCCGCCCGGCTACGACATAGACACCCATTTCAAGCCCGACTACGAGCCCTGGGACCAGCGGATGTGCTTCGTGCCCGACGGGGACCTCTTCGCCGCCATCCGGGCTGGCACCGTCGAGGTGGTGACCGACCGGATCGAGACCTTCACCACAGAGGGGATCCGCCTCGAGTCGGGGAGGGAGCTCTTGGCCGACATCGTCGTCACCGCCACGGGGCTCAGCCTCCAGATGGCCGGTGGCATGGAGCTTGACCTCGACGGAGAGAAGGTCGAGCTCTCCAAGACGGTGGGCTACCGGGGAATCATGTTCAGCGGCGTCCCCAACTTCGCATCCACGATGGGGTATACCAACGCCTCTTGGACTCTCAAGGCCGACCTGGCCGCCACCTACGTCTGCCGGCTCTTGAACTACATGGAACGCCACGGCTACGCCGTCGCCTGCGCCGAGCCGCCGGATCCGTCACTTCCGACGCAGCCGTGGCTCGACCTCACCTCGGGCTACGTGCTGCGCTCGCTCGACTCGCTCCCGCGCCAGGGCCAGCATGCGCCGTGGCGCCTTTATCACAACTACATCCTCGACCTGCTGATGCTCCGCTACGGCCCGGTGCGGGACAGGGCGCTCGCGTTCCAGCGGCGCCACCGCTAAGGAGAACTACTCGAGAGCTGGCAGAACCCGTCCCGAAACGCTGCCGAAGCCGAGCCGGCCGCCGTCGGCCGATCGGGCACTGGCCCGGATCACCACCTGATCGCCGTCTTCGAGGAAGGTCCGCTCCGTGCCGTCCCCGAGACGCACGGGACGCTCACCGTTCCAGGAGAGCTCGAGGAACGAGCCCCAGCCAGCAGCTTCCTTCCCCGAGACGGTGCCGGAGGCGAAGAGGTCTCCAGTCCGAAGCGAGGCACCATTTACGGTCATGTGGGCGAGCTGCTGAGCTGCAGTCCAGTACATCTCCGCGAAAGGCGGCCGGGCGACCACGGTGCCGTTCAGCTCCACCTCGAGTGACAGCTCGAGTCCCCAGGGCTCAGCCGAGCGCAGGTACGCGAGCGGCTCGGGGTTCTGCTTGGGCGGCCACACCCGGGCAGCGTCGAGCGCCGCCAGGCTCACCACCCAGGGCGAGACGGAGGTGGCGAACGACTTCCCGAGGAAGGGCCCGAGGGGCACGTACTCCCAGGAGTGGATGTCACGAGCCGACCAGTCGTTGACGAGGACCACGCCGAAGACGTGATCGGAGAAGGCGTCGATGCCCACTCTCGTGCCCCGCTCGGAGGGAACTCCGACGACGAAGCCGACCTCAGCCTCGATGTCGAGCTTGGCGCTCGGGCCATAGCTTGGCAAGGCCTCCGTCGGCTCCTTGCGCTGCCCGCAAGGACGGCGCACCGGCGTGGCCGAGACCACAACCGTCCCTGCCCGGCCGTGGTAGCCGATCGGCAGGTGCTTCCAGTTGGGCGTGAGCGGCTCCGAACCCGGCCGGAAGAGGTGACCCATGTTCCTGGCGTGATGCTCGGAGGCGTAGAAGTCGACGTAGTCCGCCACCTCGATCGGCAGGTGCATCTGGGCGGAGGACTGCGGAACGAGATGGGGTGCCAGCCGCTCGGCCGCCTGTTCGTCTGAGACCCTCTCTTGCAGGTCGTGGCGCACCTCGCTCCAGCGAGCCGGGCCCTCTGCCATGAAGGCGTTCAGGCTCGAGGATGAGAAGACTTCGTCGCCAAAGAGCGAAAAGAGGTCGATGATCTGCGCGCCGACGGCAACCCCGACCCGGGTCGGCTGGCCGGGCGATGGAGAAAAGACCCCATAGGGGAGGTTCGAGAGAGGAAAGTCCGAGCCTTCGGGCACCTCGAGAGCGCTCACCGAGCCGCTGCTCCGGCGTCGATCAGGCCGAGACGGGCGAGGTCGGAGAGGGGCTCCCGGGTACTGCAAGAGCCGTACGAGACGAAAAGAGCCCGCGCCCTGCTCGCCAGGTCATCGCCCACCCTTGCGAGCTCATCGGTCACCGCATCGGCATCTTCCAGCTCGAGGGCAGCCGCCGTCTCTGCCGCCGTGGCACCGTCGACTGCCCGCACCGCCGCCAGAAGGAGGTTGAGATAGCCGTGGTGGTGAAATCCGGTCGACTCCTCGGTGTAGGGAAGTGCATGATGCAAACCGGCCGTCGCCTTGAAGGCGACCGCCTGAGCAGCGCAGCGGTGGATGAACCTGCCGAGCTCGTCGGCAGTTGGGAAGAGCTCCTCTCTCATCCCGCCGCAGCGCACCTTGGCGGAGAAACCGAGATCGACTGCCTTCGACAAGAGGGCTCCCCACTCGCCGCGAACCGGGACCTCGGCGTAAACCGGGACCTCTGTCCGAAGCGTCCCGGTCGTCTCGGAGACGACGCCTTCGATACCGCGCAGGCTCAGCCTCTCGTCGGCCGCGACTGCCTCGAGAAAGGCGGCCAGGCCGTCGTCAAGCGGACCGAGGAGCAGCAGGTCTATCTCTCCATCGAGCAGGGAGGAGAGCTCCCCCAACCGGTCGGCCGGGCAGACGAGGCGATGCGTCAGCACGGGGCTTGCCTCCTCGAGGTCCGCCGCGTGACGCGCCAGGGCATCGGCCATCGAAAGCGCTGTCGGCGGGAAGAGGCCCGCGTCGTCGACCAGAGAGGCGAAGAGCGCTCTCGGTGGTTCTTCCTGCACCATGTCGAGCGAATCTAACGTTCCATTCGTCGAGGCGCCCCTCGTCTGTCGACGAGAGACCGGGCAGTTTCCAACCCGCCAAGCGAGCAACAGTTCGCCAGAGCGAGGTGGACCGTTGGCAGCCCTCGCGAAGAGTCATGTGGCAGCCGTCATCGACGAGGTGCGCGCGGTCCTCGACACGGCGGGCTCGGACCCAGCTGATGCTCGGGGCTTCCTCGCGTACGCTGCGGCGCCACACACAGGGGGGACGCCTCCCGGATCGCCGAACGCCCCGGGACTCGAGACGGACCCGGGCTCGCGGTGGCGGGGTCGCGGTAAAGCCGACAACGCACTCGCTGGCGGAGGCTGCCCCTAGGGGCATCGGGCTCCCGCCGACATTCGAGAACCGGCGCCGGCAGTCCGCTCAGCTCCGGGGGACTCTTCCCATCAAGTAGAACTCCTCGTTCGGCATCGTGCCCGCCAGGTGGACGAGTCTGTTCGACAGGGCGAAAAGAGCGCTGATCGCCCCGACGTCCCAGATGTCATCCTCGCTCAGTCCGTGCCGGCGCAGCACCTCGAGCTGGGCCTGGTCGATCAGCCAGGGCTCCACGGCGATGCGGACCGCCACCTCGAGGATGGCTCGTTGTCGCGCGTCCAGCTCCGCCTTCCGCCAGTCGGTCGCCACCTGGTCGGCCACACGCGGGTTGCGAGCCCGGATGCGGGCGATCGCCCCATGGGCCACCACGCAGTAGAGGCAACGGTTCTCGGCGCTCGTCGCCACTACTACGAGCTCCCGGTCCGCTCTGGTCAGGCCGGGCGTCTCCTTCTCCATCAAGGCGTCGTGGTAGGCAAAAAAAGCCCGCCACTCTGCGGGCCTGTGGGCAAGGGCCAAGAAGATGTTCGGGACAAAGCCCGCCTTCTCGGCGACCTGTTCGATCCGGAAGCGAAGGTCTTCCGGAAGGCTCTCAACAGCGGGTGCCTCGAACATGTTCTCTCCAGGAGCGGCGACAGGGATGGGCCGAGGCTACGCCCTCCTCGTTGTCCCGCTCCGGTACCTGGTGCCGCCGGACCGATGGCGGAGCTCTCCCGACCTCGTCGACGCTCCTCCGGGCGGTGGGCCGACATGGATCTGCTTACCTATATCGCCGTGACCTCTCTCACGGCTGAAGCCGCCAGCTTCTTCTCAGGCCGCCGGCGCGTCCGGACGGGCCAATCCAGCCCGGGAGATGTTGCGGGCGCATGAGCCGGCTCTGGCATGTGAAAGTCACGGTGCCGCGGGAGCTCGAGGGCCGGGGAAAGGCGATCTCGCTCAAGTTCGAGGCCCGCCGGTGGCTCTTGGTGCTTCTTTGTGATGACCTGCCCGCGAAGCTGTTGGAGCCGGCCGGCAAGCAGGTGG
>JAJZLV010000110.1 GCA_021803215.1 Actinomycetes bacterium | reverse complement strand
CCGCATCTACCTCTCCCTCCGCCACATGGTTGTGGACACCGACTCCGTGCTCTGCGGCCAGACCCGCGGCGGCCTCCAGCGTCTCGTCGCTGCAGGTGAACGCCGCGTGCACCCCGACCATGCCCCGTCCGCCCGAGGACAAGAACCGCTCGTTCTCCTCGAGCCCCCGGCGGGCACCGTCCCGGCCGTGCCGGTCGGTCACCCCGTAGGCAGCGACGACCCGCACCCCGACCTCGGCGCAGGCGGCTGCGATGACGTCGAGGCTCCCCTCGATGACCGACGGGCTCTCGTGGTGGTCGACGATGGCGGTGGTGCCGCATTCGAGCGCCTCGAGGGCCCCGAGCATGGCCGACCACCGCAGCATCTCGAGATCGAGGGCCACATCAAGACGCCACCAGACCTGTTCGAGGATCTCGAGGAAGCTGGTGGGGATACGAGGCGGCGGCGGCATGCCGCGGGCGAGCGCCGAGTAGAGGTGGTGGTGACCGCAGACGAGACCAGGAGTGGTGTCTCCCACCAGGACAGAGTGCCTATATCTTGACGATCTGTCAATTCATTGACCTCAGATGAATCAACTGTCAAATCAGGGCCTCCAAAAGCTACGATCCTCCCATGCTGATCCGGGGTGGACGCCTGGTCGACACGGCCGGCGACCGCCCGGGCGATCTTCGCGTCGAGGGCGAGCGGATAGCCGAAACCGGCCCTCTGCTCGAGCCCCACGACCGAGAAGAGGTCGTCGACGCGAGCGGACTTATCGTCGTGCCGGGCGGCATCGACGCCCACACCCACCTCCAGCTGCCGGTCGGCAAGACGAAGGTGAGCGACGACTTTCGCACCGGCACAGCGGCCGCGGCGATCGGTGGCACGACCACTGTGATCGACTATGTGACTGCCTACCGGGGCGAGGACCCGCTGGCAGCTCTTGCCACCTGGCGGCGCTGGGCGGAGCCGGCCGCCATAGACGTCGGCCTCCACATGACCTTCACCGAGGCCGTGGCCGAGGCGACGGTGGCTGCCTGTGTTGAACAGGGCGTGACCTCGTTCAAGTGCTACATGGCTTATCCCGAGACACTCCAGGTCGACGACGGTGTGATCCTCGATGTTCTCCGGGCAGCCGGCCGCCACGGCGGGCTCGTGACTGTCCATGCCGAGAACGGGAGCGCCATCCAGGCGCTACGTCGCCAAGCGCTTGCAGAGGGGCGAACCGGCGTCTTCGAGCACTCCCTCACCCGGCCCGCCGCCCTCGAGGCCGAGGCCGTCTCCCGTGCCGCCGTCCTGGCCGAGCTGGCCGGCACGCCGCTTTACGTCGTCCACCTCTCCTCGGCGCCTGCCCTCGCCGCCGTGCGAGCGGCGCGCCAGCGCGGGGTGGAGATACTGGCTGAGACCTGCCCGCAGTACCTCCGCCTCGGCCCCGAGCTGCTGCAGCGGAGCGACGGCGAGAATTTCGTCTGCACGCCTCCTCTTCGTGACCCTTGGCATCAAGAAGAGCTCTGGCAGGGCCTGGCAGATGGGGGCGTCCACACCGTCGCCACCGACCACTGCCCCTTCACGGTGGCCGACCGGCGGGCCGGCCTTGCGGGCCGGAGCAGCGGCTGGGCCGACTTCACGGAGATCCCGGGCGGCCTGCCCGGCATCGAGACCCGCCTGGCGCTCGTCTGGGAAGGGGTGACCGCCGGGCGCCTCAGCGTCCGAGACTGGGTCCGGCTCTGTGCCGAGGCGCCGGCGAAGACCTTCGGCCTCTGGCCGCGCAAGGGGTCGCTGGCGCCGGGGAGCGATGCGGACGTGGTCCTCTGGGATCCCTCGCTGCGCCAGGGCCTTGATGCCGAGGACCTCCATATGAGGACCGACCACTCACCCTACGCCGGCCAGACCGTGACAGGCTGGCCAGCGCTCGTGCTGAGCCGCGGCCGGGTGGTCGCCCGGGCGGGTCGCTTTGTCGGTGAGGCTGGCTGGGGTCGCTACCTCCCTCGTCAGCCCCGGGCCGGGGCCATCGGTTGAGGCACTTGTACACTTCGTCATGATTGCCCTCACAGTATTGACATTTTGTACAGATATGGCAGAGTTGGCAGATGCGCGTCTTGGTGGACCAGGATCTGTGCACGGGAGACGGGCTGTGCGAGGAGATCGCCCCCGACCTCTTCCAGCTGGCCGCCGACGGGCTGTGCTACCTCCGGCAGGGGGGCCAGCTGCTCCGCGGCCGCGGTCCGGCAGCCGTCGGGCAGGTTGCGCCCGAGGCCGAGGAGAGCGCCCGAGAGGCCGCCGATGAGTGCCCCGGTGAGTGCATCTTCGTCGGGAGCTCCAGCCCACAAGAGCCCGACCCTGCCGCCTGAGCAGGCGGCAGATCCCACCAGCCGTTCGGATGCGACGACCTGGCTCATCGAGAAGGTGGCCATCGCCACGGTGGATGCCGCCGGCACCGAGCACGCCTCTGGCTATCTGTCTGTCTCCGGTGGGCGGGTGGCAGCTCTCGGCGAGGGCTCGCCGCCCGACTCCGCCCTCGCCACGGCAGACCGCCGCATCGACGGCTCCGGCTGCCTGTTGACCCCCGGGCTCGTCAACACGCACCACCACTTCTACCAGTGGCTCACCCGCGGGCTTGTCCCCGACTCCGACCTGTTCTCCTGGCTCACCGCCCTCTATCCCCGCTGGGCCCTGCTGGATGCAGAGATGGAGCACGCCGCCGCCCTCGGCTCGCTGGCCGCACTCGTGCGAAGCGGCTGCACGACCACGATGGACCACCACTACGTCTTCCCCTCAGATGGCGGCGACCTGCTGGCGGCGGAGATCGAAGCGGCCTCGCTCATCGGCGTGCGCTTCCATCCTGCCCGCGGTTCGATGGACCTCGGACGCTCGGCGGGCGGCCTGCCCCCCGACGATGTCGTCGAGGAGACCGAGGCCGCCCTCGAAGCTACCGAGGAAGCGATCGCCCGCTACCACGACCCCTCCCCCGGCTCGATGTGCCAGGTAGCCGTGGCACCCTGCTCGCCCTTCTCGGTCTCACCGGAGTTGCTCGTGGGCGCCCGCGAGCTGGCGCGCCGTCATGGAGTGCGCCTTCACACCCACCTCGCAGAGACGGCCGACGAAGAGGCCTACTGCAACCAGCGCTTCGGCTGCTCGCCCCTCGAGTACGTCGAGTCGCTCGGCTGGCTTGGAGAGGACGTGTGGCTCGCCCATGGCGTGCATCTGGCGGCGAAGGCCATCAGCGCCTTGGCAGCAACCAGGACCGGGGTGGCCCACTGCCCTAGCTCGAACAGCCGCCTTGGAGCAGGCGTGGCACCGCTGCCCGAGCTCCTGGCGGCCGGCGTCCCGGTCGGGCTCGGCGTCGATGGCAGTGCCTCGAACGAGGCCGGAGAGCTCGGAACCGAGCTGCGCTCGGCACTGCTGACCGCCCGGGCGCGCAAGGGGCCGACGGCCCTCTCGACCCGTCAAGCGCTGGCGATCGCCACCATGGGCGGGGCGCTCTGCCTCGGACGGGGGGACGAGATCGGCTCGCTCGAAGTCGGCAAGCTGGCCGATCTGGCGCTATGGCGCCTCGACACACCGGCTCATGTCGGCATCGCCGATCCGGTGGCTGCCTTGACGCTCGGCTCGCTGCCCCCTCTCGAGCTGCTGCTCGTCGGCGGGAAGGCCGTCGTCGAGGCTGGCGAGCTCACTAGCCTCGGCGACGAAGAGATCGCCGCCGCCGGCGGCCGCGAGGCCGCCCGATTGGCAAGGCGCGCCGGCCTCAACTGAGGCTCCAGCCGGCTCAGGCCTCGATGCCTGCGGGCGCGCCCGGAGAGAGCAAAGCCGCGGAGAGCTCGGGGGTCGCCCGCCGCTCGGCGGCGACCGAACGGGCCGCGAGCCCAAAGTAGACGAGTCCCCCCACGATGATCCCGAGGGCCCAGCTCATGTCCGAGCCACCGGTCAGCTTCGAGATCGGGCTCAAATACGAGGGCTGGTAGTACTCGGCGTTGATCCACGACAGGGCGGCCGCCATGCCGAGGCCTTGGGCGACAAGGGCGCGCCAGTTGACTCCCCCGTTGCGCCAGTAAAGGCCACCGCGCTCGCCGACAAGCGCCTCGCGGTCATAGAGACCCCGGCGCAGCAGCCAGTCGACGACGAGGATGGCAAACCAGGGAGCTATCCAGACGACGATGTAGTTGAGGAAACCGGAGAGGTCGGCGTAGAAGTTGCCCTTGAAGATCACAAGAGCGGTGACCGCGCCGGCCACGATCGTGTCGATGATGACCGCGCCCCAGCGCTTCACCCGGAGTCCGAGCGCCTGGAGCGTGACACCCGAGGAGTAAAGGTCGAGGCTGTTGATGGCGAAGAGCTGCGGGAGCACGAGGATCATAAATGGCCAGAAGAACCAGCTCGAAAAGCTGGAGGGCACACCGGTGACGGCGGTTACCTTCGGGCTCACGACAAAAGCGGCCGCTCCGAGCAGCTCGAGCAAAATGGAGGGAATGGCGCCGCCGAGGGTGGCGGCCCAGAAGGTCTGCGCCTTCGGGGTCGTTCGCGGAAGGTAACGCGAGTAGTCGTTGCCGTTCTCTGTCCACCCGAGCCCACCGGCCGAGACGATGAGGACGAGAGCAGTCGTCCAGACGGCCCAGGAGGCGTGCTGATGAAAGCTCGCCAGATGGACGTGGGGAAGTGTGATGGCGGTCATCACGCAGAAGACCACTATGAAGACGAACGACAGGTAGCGAAGAACCTTGGTGATGGTGGCGTGCCCGAGGAATGGCACGACGAACTGGACCGCCACCGCCCCGAGGATGAAGAGGGCCTTGGCTGGCGTGCCGGCCTGGATCCCACCCCGGGCGAACATCGCCTCGACCACGAGGACGATGATGACAAGACCCTCGATCTCGAAACCGACCTGGGTGATCCAGTTGAAGAGCGAGACGCTCCGGTTGCCGTTCCGGCCAAACGGCGCTCGGCTCACCATGAACGCCGTGGTGCCCGTCTGGGGGCCCTGCAGGCTGGCGATCCCGAGCAGCCCGTAAAAGAGGTTCCCTACGATGATGGCCAGGGCAGCCTGGGCGAACGAGAGGCCGAACGAAACGATGAGGGCGCCGTAGACAAGGAACTCGACGTTCCAGATGGCACCGGCCCAGAGCCAGAAGAGGTTGCTCGGCCGCATCGGGCGCTCGTCGTCGGGGACGAGCTCGATGCCCCGCTGCTCAACCTTGAAGGCCCCGTAGTCCTCGGGGGCGGGCTCTTCGAGGGCGATCTGTCGGTTGCCTCCTAGCCTCATGGTTCCCCCCATGGACCGGCGCCAGCAAGCGTGGCGCCTTGTCGTCTCTGGCTTCTCGATGGCTGTCTGCGGCTGCGTCGAGGGATACTAGGGACTCATTGACAAAGTGTCAACGATATTTCGGAGTATTGACTCATTGTACACCGCTCGACGACAGTGGCGTCGAGACGCCGGCGAGGGCCGAGCGCTCGCGAGGAGAGGACATGTCCATGGTTTCCCGGCTCCCCTCTGACTTTCTCACAGGGCTCCCCAAGTGTGAGCTCCACGTCCATCTCGAGGGAACTCTGGAGGAGCCGATGGCACAGCTGTTGGCGGAGCGCCACGGGCTGGCGTCTGCCACCAGCGAGGCCACCCGCCCGGCCGCCTTCGACGGGCTCGGCGACTTCCTCGCCCGCTACTACTCCGCTATGGCGGGGCTCCGCAGCGAGGCGGACTTCTACGCGCTCACAAGCGCCTACCTGGAAAGGGCCCGCCTCGAGGGTGTCGTCTACGCCGAGATGTTCTTCGATCCCCAGGCCCATACCGGCCGCGGCGTCGACTTCGAGACCGTCGTCACCGGCATCCACCGGGCCCAGAAAGACGCCCGCTCTGCTGGTGGCCCGGACTCCCGGCTCATCATGTGCTTCCTGCGCGACGAGCCGGTCGAGTCCGCCGAGGCCACCTTGGAGCAGTCGCTCGCCTTCAGGCAGTGGATCCTCGGGGTCGGTCTCGACTCCGATGAGCGGGGCAACCCCCCTGCCAAGTTCAGCGGGGTCTTCGAGCGCGCCAAGGCGATGGGCTACCGGGTCACCATGCACTGTGATCCCCGCCAGGAGGACTCCATCGCCCACCTCTGGCAGTGCCTCGAGCTCATCGAGGTGGAGCGGATCGACCACGGGGTCGAGTGCCTGGCGGACGAGCGGCTCGTCGACGAGCTGGCCCGCCGCCGCATCGGCCTTACTGTCTGCCCCCTCTCCAACCTCCGCCTCTACGGTGAGCTCATGGGCGGCGCCGTTCACGAGATGCTGGAGCGCCAGCTTCTTGTGACCATCAACTCGGACGATCCGGCCTACTTCGGCGGCTACATCGCCGACAACTACAGGGCCGTGCAAGAAGAGGCAGCTCTTCACCGAAAGGAGCTCGCCGATCTCGCCCGCAACAGCTTCGAGGCAGCCTGGCTCCCGGCGGAGCAGCGCTCTCGCTACCTCGAAGCCGTCGAGGAGTTCGTCAACCCACGCTGAGTCCGCTGTCGCTGGGAGCCGGGAGACCGGATCGAGTGAGACAGAACGTACAAGGGACGCCCGATTGGTTGACAACATGTTAAACCTCGGCCAATATCGCTCGCGTGCGGTTCGCCCTCCCGAGGACCGTGGACGAGGCGGTTGCTGCGAGCGCCGCAGCTCCCGGCGCCCAGCTGCTGGCCGGCGGGACGGACTTCTGTGTCGAGGTCAACTTCGGTCTCCGCCGTCCGCCCGCCGTGGTCTGCCTCCGCCGGGTGCGCGAGCTGCGCCAGGTTGTGCTGCGACCGACGGAGATCGTCATCGGCGCGGGGACGACCTACACCGACATGGGCGCGGGCCGGCTCTCGGCGGAGCTGCCGGCGCTGGCGGCGGCCGCCAGGGCCGTCGGCTCTCCCCAGATCCGCAACGCGGGGACAATCGGCGGCAACCTCGTGACCGCCAGCCCGGCCGGTGACACATTGCCCTTGCTGGCCGCGCTCGACGCCGTGGTGACCCTGCAGGGCCCGGCCGGTCGGCGCCAGGTGCCGATCGCTCAGGTGGTAATTGGCGTGAAGCGCACCTCGCTCGAGCCAGGAGAGGTCGTCGTCGACATCACCGTCGAGCGATTTCCCGGCCGCCAGCACTTCTTGAAGGTCGGGACCCGAAACGCGATGGTGATCGCGGTCGCCTCGGCAGCTGTCGTGCTCGACCTCGAAGCGCGCCAGGTGCGAGCGGGCCTCGGCTCGGTGGCAGCGGTCCCGCTGCGGCCGAGGGCAGCCGAGCAGGAGGCAAGCGAGGCGATCGACTGGGCCAGGCTGCGAGCGAGCGAGGCAGCGATCAGGCGCTTTGGCGAGCTGGCTGCCGCGGCCTCCTCTCCCATCACCGACCACCGCAGCACGGCGGAGTACCGGCGCCATGCCGTGGCCGTGATCGCCAGTCGGGGCCTACGGAGGTGCCTCGACAGTGTCGCCTGACTCCTCGAGGCTGGAGCCGGCGGCCGGGCCCGTGCCCGAAGGAGAGGCGGACCCACGAGGACCGGCCGGCGGAACAGACACCAGAGCCGAGGTTTTTCCAAGCGTCGAGCGGTACGAGCTCTTTGTCAATGGCACCTCCCGCCTGGTGGAGGACTCCTGGCTCGGAGAGAGCCTCCTTTATGTGCTGCGGGAGCGCCTTGGTCTGACGGGCAGCAAGAACGCCTGCGAGCAAGGCGAGTGCGGATCCTGCTCTGTCCTGCTCGACGAAGAGGTCGTCTGTGCCTGCTGCGTCCTGGCAGTAGATGCTGTCGGAAGCCAGGTCGAGACAGTTGAGGGCCTCACGGCAGGTGGTAAGGCCGCCGACATACAGAGGGCCTTGCTGATGGCGGGCGGCGTCCAGTGCGGCTTTTGCACCCCTGGCTTCGTCGTGGCGATCTACGACCTATTGCGCCGCCGGCCCGATGCTGACGGGTTGGAGGTGCGCGAGGCGCTCTCGGGCAACCTCTGTCGCTGTACGGGCTACGGGCGAATCCTCGATGCGGTCCGTCTCGTGCAGCTGGAGCGGGGCCTTGGCAACTCCTAGCACTCTCCTAAGCCCCGATAGAGGGCGCCTTGGCGAGAGATCTGTTCGCCCGGACGGCCTACCAAAGGTGCGAGGTGAGTTCGCCTTCTCCTCTGATCTCTGGATGAGATCG
>JAJZLV010000106.1:4442-40198 GCA_021803215.1 Actinomycetes bacterium | reverse complement strand
CAGAAGGACCTCATCACGCCAAGGGACGACGCCGAGCGCGAAGCGGCGGTAGAGAGCATCCACGCGAGGAGGTGCTCGAAGTCCTTGCTCTTCGCCAGGGTGCACCGACGATAGAGGCGAGGAACTACGCCGACCATGTCGTAGCCTCGGCCGGCTGGTGGAAGGCGAGCTCCAAGGAGGCTTACTCGTCTGGTTTCGAGGCCGCGTCACTTGTGCTGAAGAACTACTTCGACTCGAAAAAAGGCACGCGGAAAGGCTCGTCGGTCGCCTGGCCACACCCAGCTCCCAAGCACCGCGGGCGCCAATCGGTGGGTTTCACAACAGGGGGTACCGGGGTCATCGACCGCCACCATGTGCGGTTGGCGGTGATCGGGGTACGCCGCACGAAAGAGCCGACGGACAAGCTCAGGCTGAGGCTCAAGGACGGCTCCGCCAAGATCCTCCGGGCCACGCTGTCGGAGCAGGGAGGCCAGCGCTTCGTCTCGTTCAACGTGATTGTGAGGCGGGAAGTCGCGGTGCCAAGGACACAAGGCGTTTGCGGCACCGACGTCGGCATTGCACACCTCGCCACCTCCTCGGATGGTCATGTCGTCGAGAACCCGCGAGCCGAAAAGCGGGTCCGCCAGACGATCAACCGCTACCAGCGCCGGATGGACCGCCAGCACCCCACAGCCAGCCCGGCGTGCTTCAAGCCTGATGGAACGCCCATCGCCGGCACCTGCCAGTAGAAGGCCCGCTCCAAGCGGTCGAAGGACACCCAGGCCAAGCTCCGCCGTGCTCACGCGAAGGCCGCAAACCTGCGACGCGACCCGCTCCACAAGGAGTCGCACCGCCTTGCGAGCACCTAAGCGTGAACGTGGTCGAGGACTTGAACGCTTCGGGCATGATGCGGAGAGGTCCGGGCAAGCGCGGATCCAACCGATCCCATGCCGATTCGGCCCTGGCCGAGCTTCGCCGGCAGCTCTCCTACAAGCACGTATGGTTCGGCGGCATCCTCCTGCTTGCCAGCCGGTGGTATCCGTCGTCGAAGACGTGCTCTGCCTGCAAGGTCGTGAACCACGACCTGAAGCGCTCAGAACCTGTGTTCAGGTGCCAGAAGTCTGACCTCGTGATCGATCGCGACTTGAATGCCGCGTACAACCTGCAATCGCTGGCGGAGCTCGCCTGTCTGGCCTTTCTCTTCCAGCTCTTGACTGGGGAGCCAGTCGACTGGTCCAAGCTCCCAGTGCGTCCTTACGGCCGGGAGGCCCAAAAAAGACACCCGCAGTTCGCGGGGGTGTGCCCGAGCCGGAGGCCAAAGGGCCAATGGAGGGGGGAGGAAGACCGCCCGGCGCTGTTCTACCGGGGACCGCCCCTTTGATCGGGAAGCTGTTGTCGCCACCGGCTCTGTCGGCCATGTCGATAGAGCCTTACCCAGCCCCAAAAAGGCGGTGGCCTGATGCTCACGCGTCAGTCCGAGGCAACGGCACGGCCTGAAGTTCATAGGCCGCCGATGGAGCGTGCAATACTGCACACTCTCCGGGAACGGAGCCACAGATGACGATGAGGTCGTCGAGCTGGTCGGCGACGTAGGGACCACTCCAATGAAGCGAGCGAAGAAGCAGGTCGCCCATCTCGTAGAGCGTTAGGTCGACGACCCGAGCTTCGATCCCACCCCGCCTCGTCGCCTCGGATAGCGCGCGTGCCTCGATGACTTGGGATTCACTCTCGCTGTGGAACCACTTTGTGAGGATCGACGTGTCGACGAGGAGCGTCGTCACGGACGGCTGTCCCGGTCCCAGCGGACCAGATCAGCGGCTTCGAAACGACCACCTCCTCGCCGGCGCTCTCTCCCGGTGGCTCGAGCTGCTCGTGGGCGTACCAGCTGGCGCTGGCGGAGGAGCTTTGGGCTCACCTCCACGGAGCGCCAGCTACGCGATACCGGTCGAGGGACCGACCAGACGAGCGGGGGGCCCGAGCGCTCACCGGGCGGCCGGCTCATCACCCGGGCGCTCCTCGCGTGGACGGGGCCGGTGGGAGCGGGAAAAATAGGGATTGGACTGGGGGGCAGGCGGGCATCTTCTCCTCAGCCTCGAAAGCGCCGGGGTTGCACAGGGACTGGAGGCCGAGAGCCAGGGGAAAAACGGGTGACGGCAATTCTGGGGATCAACTGCTTCAGCCACGACACGGCCGCGTGCCTGCTGGTCGACGGGCTCGTCGTGGCAATGGTCGAGCAGGAGCGGCTCGACCGGACCTGCCACAGCCGGGCCTTCCCGGACGACGCCATTGCCTACTGCCTCGCCGAGGGGTCGCTTCGCATCGCGGACGTGGATGTCGTCGCGTTCGCCCAGCGCCCTCTGGTTGACCTCGCCCGGGGAGCGCGCGACGCAGTCGAGCGCGGCGCGCCAAAGCGTTTCGCGGCTCAGCTCTACACCGACGCCCGGTTGGCAGCTCGTGAGGCCGCCTTCCGGCGGCGGTGGGGGTACAGGGGACGGGTCGTCCACGTTGGCCACCATGATGCCCACGCGTCGGCCGCCTTCTTCGCCAGTCCGTACGACTCGGCAGCGGTGCTTACCATCGACCGGGGAGGGGACTATCTCTCCACCACGTTCCGGCTCGGATCGGGCAACCGGATGCGGACGATCGCCGAGATCGCCAACCCGCACTCGGTGGGTGAGGTGTACAGCGGGCTCACGTGGTACCTCGGGTTCTCGACCAACGCGGACGAGGGCAAGGTGATGGGGCTCGCACCTTACGGTACGGACCGGTACGTCAAGGAGCTACAGGATCTCGTCGTCCTCGAGGACGGGGGACGCTTTCGGGTGAACTTCGACTGGTTCGGCTACCAGCGGGACGGACGGCCTGTGTCGCGGCGGTTCGTCAGGCGCTTCGGGCCGCCCCGGCAGCCGGAGTCGGAGGTTACCCAGCGCGACAAAGATCTCGCCTTCGCGGTCCAGTCCGTCACCGAGGACGTCGGGCTCCACGTCGCCCGGTGGTTGCGGAGCCAGAGCCAGATCGGTCGGCTCTGCCTCTCCGGCGGAGTGGCGCTCAACTCAGTCATGAATCACCGCCTGCTGGCCGAGGCCGGATTCGACGAGGTGTTCGTGCAGCCGGCATCCTCCGACGCCGGGAACGCCCTCGGGGCCGCCCTATGGGTGGAGCACCAGCTGCTCGGGCGGCCGCGCCGCTGGGTCATGGACCATGCCTTCCTCGGCCCGGCGGCGAGCGATCGCCAGATCTCCGCTGCGGTGATGGCGGCGAGCCAGCGAGGGATGCTGACAGATGGCGTGTCGGTCCGGCGGGTACCCGATCCCGCGGTCGAGGCTGCCCGGCTGGTGGCCGCCGGGTGGATCGTCGGGTGGTTCCAAGGCAGAGCAGAGGTCGGTCCGCGGGCGCTTGGTGCCCGGTCGATCCTGGCCGATCCCCGCCGGGCGGAGATGCGGGAGGTCGTAAACGATCGGGTCAAACACCGCGAGTGGTTTCGCCCGTTTGCCCCGAGCGTGCTCGACGAGCGCGGCGCCGAATACTTCGTCGACTATCGAGCCAATCCGTTCATGTTGCTCGTGGAGACCGTGCGGCCCGAGAGGCGCGACGACATCCCGGCCGTCACCCATGTCGACGGGACCGGGCGGCTCCAGAGCGTGATGGAGGCCCCCAACCCCCTCTTCTACCGGCTGCTCCGGGAGTTCGACCGGCTGACGGGTGTGCCAGTAGTGCTCAACACCAGCTTCAACGTCAGGGGCGAGCCGATGGTGAACCGGCCGGAGGAGGCGCTCGCCGACTTTGCCGCGACCGCGATGGACGCCCTCGTGATCGGCGACCATGTCCTCGAGAAGGCGCATGTCGCCGAGGAGGTTGGCGAGCCTCCTGGCGTGCTCACCCGCCCACCGGCCTGACAAGGCGACCTCGGCCTCAGGGAGGAGGAGCGTTCTCGCGGCGCGAGCCCGCAGAACAGGCTCGCCTGCCGGACAGGGGCGCTGAAAGAGATCCTCTGCAGCGGCAGATGAACCGTGGCTGTCGATCAGTGTCCCCCGAGCGGGAGATCCCGTGCTGCCTCCACGCCGTCGTCGGTATCACGACCGTCAAACTCGCCTGCTCGCGCCAGCGGCAGTCGGACCGGTTGGCTTGCCGCCGACACCTCGGGCGGTGCGGCTCTCTAGCGGTACCTGCCGCGGGCGTTCCGGCAGATAGAGGAAAACACCTGTGCTTCAGTTGGGTCCAAGTCCCTGCCCCTGGCTCCGCTCGCCGGGGTGTGGCTCGGCGCATCGTCCCACTTCGCCCTCAGACTCAGTCCCGCCCGGTCCGATCTCGAACGCCTGGAGACGCACGAGATGAGGTCGAGATGAGGGCTCATCCTCGACAGGTGCTGCAGGCGGCACGGAGCAGGATCTGATCCCGGTGCGGGAAGCCGACCGTCTCTGAGGGTCGCGGCCCTGCCAGGGCGCTCGCCGCCGGGCATCAGGGATCTTCAGGAGCTGGTCCAGCAGCCGTAGGTGATCTTGCCCGCGAGATCGAGCCCGGCCCGGATCGTCGCCATCGGGAAGGCTCTCGCCCTCGGGCAGAGCTTGTCGCGAGGGATCTTCTCGTACTCGATGTTAAGGATCGGCTTTCGCTCGCCCACAAATATCCGCAGCGCGGTGCACTCGCTGTACTGCCAGCACTGCTCGTCGATCTCGCCGTCTACCTTCGGAGCCAGCTCCTTCAGCAGGCCGTCGCCGTTGATCTCGTTCTTCAGGAAAAAGGCGAGGTGGTCGTGATGGGCGAGAAGGATGAGACGTTCCACATAGGTCCGCTCCTCGGCCATCGACAGCCGAAAGCCGCCGAGATCGCCGTTCGTGTAGGTGTTCACGTTGTCGGCCTCTATCGCATCGAATCCCTCCCGGCGACAAAGGCCGATCCTGTAGCTCATGATCGTGCGCAAGGTCTCGTACCTCTTGGGCACCGGCTTCGACCAGTCGGCGACGTCGATGAACCGTTCGTCAGGCCAGCCGCTGAGCGGCCCGCCCATCTCGGCCGGGTCGAACTTCCGGTAGTCGCTTCGCCATGACTCGGCGGAGCCTGCGTCGAGGTAGCAGATGGCATGGGCGCCCATGGCATGTATCCGCCGCACGGAGGCCACGATGGTCGGGTCGACCTTGGGTCGTCCACTCGGCTCGAGCCCGCTTTCGTCCCCTAGGTCGGCGTCGACGACCTGCACCTTGGTCCTGTGACCACCGACTAGAGGCGGGATGGTGAGCGGATAGTTCTCCCCGATGACGTATGCCCAGGAGCTGAGCGGTCTCGGCTGCCACCAGCCCTTGTGGGCGGGCAGGCCGGTCCCGGCCGGCCCGAGCGAGAGGGCGGCAACCACGAGAGCACCGAGCATCCTCATGCCCGCACCTTATTTCGCCGCCAGCTTTTCCCGGGGTGGTCGGGGCCAGCCGATGATGGCGACGACCGCCCCCGAGGCAGCTTCGCCCCCTGCTACGAGGCGGGCGGCGGCCCGAGGCGGTAGATCGCCATCGGGCGGTTGTGCGGCTCGGTCGAGACGGGGCGGACTTCGACCAGGAGAAAGCCGTTCTTCTCGAGCACCCGCCTGGAAGCGGTGTTGGCGGCTTGCGGTGCTACGAGCAGTCCTGCCAGCGGCTCGTGTCGCCATATCTCGGAGACCAGGGCGGCGACCATCCTCGTTCCCACGCCGCGGGCGATCGCGCCGGGATCTCCGACGGCATAGTCGGCCCCCACCTCCCCCCGGCCTGCGCCCACCGCCGCCGCCTCGCTCGGGTAGTCCTGCCAGCGGTACCACTGGCACCATCCGACCAGTGTCCCGCCCAGCTCTACGGCGTACATCCTCGTTGCCGTCTCAGCTGGCTCGACGAGGCGGCGGCGGAAGCGCTCGAGCTCCCTCTCGGCCGTCGTATCGGACGTCCACCACCTGGCGACTTGCGGCTCGCGCAAGAGCTGGTCGACCCGGCCGAGGTCAGCTAACTGCAAGGGCCGAAGGGTGACGGGCGGCTCCATGGCCCGGAGAATAAGGCCTTTGGGGACGGGAGCTCGTGCAGGCAGCCTGGCGGTGTGGCAATCCAGCTATCGGCTCCGCTTCAAGGCGCCGTCGGCCAGAGCGTCGGCCGCCTCGCCGAGACGGAGGCCGACGACGTCCAGGCGTCGCAGCAGCTCGCGGCGCTTCAACGTCTCGTTGTCGAGCGGGGCATTCAACAGCTCGGCGAGCTGTGTCTGGTAGAGGCGGCGGACCTGTCCGGCAGCCTTGCGGGTGGCAAGGGTGGCCTGCCGGGCTCGCCCGCGAGGACCTTCGAGCTCCCCGAGAGCGGGACGGAGGCGCTCGAGGCCCTCGACGAGAGACTCGCTGAGGGGGAGGGCGAAGTCGAGCGCCTCCGGCTGGTAGAGGTCGACCTCCCGGACGAAGTCGCGCAGATTGTCGAGCACGTCGTCTATCGAACGGGATAGCCGGAAGATGTCCTCGGCGTCGATCGGCGTCGTGAGCACTCGGCCGAGGGTGGTGACGAGGTTTGCCCGCGCCTGGTCACCATCGTGCTCGAGCTCGCGCATCGACTCGCGGGCGTCCTCGCTCGACATCGAGCCCTTTGCGAGCGCTGCCACGAGTCGCGCGCCGCGTTCGGTGCACTCGAGTTGGGTGTCGAGGAGAGCTATCAGGTCGTCGGTGGAGCGGCCGGTGAGATCGCGGGCGAGACGGGTGACGCCCCTAGCCACCGAACGCGGACCTCTCATCTCAGACTCCCTTCGTAAGTGCGCCAGCCAAGGCCGCCACCGCCACACTGGCCGGCAGTGTGACAGCCCAGGCGCCGGCCATGCGCAGCGCGGCCGGCCAACGGACCCTGATGCGCGATTCGCTCATGCCGGCGCCGATGAGGGCGCCGGCCACCGACTGGCTCATCGTGAGCGGCACGCCAGCGAGCCCGGCCGCCGTCACCACGGCGAACGAGCAAGCCTCGGCGACGACGGCGTGGCGGAGGTGGACGGCGAGGATGCCCTTGCCGAGCCTGCCCGAGACATTCCGCAGCCCCACCAGCACCCCTAGGCCGAACAGAGCGGAGATCACGATCGCCAGCCACCAGCTGTCATGCACGAGACCACCAGAGGCCGCTCCGGCGGCTATCGCGAAGACAGCCAGCATCTTCTGCCCCCCGTTGGCGGAATAGGCGAGGCACTGGAGCCCGAAAGCCGCCCCGTGCCAGCGCCTCAGCCGCCGGCTCGTCTGGGCGCCGCCTGCCAGGCGGAGGACGAGGGGAGCGACCAAGAGGGCGAGGAGGGCGGAGACGACCGGAGCCGCCAGCCCGAGCAGGAGGATGGTAGCTAGCTCACCTGCCTTCACGGGAAGGCCGGCGCCCAGCCCGGCGCCGGTGATCGCCCCGACTAGAGCAAGGGTGAGGCTTGTCGGGAGGCCGGCCCTCACGAGGGCGAAGACGACCACCATGGCCGAGAGGGTGGCGGCGAGCACCACCCTTTGTGCCTCGAGACCGCTGAAGGGGACAAGGCCATGGGCGAGGGTCGTGGCCACCTTGGTGCTGAAGATGAGGAGCGGCCCGACGGCGAGGGCGAGCAACAGGACGGCAAAGCTGACGACTGGCCGGATGCCGGGTACGCGCAGCCCGGGAGAGAGGAGGGAGCTGCCGTCGTTGGCACCCGCTACGACCGCGAAGAGGCCGGCGACCACGAGCAGTGCAGTTCCCACCGGCGTTCGCTCCTCTTCGACCTGGTAGAGGTGGTGTTCATCTTGGAGACACCCTCAGTTTACCTGTTGTTCACCTTAACGCCCGAGACCTCCATGCGGCGGCTTTCCGGAAGCTGCCGGCCCAAGCGGCAAGGCTCCCGCGACGCTGTTGATGCTCGCAGCTCTGACCGCTTAATCGGGTGTGCTCCTGTCCGGGTGGGAGAGCATCGGGACCCGGCGGGTATCGACGACTGGACCATGCACCTGGAGGCGGCTACACCTGCCAAAGCCTCGATAACCGTGACGGAACTCGCGAACGCCCACCTCGCGACGACCGTACAGATCAGAAGCGACCTCCCAAAGGTCGAGGCGCCGCCGGGGCTGGCCAATCGTCAGGCGATCAGCTCCTTCGAGGAGAGTTGACCGATCAGGTAGAGAAGGCGGTCCGCGCAGAGGACGTCGAGCTCGCCGCGAACCGCCACGAGGTCCGGGTCCATCAGAACCCCGAGGAGAGCGGCGGTGACAAAAGAGAGGATCACACCGTGAGCCGCTTCAAGATCCCCTGAGGCTGGTGCGAAAAGGCGTACAAGTTCTGCCGTGACGAGGGGGAACAGACAGCCCGGCAGAGGCGTCTCACCTCGGCGCCAAGCGGCTACCCCGTCGCGCAGGCGCCCCACCGCCTGGAGGTACTCGGTCGGCAGGAGGTCGCTCCGGCTCGCGAGGAGCTGTCCGAGCTTGAGGAAGGTGGGGCCCATCGCCTCAAGCTCGCGAACGAGCTCGGCCGCGTCGCGCTCTACCTCTTCGTGCTCTGGAAGAGACGAGCCGGCGCCGGCGACTCGGCGGTGCTTTACGAGCAGAGAAGCCAGGCGGAGGTACTCCGGCGCGTGGAAAGCGCTGAGCGTGGGCAAGGGTTGCCATACCCGCCGGCCGCGCTTGACAGCTCCGCCTAGTCGAGGATCTGGTCGCTCTTCTTCTGTTGGAGGACGTGGTTGAGCTTTGCCGCCGGCCCCATCTCGGGCGTCTCCATAGGACGCAGCGGACCGACCATCCTTTTTGCCGGGTGTTTCTTGAAGACGAACTTCTCGTAGATGAAGAACTTGAGGACAAAGAAAGTTGCCGAGACGGCTAGGTAGGACAGGGTCGTGAGCCCCACCACGCCACCTCTGTCGGCTGTGATGTGGGAGGCCCAGTCCTTCACGACGTGGGTGACGCCGGCCGAGACGATGAAGGTGGCGAGCGATACGACCATGTAGAGCGTCACTTCGCTCTTGCGTCCACGTCCTCGCCTGTCCCGCCAGGCCCAGCGTCGGTTGAGGATGTAATTGGGGATCGCTCCTCCGATGAAGCCGACGGCCGAGGAGATAGTGGTGCCCCTGTGGGCCCAGCCCAGGGTGGCGGCGAAGGCGGCCTGGCTGCAGAGGAGTGCGATGACCGACCCGGCGCTGTAGCCGGTGATCTTTCGCACGAGCGGGTGGCGGGCGAAGGGGTGTTCGAGGAGGCGACGGAGCCAGGTGGGCATGCTCACCACAGACGGAGCGAGGGACGAAAGGCAGGTCTCATGCTGTGCGAAGTGACCGTACCAAGGCCCGGGGCCCCTGGTGAGGGCGGTCGCCGCGAGTATAGGGGCGAGCAGGCCGAAAGTGGGCAATCCGCGGCCTGGTCGCCGAGCAGGCCTGCGGTCAGAAAAGGAGGCTCTTCTGGCGACATGTGACCGGATCTGACCCGTTGGTCACGCGGGGCCCGCTGCGCCGGCACTCCGGCGGGCCCGGGCGGCGAAGAAGTCGACGTGCCGGCCCTGTTGACTTGTGATCCACCCGAGGAGCCCGGAGGGGACAGCGCGGGCTGCCAGCGCCCTCGAGAGCCCGTGGCCAGCCTGGATGCTCAACCCCTCACCGTTGCCGCAGCCTTGCGGTGGCAACGAGAACCGCCTTGCCGATTGCCCCGCAGATGCTCATGAGGCTCGCTCGGCCCTGCTCTCAAGCCGAGCGCTGGGCGGGACGACCACGACCCCGAGCCTGTGCTGTCGCCCCCGCATGTCAGGGCTCTCCGAAGGCCCCGGGCTACCCGAGAGCCCAGCAGGCCAAGAGGGCCGAGATCACGCTGGCGGCCGGGGCTGGGTCAAAGGTCCCGCAGGTGGCAGGTCGTGGTGCTCGATGGCGTTCATGTACGAGCGGACCGAACCATCGCGCCAGCGGGGCCCCGTCGAGCAGGGAGAAGCCGAGGACTTCGAAGGCGAGGAGGGCGGCACGGCTGAGGCAGCCGGCGAGGTCGAGTGGCATGCAACCGCTGAGGAGCGGGCCCGCGCTCCCGGTGACGGTAGGCAGCGAGCGACCCGAGGTCTGCTGCAGGACCTCGGGTCGTTCGACTGCCCCCATCCGTCATCTGTAGTTATCGTCGAAAGCGGTCGGCCACTTGAGCTGTTTGGGAGACGACCTGCCTCGGAGGGTTCGCCGCCTAGCTACGAGCTTTTGGCCGCCGCCTTCGGAGCAGTGGTGGTCGTCGTGGTCGTCGTCGATGTCGTGGTGGATGTTGTCGATGTCGTGGTGGTGGATGTTGTCGATGTCGTGGTGGATGTTGTCGATGTCGTGGTTGTGGGAGGGGCCGACGGTTTGGTCGTGGTCGTCGTCGTGGTGCTGGCCGGGGTGTGACGGGCCTTCGGTGCGGTCGTCGTGGTCGTCGCGGCACCGGCGATCGCCTGGTGGCTGCTGTGACGGGCCTTCGGTGGGGTTCGTGGTCGTCGGCGCGCCACCGACTCTGCCCGAGGCAGGCTTGGAGTGAGAGCCTCTCGGCGAGGCGAGGAGAGCGACGGCGAGGCCGCTGAGAACGAGAGCCAGAGCGGCGCCAGCCAGCACCGCGGTGCCTGTGCGGCTGCTTTCGTGCCCGGCCGTTACGGCGCCGACCCTGGCCGGATCGAGTGGCGACTCAGCCACTGGCCCGCCGACGAGGGCCTCGTCGACGAGTGGAGCGGCTATAGCGCCGCCCATCGGTGCGAGGAGCGGGGTGGCCTCGCCAGAGCGCCCTTGGTTCACGGTGGTCGGACCCGTCGCGCTCGCGGCGGCTGCGGTGTCGTCGAGCAGGACAGCAGCGGCCGCGCCGGGAGGTGCTGGACCGAGCGCTCGTTCCATCTCGTCGGCCGAGGCGAACCTGTCGGCAGGAACGGGCGAGAGGGCCCGGGAGACGACCGCGGCCAGGTTCGGGTCGAGGTCGGGGCGCAGCTCGGTGAGGGGTAGATAGCGGCCCTGGCTGGCTGCCAGCGAGACCGCGACCGCGTTCTCGCCCTGGAAGGGCTTCGCACCGGTGAGCGACTCGTAAAGGAGGACGCCCACGGACCAGAGGTCGGAGGCCACCGTGGCAGGCAAGCCCTGGGCGCGCTCTGGAGCGAGGTAGGAGGGAGTTCCGAGTATCACGTCCATCGTGTGCTGCTCCGAGCCGGGCGAGGGGTGGATCGCCTTCGCTATCCCGAAGTCAGCTACCTTCACTGCCCCTTCCGAGGTGATGAGGATGTTGGCGGGCTTTATGTCGCGATGAAGTACGCCCTTCGCGTGAGCCGCCGACAAAGCGGCCAGCACCTGGGCTCCGATCGAGCGGGCGGCCGCCGACGAGAGCGGGCCGCGCGAGATGATCTCGTGGAGAGTCTCGCCGGCAACGAGCTCCATCACTATGAACGACTTCGAGTCGTCCTCGCCGGCGTCGTAGACGGCCACAACTCGGGGGCTCGAGACGTGGGCTGCCGCTTTGGCCTCCTCCTCGAAGCGCTGGCGCAGTTCCGGGTCGTGGGCGAAGCGGGGACGCAGCACCTTGAGGGCGACTGGACGGGCGAGGCGTTCGTCGCGTCCTCTGTAGACCTCGGCCATGCCACCCTGCCCGATCAGCTCCTCGATTCGGTACCTGCCGGCCAGCAGCTGCCCCGCTCGCAGCTGCCTGTCGTTCTGTTCAGGCTCCACCGGCCATCTTCTTTCGGCTCGCTCTCGGAAATGGCTGCTCCGGGCGACATACCCACTTGCCCCCGCTCCGATGACTGCTCGAGTGGAGCTACTCCTCGTCAGGCGGGCGGCGGGCCTGCTTTCGGCGGGATTGGAGGTGCTTGGATTCGAGCCGGGCCTCCATCGAGGACCTCGTCGGACGGGTCGGGTGGCGGGGTCTCGGTCGCCGGGCGGCGGCGTCGAGGCGTTTGACGAGCCGCTCGAGAGCGAGTTGACGATTGGCGGCCTGAGAGCGCTCGGCCGAGGCGACCACCCTCGTCTTGGTGCCGAGGCGCTCGCGGACCCCTTGTAGCAGCTGGCTGTCTCCCGCCAGAAGGCCCGTCGAGCACACGAGTTCGACCCGCGTGTCGCTCGTGTTGGCATGCTGGCCTCCTGGGCCACCCGAGCGCGAGAAGTGCCAGCTGAGGGCGCGGGCCGGTACGACGATACCCCGCTTGGTGGTTATGTCCGCAGGTGCCCGACGGACCACTGTCAGCCCGGCAGGCTCGCCTCGATGGCGCCCACGACCTCGGCCGACTCGGGCTCGACCATCGGTCGGAAGCGGGTGATGCTGGCGTCGGGGGCGATGAGGAACTTCTCGAAGTTCCAGGTGATGTCCCCGGCCTTGCCTTCGCCGTCGGGTGTCTTCGTGAGCTGCTCGTAGAGCTGGTGGCGGCCGTCCCCGTTCACCTCGACCTTCTCGGTCATCGGGAACGTGACGCCATAGTTGGTCGAGCAGAAGGTCCTTATCTCCTCGGGGGAGCCCGGCTCCTGCTCGCCGAACTGGTTGCAGGGCA
The DNA here is from genome assembly GCA_021803215.1 of Actinomycetes bacterium. Classification (GTDB taxonomy): domain Bacteria; phylum Actinomycetota; class Acidimicrobiia; order Acidimicrobiales; family Bog-793; genus JAJZLV01. The sequence continues at coordinate 27,791 of JAJZLV010000106.1, read as the reverse complement.
CTCCGAGAACCGAGAAGCCCCGTCCGGCGTATCTCTCCTGCAAGCGCTCGAGGCCTTCGTATTGGGGGGTGAGGCCGCACTTGGAGGCGACGTTCACGACGAGGAGGCTCTTTCCTTCGAACTGGTGCAGGTCGAGTGGCTCGCCATCAAGCGAGGCGATCGGTGTGTCGTAGATGGACATGCCCCGACCCTATCCAGCTTCGCTTGCCGACCGTGATGGCTCTGGCGTAGTTCAGACGGCCTGCCTTCCAAGAGCCGGCTGCAGCTCGCCGCGGCCGGGCGAGCGGAGCGGCGCCGCCTAGAGCTCGGCGATCTCGGGCAGGACCTCTGTTCCGAGAATCTCGAGTGGGTGAATGGTGGCGACCTCTGCCACCGACCCGTGGGCGACACTGAAGCCGAGGGCCGCGAGCTCTCCCAGGCGCCCGGCGATCTGGGCGGCGTTCTCTCCGTTGGGGCCGACGTCGAAGTTGAAAAGCACGGTCTTTTCGATCTCGTCGTAGTCCCGCCCCACCTCGTCGCAGTGCTTCCGCAGCACTTCGAGCTTGTGGGCCACGTCGGGGGAGTTGAAGATGTTGCAGGCATCGGCGTACTTGGCGACCAGGCGTAGAGTCTTCCGCTCGCCCGACCCGCCGATGAGGATCGGCAGTCGCCGCCCGTTGAGCGGGCGGGGGGAGTTGAGGGTGCGGCCGAGCCGGTAGTGGGTGCCCTCGTAGGGACCGTCCTCGCCGTCGAACATCCGCCGGCAGATCTGCAGCGTCTCTTCGAGCCGTTCGAAGCGCTCGGCCGTCGGCGGGAAATCGAGTCCGAGCCCGGTCGCCTCCTCTTGGTTCCAGGCGGCTCCGATCCCGAGCATCGCCCGCCCACCTGAGAGAATGTCGAGGGTGGTGACCGCCTTCGCCAGCAGGCCAGGTGCCCGGTAGACCGCCCCGGTTACGAGGGTCAGGAGGCGGACCCGCTCCGTTCGGGCTGCCAGGTATCCGAGGGTGGTGTAGGCCTCGAGCATCTCGTTCTCGCGGGGGCCGACCATGTGGATCTGCCAAAGGTGGTCCATCACAGAGACCCGATCGAAGCCGACCTCCTCGGCCGTGCGGGCAATCACGGCGAGGTCCCGTGCGAGGTAGGCGGGACCGTCGGGGAAGGTGAAGTTGGGGAGGTGTAGTCCTAGTCGCACGGAGACGTTCTAGCCGGGGCCGCTCGCTCCCTCGTTCAGATCTTCGCCCAGGCCTGCTGCAGGACGTCGCGCAGGATCGACTCGATCTCGTCGAACTGCTGCTGTTCGCAGACGAGCGGTGGGGCCAGCTGGATCACGGGGTCGCCCCGGTCGTCGGCCCGGCAGATGAGGCCGGCATCGAAAAGGGCGGGGGAGAGGAAGCCGCGCAGGAGGAACTCGGCCTCCTCGTCCGAGAAGGTCTCCCTCCTGCTCTTGTCCCGCACGAGCTCGATGCCGTAGAAGTAGCCGGCCCCGCGCACCTCGCCGACGATCGGGAGCTCGTTCAGACTCTCGAGCGTCGAGCGGAAGGCCGCCTCGTTCTTCTTCACGTGCTCGTTCAACCCCTCACGCTCGAAGATGTCCAGGTTGGCGAGGGCGACTGCCGAGGAGACGGGGTGGCCGCCGAAGGTGATGCCATGGGCGAAGCTGCGGCTCCCCTCCAAGAAGGGCTCCATCAGCTCGTCACGGGCGATCATGGCGCCGATCGGCGAGTAGCCGGAGGTCATCCCCTTGGCGCAGGTGATGATGTCGGGCACGTAGCCATAGCGGTTGCAGGCGAACATCTCACCGAGCCGGCCGAAGGCGCAGATGACCTCGTCGGAGACCATTAGCACGCCGTGGCGATCGCAGATCTCACGGACCCGCTCTAAGTAGCCCTCGGGCGGCGGGAAGCAGCCGCCGGAGTTCTGCACCGGCTCGACGTAGACGGCGGCCACGGTCTCGGGTCCTTCGAACTCGATGGCCTGCTCGATCGAGTCGGCGCAGCGGAGGCTGCAGGCGTCGAGGTTCGAGCAGTCGATGCAGCGGTAGCGGTTGGTGTTCATCGCCTTTCGCGAGCCGGGCACGAGTGGCTCGAAGGGTTGGCGAGCCTCGGGGATGCCGGTGATCGAGAGAGCCCCGAGGGTGGTGCCGTGGTAGGCGATGGAGCGGCTTATGACCTTGTAGCGCGAGGGCTGGCCCGTCGAGCGGAAGTACTGCCGGGCGAGCTTCCAAGCGGTCTCGACCGCCTCCGATCCGCCGGTCGTGAAGAAGACGCGGTTGAGCGATCCGGGCGTGTAGCCGGCGAGGCGCTCCGCGAGCTCGATCGAGGCCGGGTGGGCATAGGACCAGAGCGGGAAGTAGGCGAGCTTCTCGGCCTGGGCGCGGGCCGCCTCGGCCAGCTCCCTCCGGCCGTGTCCAGCTTGCACGACGAAGAGGCCCGACAGCCCGTCGAGGTAGCGCTTTCCCCGGGAGTCGTAGACGTAGGCGCCCTCGCCGTGGTCGATGACGGGTATCTCGTGGTCCGGGCCGTAGGCGCCCATCCGGCTGAAGTGGAGCCAGAGGTGCTCCCGGGCGCTCGCGTTGAGCGACTCGGTGTCCCGGCCCGAGCCGACCGGCTGGACTTCGATCTCGTTCTCGGTCTGTGTCATCTCTTCCTTTGGTCTCACCTGGTTCCCCAGGAGTAGGTCTGCTTCTCGAGGCGGAGGTAGATGAAGGTGGCGGTCTCCCTCACCCCTTCGATCTTTCGGACCGACTCGTCGAGCAGCCTGAGCAGGTGCTCGTCGTCTTCGCAGACAAGCTCGACCAAGATGTCGTACTCGCCGGCGCAGAGAACGACGTAGTCGAGCTCGGGCAGCTCGGCGAGGCGTTTGGCCACCTGGCGCACGTCGCCCTCCGCCTTAATGCCGACCATGGCCTGGCGGGAGAAGCCGACCGTGAGGGGGTCGGTGACCGCCACGATCTGCATGACACCCTCGTCGAGCAGTCTCTTCACCCGCTGGCGGACGGCCGCCTCGGAGAGGCCGACGTCCTGGGCGAGCGCCGCGTACGAGCGGCGGCCATCCTGCTGCAGCGCCTCTATGAGCTGTCGGGAGACCTCGTCGAGGAGGCCGTTTCCCGCCATGGCCACGAGAGAGCCTCCTTTCGTCATCGGTCCTCCGCTCCTAGGCTGAGAAGGAGGCGGCGCGGGCAAAGCGGTGCTCATTGTCACATCCGCTGGCCTATGTGTCAATGGAATCCGTCGTCAGTAAGCTCTGTGACAACCGATTCCGAGGAGGACGACCGCTGTGGCAGAGGTTCGCCAACGAAGAGAGATACTCACCGAGCTGCCTGGTCCGCGCTCGCGCCAGCTGATGGAGCGGCGTCGGGCGGCAGTGCCGGCCGGGGTGGGGATCACCATGCCGGTCTTCGCTGCCGCCGCGGCCGGCGGGGTGGTGGTCGACGTCGACGGCAATTCCCTCATAGATCTCGGAGCCGGCATCGCGGTGTTGAACGTCGGCTCGGCCGCGCCGGCCGTGGCAGCGGCCGTCTCCGCCCAGGCAGCCGCCTTCACCCACACCTGCTTCCAGGTGACCCCCTACGAGGGCTACGTCGCCCTCGCCGAGCAGCTCAACTCGCTCGTGCCGGGCGAGGTGGAGCGCCGCTCGCTCTTTCTAAACTCGGGAGCCGAAGCGGTCGAGAATGCCGTCAAGGTGGCCCGCTCTGCGACCGGACGCCAGGCCGTCGTCGCCTTCGACCACGCCTTTCACGGCCGCACCCTCATGGGGATGACACTCACGGCCAAGGCGGCGCCGTACAAGCGCGCCTTCGGCCCGCTGGCTCCCGAGGTCTACCGGCTGCCCTACTCCTACCCCTATCGCTGCGCAGCCGGTGCCTCCTACGATGAGTGCGGGCCGGCCTGTGCGGAGATGGCCATCACGATGATGGATCGCCAGATCGGCGGCGATCGCATCGCCGCCCTCGTCGTCGAACCGGTTCTCGGAGAGGGCGGAGTGGTCGTGCCGGGTGAGGGCTTTTTGGAGGCCCTTTCGGCCTACTGTGAGGAGAACGGCATCGTCTTCGTTGCAGACGAGGTGCAGGCCGGCTTCGCCCGCACCGGCAAGTGGTTCTCGATCGAGCACTCGGGCGTCGTTCCCGACATCGTCACCACTGCGAAAGGCCTCGGCGGGGGGCTCCCGATCGGCGGGGTGACCGGGCGCGCCGAGCTGATGGACTCGGTCCACCCCGGCGGCCTCGGCTCGACATTCGGCGGCAACCCGGTCTGTTGCGCGGCCGCCCTGGCGGCCATAGAAGAGGTGAGGTCGAAGGAGCTGTTGCAGGCTGCCTGGCGCATCGGCGAGATCTTCTCCGCCCGGCTGCGACCCCTGGTCGAGGAGTGCGCCGCCGTAGGAGACGTCCGGGTGAGAGGCGCCATGGCGGCGATCGAGTTCGTCTCCGACCGAAAGGCGCGCACGCCGGACCAGAGGGCGGCCAGCCGGGTGCTCGCCAGCTGCCACGAGCAGGGGGTCATCGCCCTGAAGGCCGGTACCTTCGACAACGTCGTCCGGATCCTTCCTCCCCTCGTGATCGGAGAGGAGCTGCTCATCGACGGCCTCGAGGTGATGGAAAAGGCCGTCCGGGCGCTTTGAGCTAGGCGCCGGTGAGGCGCCCGATCACCTTGGCGATCCCAGAGGGGCGGTTCGTGCGGCTCTCGATGGCATCTGCCAGGGCGGTTGCCCGCAGGCCGGCGTTGATGCCCGCCCAACGGAGAGGCTCTGGCTCCCAGCTGGGTGACTGGTGCCCCACCCATGGAAGTGCCGTGATCTCGCTCGGCTTGCTCAAGAGGAGATCAGCCAGCGTCCGGCCTGCCAAATTCGTGGTGGAGACACCGTCTCCGACGTATCCCCCGGCCGAGGCCAGCCCCGAGGCGGGGTCGTGGAGCACGGAGGGAAACCAGTCCCGGTGGGCTCCGATCGGGCCTCCCCATCGGTGGGTGAAGGTGATCGCGCCCAGCTGGGGGAAGAGCTGGCGGGCCGCCTCCTCGAGGAGGGGGTGCACCCGCTGGTCGTTCCCGAACTCGTCTCTCGTCTTGGAGCCATAGTGATAGGGCGCCCCCCGTCCCCCGAAGGCCAGGCGGCCGTCCGGCGTCACCTGCCCGTAGACGAGGAGGTGGCGGCCATCGGTGAAGGTGGCACCGGCCGCGAGGGCTGTCCCGAGGCTCTGCACCCGCTCCTCGCCGAGCGGGGCACTGGCCACCATGAGTGAGTAGATGGGGACGACCGTGCGCTCGAGCCCGGGCAGCTCGGCCGTGAAGCCCTCGGTGGCGAGGACGACATTGCGAGCCGAGACCCTCCCGTCTTTCGTGATGATCGTGGCGAACACGCCGGCCCGAGGAAGGATCTGGCGGACCTCCGTCTGCTCGAAGATCGTCGTGCCCTGGGCCTCAACCCTGGATGCCAGGCCGCGGGCGAGGCGGGCTGGATGGACCGAGGCGCAGTGCGGCGTGAAGGTGCCGCCGAGCACCTTGGTCGTGGCGAAGAGCTCTTTCATCTCCTCTGGCCCGATGAACCGCAGATCTTCCTCTGGAAGCCCGAGGCGCCGTGCCTGCTCGACCTCTGCCCGAAGAGCTTCCAGCTGAGCGGGCGAGCGGGCGGCGTCGACCGTCCCGGCCTTTCTGAAGTGGCAGTCGATCGACTCCGCCTCGACTACCCGCCCGACCTCGTCGACCGTCTCGTTCATGGCTCGGCGCATCGCCCGCATGGTGTCGTTGCCGAAGAGCTCGGCCAGCCGGCTGTCCGAGACTGCGAAGAGAGCCGAGCACCAGCCGCCGTTGCGGCCCGAGGCGCCGAAGCCGGCCACCTCCCGTTCGAGCACGACGACCCTCACGGCAGGATCCGCCTGCTTCAGGTAGTAGGCGGTCCAAAGGCCGGTGTAGCCGGCGCCGACGATGGCGACGTCTGCTTCAACCTCGCCTTCGAGGAAAGGGCGGGGAACGATCTCCTCGCCGACGGAGTCCATCCAATAGGAGATGCGGCGGTAGTCCCGAGCGCGGCTCATGGCTGGAGGATATTGCAGGCTCCGTCGTCTCGGCTACTGCTCACAACGAAATCCGCCGCCAATGGGACGACCAACGACGGATTCGCTTGTTAAGCCGGCAGCGATCTGGGAAAATCGGGGCACACGAACTATCGGAGGTCCAGGTGACACGCATGCTGCAGAATTTCATCGGCGGCAAGCTCGTCGACTCACAAAGCGGCGAGACGACCCCTGTAATCAACCCGAGCACAGGTGAGGCCTACGCCGAGGCGCCGAAGTCGGGGGCGGCCGACATTGACGCCGCCTTCAAGGCGGCCGAGGAGGCCTTTCCAGGCTGGCGGGACGCCACACCCTCCGAGCGCAGCCTGGCACTTTTCCGGATAGCCGATGCGATGGAAGCCCGCGGCGAAAAGCTCGTGGCCGCCGAGTGCGAGAACACCGGCAAGCCCTTCGGCCTCACCATGAGCGAGGAGCTCCCGCCGATGGCAGACCAGATCCGCTTTTTCGCCGGCGCTGCCCGCCTCCTCGAGGGAAGGGCCGCCAGCGAGTACCTGGCGGGGCACACCTCCTTCGTTCGCCGCGAGCCTGTGGGCGTCTGCGCCCAGGTGACGCCATGGAACTACCCGCTGATGATGGCTGTCTGGAAGTGGGCGCCCGCCCTGGCGGCCGGCAACACCGTCGTCCTCAAGCCCTCCGACACCACGCCGGTCTCGACCGTCCTCATGGCCGAGGTGATGGCGGAGTTCCTGCCGGAGGGAGTCTTCAACGTCGTCTGCGGCGACCGCGACACCGGCCGGGCGCTCGTTTCCCACCCGACGCCGGCCATGGTCTCTGTCACCGGCTCGGTCCGTGCGGGAATGGAGGTGGCCAAGGCGGCTGCCGACGACCTGAAGCGGGTCCACCTCGAGCTCGGCGGAAAGGCGCCGGTCATCGTCTTCGATGACGCCGACGTCGAGAAGGCGGCCGAGACGATAGCGGGGGCCGGCTACTTCAACGCCGGGCAGGACTGCACCGCGGCCACGCGGGTGCTCGCCGCTCCCAAGGTGCACGACGACTTCGTGGCGGCTCTCGTCGAAGAGGCAAGGAACAAAAAGGTCGGAGCGCCCGAAGCCGAGCCGGACTTCGGCCCGCTCAACAACGTCAACCAGCTCGAGAAGGTGAACGGCTTCATCGAGCGGACGCCTTCGCACGCCGAGGTCCTGACCGGAGGCCACCATCTGGGCGAGAAGGGCTACATGTTCGAGGCAACGGTGGTCGCAGGCCTGCACCAGGACGACGAGATGATCCAGAACGAGATCTTCGGCCCGGTCATCACCGTGCAGCGCTTCAGCGACGAGGCTGAAGCGCTCAGGTGGGCCAACGGGGTCCAGTACGGACTCGCCTCCTCGGTCTGGACGAGGGATCACGCCCGGGCCATGCGCATGGCGAAGGGGCTCGACTTCGGCTGCGTGTGGATCAACACCCACATCCCGATCGCCGCCGAGATGCCCCACGGCGGCTTCAAGCACTCTGGCTACGGCAAGGACCTCTCGATCTACGGCTTCGAGGACTACACCCGCGTGAAGCACGTCATGAGCGCGCTCGACTGATGGCCGAGCAGTACTCGGACGGGCAGCTTCTCGTCCCTCACTTCATCGCAGGAAAAGCCGCCGGTCTCGACAGGACAGAGCTGCGCCGGGGCGAGATAGTGAACCCGGCTACCGGGAAGCGACGGGGCGAGGTCCTGTTCGCGGACGCCGGCCTCGTCGCGGAGGCCGTCTCGGCCGCAACCGGGGCCTTCAGGTCATGGCGCGAGGCCTCGATCGCCCACCGTACCTCGATCCTCTTCTGCTTCCGGGAGCTCCTCGTGCAAAGGAGGAGGGAGCTCGCCGAGCTCATTACCGCCGAGCACGGAAAGACGGTTGACGACGCCCTCGGGGAGATCGCCCGCGGCATCGACGTCGTCGAGTTCGCCTGCGGAGTTGGAGATCTGTTGAGGGGTGGCTACTCGGAGAACGCCTCGACGGGCGTCGACACCTACTCGACCCGGCACCCGCTCGGGGTGGTGGCCGGGATCACGCCGTTCAACTTCCCGGCCATGGTGCCTATGTGGATGTTCCCGGTGGCGCTGGCCGCCGGCAACTGCTTCGTGCTGAAGCCGTCGGAGAAGGACCCTTCGGCCTCGGTCTTCCTCGCGGAGCTCCTGGCGGAGGCCGGCCTGCCCGACGGCGTCTTCTCCGTCGTGCAAGGAGACAAGGAGGCGGTCGACGCCCTCTTGCAGCACCCCGAGGTGGCGGCCGTGAGCTTCGTCGGCTCGACCCCGATCGCCCGCTACGTCTATGAGGCTGCGACTGGGGGCGGAAAGAGGGTGCAGGCCCTTGGCGGGGCGAAGAACCACATGGTCGTCCTCCCAGACGCCGACCTCGCGGTGGCAGCCGATGCGGCGGTCTCGGCCGGCTTCGGCTCGGCCGGCGAGCGCTGCATGGCGGTCTCGGTCCTCGTGGCCGTTGACCCCGTCGGGGACGAGCTCGTCGCAGCGATCGCCGCCCGCATGGCAGAGGTGGCTGTCGGCCCGGGCGACCAGCCCGGAGTCGAGATGGGACCGCTCGTCACCGGTGCCCACCGGGACAAGGTGGCCTCCTACGTGACGGCGGCCGAGGCAGACGGTGCCACCGTCGTGGTCGACGGGCGGGCGCACGAGGCCGCCAAGAGGGCGGGTTACTTCCTCGGTCCCACCCTCCTCGACCACGTCAGGCCCGCGATGTCGTGCTACCGGGACGAGATCTTCGGTCCGGTGCTCTCGGTCGTACGGGTCGGCTCTTTCGAACAGGCCGTGGCGCTTGTAAACGCCAACCGCTACGGGAACGGCACCGCGGTCTTCACCAACGACGGGGGAGCCGCCCGGCGCTACCAGCGCGAGGTGGAGGTCGGCATGGTCGGCGTGAACGTCCCGATCCCGGTTCCGGTCGCCTACTACTCCTTCGGCGGCTGGAGAGACTCCCTCTTCGGAGACCTGCACGCCTACGGACGCGACGGCGTCGCCTTCTACACCAAGGGCAAGGTGGTCACGGCCCGTTGGCCCGACCCGGCCGCCCGGGGCGGCGGCGTGCAGCTGGGCTTCCCGAGATCTAGCGGCTGACCTGTACCGCGTAGGTGGTCGGGACCATCTCGACCCAGGTGTTGCCGGGCGTCAGGTCGACCCGCTTCCCGTTGGCGAAGTAGAGGCCCATCGGGTCGTGGTAGCTCGGACGGCGCCAGCTCCCCTTTTCGAAGTGGCCGTCGCGAAAGACGTATGCGACGCCGCTTCCCTTGGTGATCGAGTCGGTCCCGAAGGTCGAGCCGCTCTCGGCATAGGGCCCGGAGTGGGTCTGCACCATCTCGATGACGACGTTCTTCGCCTGTAGCTGGACCCCGGTCGAGTCGGTGTCGGGTGTGTTGGCGTAGTAGCGCTGCCAGGCACCGACAGCTGTGCTCCACCTCCAGACGACATTGACGCCCTCGGCGAATCCGACGACTGTGACAGCGGACGCCTTTGTGAAACCTGCCTGCAGGGAATCGCTGTAGCGGAACTGGGGAGGCGGGGGAGTCTTGGCCCTGTCGAGGGCCCAGATGCGGGCAGTTGAGGTGTAGAGGTTCCAGGGCGCCACCCGGTTCGAGGTCCGGTAGTAGGCGTACTCGCCGGGCGGGAAGGAGCCGTTGGCGTCGTAGAGCCAGCCGAGGCGCGCCACGAGGTTGTCCCAGTAGCTGATGCCGCCCGAGAAGGCGAGGATGGGGTGGCCGTAGGAGGCGAGGACGTGCCAGTCGGTCCAGCGGACCGAGCGAACAGGGCCGAGGACCGGTGCCTGGTGGCACTGGAAGACGGCCAGATATCTCGTGATGCCGCCCTCTGCCATCTCCTCGTAGACGATGTCGGCGTGCTCGAGGCCTGTCTGGGGCCGCGAGGCCGGGTCGTTGCCGATCTTGATGCCGAGGGCGGGGCGGGCGGGTACCTTGCCGCCAGGCGCCGGGGTACCGGTCAAGGGACAGAGGTGGCTCGGCGACTTCACCACGTTCTTGGCCGGCTGCGCCGGCTGCGCCTTGTGGCTGTGGCGAAGGGGTTTGGCCGCCGCCTGCGACGGCCCGTTCGAAAGCACGGCAGCCGCTCCGCCCATGGCTGCCAGCAGCACCAAGGCGCCGAGACCGGCCACGACCTTCTGCCGCTTGGTGAGGCGCTCGACGCGGCCTTTTCTCCGGTGGGTGCTTCCCTGTGACAAGGTCCGTTCTCCCTTGTAGCCAGCCGCTAAAGGGTACTTAGCGGGGGGGAGAAACGGGGGGATGGACCAAGATGAGAGGGTGGAGCGAGCCCCGGGCGGCCTGGTGAGCGAGCAGCGGCGCTCCCGTGAGCTCCGCCTGGCCGAGAGGCCGGACTGGTACCTGGCGGCCGATCAGCTCCTCCAATACGTCGGCTCGGGCGACCTCTCGCTGGCTGATCTGCAGGCCGTCAGAGCAGAGGTGACCGGGCGATACGGGGAGAGGGCCTGTTTCGTGGCCGTCGGGCGTCCGAGAGAGCTCGAGGAGCATCTCTCGAACCGCTTCGGTACGAGGCGGATCACCTGGTCCGAGCGACTCGGACGGCCCCTTGCCCCGAGCGTCCGGGCCATTGCCCGCGGAGCGAGGCTGGCCGTTACATCGGGCGGCATCTTCTGGGTCGACGGCGAGCGCCTCTTCGAGGAGAGAAAGGAGGTCTCTCTGCCCTGGACCTCCCCGCCGGTCGAGCTGGCCGTGCTCCGGCCCGCCAGCCTGCGCCGGGTGCTCGAAGCGGCGATCGGGAGCTCGGGTCCGAAGCGGGCGAGGCTGGGCTAGCGGCAGGAAGGACAGAGTCCCGTGAAGACGATCTGGACCGATCGGAGCTCGAAGCCGTGGCGGTCGTCGGTCGAGAGCGAGAGCGCCTCTTCTCCCGTCGGGAAGACGTCGCGCAGCTCGCCGCAGACGGTGCAGACGAGATGATGGTGGTGCAGGTGGGCGTTCGGGTCGTAGCGTTTGGCTCCTGCGGCTCCGGGCACTTCGAGCACCTCGCCCATCGCAACCAGCTCGTTCAAGGTGTTGTAGACGGTGGCCAGACTGATCTCCGGCAGGCGCGCCTGGGCACGGCTGTGGACGGTCTCGGCGGTGAGGTGGACGTGCTCGCCGTCGAGCACCTCGGCCACCACCCGCCGCTGGGGCGTCATCCGCCACTCGCTGGCCCGCAGGCGCTCCAAGAGGTCGTTGATGGCAGGATTCTACCTGCTGATGAGGAGGGAGCCGTGGTGAGCGAAAAGGACACCACCTGGATCGAGCGGTTCGGGCCAGGACCCTTGCGAGGAGATGGGGCTGGCTCGCTCATCGGGGTGAAGGACCTGATCGACGTGGCCGGCTCGGTGACGACGGCCGGCTGCCGGGCGGTGGCCGAGAGGGCGACGCCGGCGAGCCGGGACGCCGCCTGCATCTCAGCCCTTCGAACGGCCGGCGTCAGGCTCTGTGGGAAGACCAACCTGCACGAGCTCGCCTACGGCATCTCGGGGGTGAACCCCTGGTACGGTACGCCGGAGAACCCGGCCGACCCGGGCCGGGTTCCCGGCGGCTCCTCTTCCGGCTCGGCCGCCGCGGTGGCCCGGGGTGAGGTGGACTGGGCGCTCGGCTCTGACACCGGCGGCTCGGTGAGGATCCCGGCTGCCTCTTGCGGCGTGGTCGGGCTGAAGACGACCCATGGCCGGCTCTCCCTCGACGGCGTCTGGCCGCTCGCTCCGAGCTTTGACACCATCGGGCCGATCGCCCCGGACGTGGCAGGCGTCGTGACCGCCATGTCGGAGCTGGAAGGCGGCTTCGAGCCGGCGACCGACCTCTCGTTCCATCTCGGCCGACTGCGGGTCGAGCTGGGTGCCAGGCTGGGGATCGACCCGGCGATAGAGGCGGCCGTGGACGACGCCCTGTTGAAGACCGGCATCGTCTTCGAGGAGGCTCTTCTGGCCGGCTGGAAACAGGCTTGGGTTGCCCAGCAGACCCTTCTTTCCGACGAGGCCTTCGCGGCGGACGCCTTCCTCCTGGAGCAGGATCGGGTGGCCGGCCTCGGAGAGCCTGTGCGAGGCCGTCTCGCCAGCTCCAAGCAGGACGCGGCCAGTCTCGATGCCGCCCGGCGGGTGCAGAGAAGCTTCTCTCAAAGCCTCGAGGAGCTCTTCTCGCGATTCGGAGCGCTGGTGCTTCCAACCCTTCCGAGACGGCCGTTCTTCGAAGGCGAGTCCAGCTCCGGCTACGGCGCCCTCTGTTCGCCGGTCAACCTCGCTGGGCTGCCGGCCATAACGCTTCCGGTCCCCTGCCCAGGCCGGCCGCCGACCGGCCTGCAGCTAGTGGCACCTGCCGGGGGGGAGGAGCGCCTCGTGGCGCTGGCAGTTCTCGTCGAGCAGGCGGTCTCGTCTTGAGGAGCCCGCCGTGATCGAACGGGCGATCGTAATCGACTGCTCGGAGGGCAGCTGCCCGAAGCCGGAAAGGACTCCATCTCGGCCCAGGCGGCATCAGGAGGGCGCCTGGCGGCCGTCTACCAGCCGACGGGGTTGACCTCCCGGCGGGCCGTGTGGGCTCAACACGACCGGGACCCCGGCAAGAAAGAGCGAGTCCTTCTCGGACGCGAGCTGCTGTTCGGCCACCCGGCCGGTTCTTCCGGACGCCTCCCCGCTGGCGCTCGGGTCGCCCGAGCTGTCTTCGAGCGCCCGCTCGAGGCGCGACCAGATGTCCTCCCAGCTCGAAGGCTTCATACGGGCTCGACGTGATCCGGCGAGGAGGGTCCACCGCCTGCTCGCCGGCAGGTCGGCGACGCAAGCAGCCGGTCAGGCCTCGCGGCAGGGCGACGCTGTCAGGGGCCGGCAGCGCCGGCGGGAGGACCAGTCCTATCCCATCCAGCACTCGTTGGCGACACTCCCTGCCCAACCCGGATGGGCGCTCACGGGCGAGGTGGGGCCTCGGGCCCGGGGCCCGAGGCCCCTGACGGCTTGAGTCACCGGTCCGCTCGAGGCACTGCCAACGGTTCCGATGGCATGGTGAACGGAGGGCCCGCTCCGAGGCCGGCTGCCTGCTCAGAGGGAGCTCGGACCGGCTCGCCTGGCGATGCTTCGAAGGACCTGTCGGCGGGCGGCCTCGTCACCGGGCCGCCGCCTGGCGGCCAGGTGCTCGGCGACGGCGCTGCGGTGAGCCTCGTCGACGTTGCCGCCGTACTTGAACTTGGCCCTCACCTCGTCCACCGTGAGGCGCAGGCCGCGGATGGCCGGCAGCTGACGGGCGTGCTCGGCAGGATCGACGTGGTCCATCTCCGGCTCGAAGGTCGCGAGCTGGTCCCGGAGGATGGATGCCTTTCCGGCCTCGTCGTCCACCAGTTCGGCTCGGCACAAGAGCTGCACAGCCGTGTAGTAGGTGGTCGGGACGCCCCGGGACGGATCTTCGTCCCCTATCGCCTTCCAGGAAGAGGGGATGAAGGCCCAGTCGCCTGCCAGGCTCAGCAGGCAGGCTGGTGACTCGTCGAGGGCGGAGAAGACCGGGTTGGCCTTCGCGAGGTGGAGGCGCACCTCCGGCTGGTCGGGAGTGCCAGCGAGCACGTACTGGGTCGGCACCACCACCGGGAGCTTCCTTTGCTTCCCGGGAGCCACCAGGTGACCGAGCTGAGGTCTCCTCGCGAAGTGCCACCAGTCGTCTTTCTCGGGTGGTTCGTCGCAGCTGTGGATGAGCATGGTTCTCCTTTCGGCGGACTCAGCCGGCCAGGGCGACACCGAGCACGAGGGCTGCGAGCGAGGAGAGGCCGGCTATGGCACCCCAGATTGCGAGGCCGGCCGCCGAGCGAGAGCGCTGATGCAAGAAGGCGGCGAGGCCCGCGAGGAGGACGACTGCGATCTTCACCCACAGCACCGCGAGCCAGCTGCCGGTGGCGCGGCCGACGTGGACGGCCAGGACGTTCCAGACCCCTGTCGCGAGCAGGAGCGCGTAGGCCGGCCACTGCAGACGCCCGAAGGCTTGGGCGATCTTCCGGCCCGCTCCCTCTCCGAGCTTGCGGACTGTCGAGAGGAGGCCCCCGACCGTGATCTGACCCCCGACCCAGACGCTGGCGCCAAGCACATGGAGCGAGAGCCGGGTGACGGTGAGGGCGCTAGCGAGCTGCTGGGTTGCCATCTCGGCCAGTCTGCCGGGAGGCGGCCGCCGTCACCAGTCTGATAGGAGAAGGAGATGGATCGCTCCCTCGAAGTGGTCGAGAGCGTCGGCGAGCGGTACGAGCTCGACGCCGATACGGCGCTGCGAGAGCTCGGCGATGGCCGCTACCTCGCGATGGTGTCTGAGCGTTGGGAGGTCGGACCGGGCCCGAACGGCGGCTACCTGGCTGCCTTGCTGCTGCGGGCGGCGCTCGAGGAGTCCAGCCTGCCCGACCCTCTCACGATGACGGTGCACTACCTCTCTCGCCCCGAGACGACCAGCTGCGAGATAGAGGCGAGGGCGCTTCGTGTCGGGCGGGGCCATGCCTTCTACCGGTTGGAGCTGGTCCAGTCGGGCGAGGTGCGCTGTGCCGCTCTGGTGACGCTCGGGCGCCTGCGGGAGGCCGGGTCCCACGACTTCCAGCCCGATGCCCCCTCGGTGCCCGGCCCGGAGTCATCCTCGGCCCTCCTTCGCGTCGGCGGTGAGGTCCCCCTCTGGGAGCGGGTCGAGCAGCGGGTGGCCCGGGCGGAGGATGCCTTCTTCCTTCGAAGTGAGCCCGGCGAGGCGAAGACGGGCGGCTGGACCCGCCTGGCTGACGGGAGGCCGACCGACGCCCTGGCGGTGGCGGTCTTCCTCGACTGCTGGCCGCCGGCCGTTTTCGGAAGGACTCTCGAGCCGGATCCCGCCGGAGCGCCCACCATCGAGTACACGGTCCACTGGCGCCACCGGCCAGGTTCTGACTGGTGCCACGCCAGCTTCGAGACCCGGGCGTACACGGGTGGTTATGTCGATGAGCAAGGAGCCCTCTTCGACAAGGAGGGGAGGCTTGTGGCAGAGAGCCGGCAGCTCGCCCGTTACGGGGGCGGCCCTCGCCCCTAGGCTTGGCGGGAGGGAGCTCTCCCGCCGGCTGGCAGGTCATGAAAGGCGCCCGGCGAGCCCAGGTAGCCTCGCTTCGACATGGCATCGAGCGCCCTTCTCACCGACCACTACGAGCTCACGATGCTCGACGCCGCCCTCCGCTCGGGCGTCGCCTGGCGCCCGGCCGTCTTCGAGACGTTCTCGAGGTCGCTGCCGGCCGGGCGTCGCTACGGAGTCTTCGCCGGTCTTGGCCGTCTGCTGGAGGCACTCGAGCTCTTCTCCTTCTCCCCCGCCGAGCTGGGCTTTATCGAGGAGAACCGCATCGTCTCCCCCGAGTGTCTGTCCTTCCTCGAGGGATACTCCTTCTCCGGCTCCGTCGAGGCCTACGACGAGGGAGAGTGCTACTTCCCCGGCAGCCCGGTCGTGACGATCGAGTCGAGCTTCGGCGAGGCCGTCCTTTTGGAAACCCTCGTCCTGTCCATCTGCAACTTCGACTCAGCGGTGGCGGCGGCCGCTTCCCGCATGGTCGGAGCAGCTGCCGGGCGGCCCGTGATCGAGATGGGCGCTCGTCGAACCAACGAGCTGGCAGCGGTGGCAGCCGCCCGGGCTGCCTACATAGCTGGCTTCGCCTCGACCTCCGACCTCGAGGCGGGGAGGCGTTACGGCATCCCGACAGCCGGTACCGCGGCGCATGCCTTCATCCTCGCCCACGACTCGGAAGAAGAGGCCTTCTCAGCCCAACTAGACGCCATGGGGACCGGGACGACGCTGCTCGTCGACACCTTCGAGGTGGAGCGAGCCATCCGCCGCGCCGTGGCGCTCTGCCGGGAGCGGGGCGTGAGCGGCCCCGGCGGCATCCGTCTCGACTCGGGCAACCTCGCCACCGAGGTCAAGGAGGCCCGCAGGCTGCTCGACGACCTCGGGGCCGAGGAGACCAAGATCGTGATCACCTCAGACCTCGACGAGTACGCCATCGAGCAGCTGGCAGGCGAGCCGGCCGATGCCTACGGCGTCGGAACCCGCGTCGTGACCGGATCGGGCGTCCCGACGGCCGCCTTCGTCTACAAGCTGGTGGCTGTCGGCGACAGCGCCGGCGAGCTACGAGCCGTCGAGAAGCTCTCACCGGCCAAGCAGTCGCGCGGCGGGAAGAAGCGGGCTTTTCGGCTCGTCAATGAGGAGGGCGAGGCGAGAGCCGAGCTCCTGTTGCTGGAGGGAGAGGGGGAGCCGGAGCTGCCGGCCGACTGGGCCCTCCGCCCCCTCCAGCGTCGGGTCGTCGACGGCGGGAGGTTCGGGGTCCAGCCGGACCTCGACGCCACAAGAGAGCACCACCGCCGGTCGCTTCGAGAGCTCGGAGCGGCCGCCTTCGACCTCTCCGAGGGTGAAGCGCTCATCGAGACCCGCTACGGGCTCGGCGGTGAGGCTCGGTCGTGAGTGCCGGGACGAGAGGGGCCCTCGAGGGCATCCTCGTGGCCGACTTCTCCCGGGTGGTGGCCGGGCCCTTCGCTGCGATGCTGCTCGGCGACCTCGGGGCCGACGTCGTGAAGGTCGAGCGGCCAGGAGCGGGCGACGACACCAGGGGTTTCGGGCCACCGTTCGTCGACGACGGGGCGGGCGGGACCACCAGCTCGTACTACCTATCTGTCAACCGCAACAAAAAGGGGGTGGCCTGGGATCTGGCCGTCCCCGAGGCACGGGAGAAGGCGCGCCGGCTCGCAGAGAGGGCTGACGTCCTCATCGAGAATTTCAAGCCCGGCTCGGCAACCCGTCTCGGTCTCTCCTACGAGCAACTCTCGGAGGCCAACCCCGGCCTCGTCTACTGCTCGGTCTCGGGCTTTGGCTGGGGAGAAGAGGGCTCGAGGCTGCCCGGTTACGACTTTTTGGCCCAAGCCGTCGGCGGGCTCATGTCGATTACCGGCGATCCGCCCGAGACTGGCGGCGAGCCCCGCAAGGTGGGTGTAGCCGTGGTCGACGTGTTGACAGCTCTCTTCGCGGCCAACGCCATCACGGCCGCCCTCTATGAGCGGCGCACGAGCGGTCTCGGACAGCGCGTGCGGGTCGATCTCCTCTCGAGCTCGCTGGCGGCTCTCATCAACCAGGCGAGCACCTATCTCACGAGCGGGCGCGTGCCGCGGGCCATGGCGAACCGCCATCCGAGCATCGCGCCTTATGAGACGCTGGCGGCCGCCGACCGGGCACTTGTCGTGGCTGTCGGGAACGACGGCCAGTTCGCCTCCTTCACCCGGGTGATCGGGCGAGGCGAGCTGGCAAGCGACCCCCGTTTCTCCACCAACAAGGCCCGCGTGACCAACCGCGAGGAGATGGTCGCCGTCCTCGAGGCTTGCCTCTCCGCCCGCCCGGCCGCCGAGTGGGTGGAGGGTCTGCAGCGCGCCGGAGTGCCGAGCGGCGTCGTCAACGACATCTCCGAGGCTTTCGCCCTCGCTGAGCGCCTCGGGCTGTCGCCCTCGGTCGAGGTGAGCGAGGGTTCTGCCCGAGCTCACGTGGCGGCGCGGACGGATCCCTCCGCCCAGGTGTCGAATCCGATCGGGCTCAGCCGGACGCCGGTCTCGTACCGGCTCCCGCCACCTCGCCTCGGTCAGCACTCGGCCGAGGTCGAGGCCGACCTCGAGGTATAAGAGGGCCTGCCGGGCCAGCGTGATCGGGCTCTCGGCCTAGACACCGTCGGTCCCTTTCTCACCGTTCCTGAACACTGAGCCGAGCTGGGTCCCGCCTTGCCGGTGGCCCGGTCGGGACCTCGGCCACCCGGTCCAGGCGAGGCCCTGCTCGCCCGGTCTGGTCTTGTGCCCTAGCCCGGCCAGCGCCCGGGCTCTTGTCCAGCGCTGCCTCCTTCGTAGCCCCGACAGGAGGGCTTCATGCCGAGCGATCTTGGACCGCGCCACGAGAGGGGCAGCCCTTTTCTCCATGCTCGGGGAGGACTCGCTGTCGAAAGGGTCCGAGAGCTGGTTGGGCCGGCGCCGCCACGCCGGCCGGGCCTGCGAGGATGAGCCAGTGGCGAAGCCGATGACCTCGGGTGGCAAGCTGGCAGAAGACGCCACCTCTCTCTGGCCGATGTGGGTGCTGGCCTTCGTCCTCATGATCGACCAGGTCGACCAGAACATCCTGCGCGGCGCCGCCAGCCCGATCCAGCACGCCTTCCACCTGAGCGACTTCCAGCTGGGTCTCCTCCTCTCTTGCTACACGATCGCGAACGGGATAGTGAGCGTCCCGGCCGGCTACCTGGCTGACAGGTGGGTGAGGCGTCGGGGCATAGCGATCACCCTCGTCGTCTGGTCGGCCATCACCGCGCTGACGGCAGCCGCCTTCGACTTCGCCTCCCTCGTGGTGGTGCGGACCGCCCTCGGGATGGGAGAGGCTGTGAGTGAGCCCTCCTCCTCGAGCCTGCTGGCCGACTTCTACCCGCAGCGTCGCCGGGGCCTCGCTTTTGCTGCTCAGCAGTGCCTCTCTTTCATCGGCTTCGGCCTCGGCCTCTCGCTCGGCGGCATCGTGGCGAGCGCGGCCGGCTGGCGGGCCGCCTTCTTGCTGGTCGGGCTTCCCGGCTCACTCATCGCCTTTGCCGTCTGGCGCCTGAGAGAGCCGGTACGAGGCGCCGTCGATCAGGCGCCAGAAGAGCTGGGGCCGGCTCTCCCGCTCGCGCACGGCCTGAAGGAGATGACTGCCCATCTCCTCGTCGGCTTTCGCACCGTGCTCTCGATAAGGACGCTCCGCTACGCCCTGATCGGGGTCTCGGCGCTCTTGTTCACCGTCACGGCTGCCGCCTCGGCTCTGCCGCAGTTCTACGAGCACCAGCTCGGAAAGAGCACTGGTCAGGCGGCCGCCTTCACCGGGCTTTTGATCGTCCTCGCGGGTGTGCCCGGGGTGTTCGTCGGTGGGCGGCTGGCGGACCGCATCGCTCTTCGCTACAGGGGCGGGCGGGTCGCGCTGCCGGCCATTGCGCTCCTTTTCGGAGGGTCTGTCTTCGTCCTCTCTTTCATCCACATGGCCTTTGCGGCCGTCTACGTCCTCGAGTTGGCGGGCACCTTCCTCGTTACCGTGGCCGTCCCGCCGTTGAAGGCCGGGCTCTCCGACGTCCTTCCCGCCCGGATCCGGGGCACCGGCTTCGCGGCCTTCAACATCGTCTCTGTCATCGCCGGGCAGGCGGCCGCTTCGGTGGTCGTCTTCTCGATCGCCGGGGCGCTCGGCAACAACTACCGGACCGCCCTTTTGATCATTAGCCCCGGGGTGGCCGCCGGGGCCCTGGTCCTCTGGCGGGCCCGGCGCTATCTCGACGCCGACGTCGCCCGGGCTAGGTCGGCTCCAGCACCCCGGGGTTGAGCAGCCGCTCGGGGTCCAAGGCGGCCTTCACCCTCTGCATGAGGGCGAGATTGCCGGGCGGCCGGGCCCGCCGCAGGTAGCCGGCCTTGGCGATGCCGACGCCGTGCTCGGCCGAGATGGAGCCGCCGAGCTCGCAGACGAGGTCGATGACGGCATCGTCGACCGCCTGGTCCTCGGGCGGCGGCCCGATCACGTTCACGTGCAGGTTGGACTCGGCGAGGTGGGCCCAGATGTAGAGCTCGCTCGATGGAAGGCCCGCCAGTCGCTCGGCGAGGCCGGCGAAGAGCCCGGCCAGGCGGCCGGCCGGCACGGCGACGTCGAGCTTGTGGGGCACTCCTTGGCGCGAGACGGCCTCCGACTGGCGTTCGCGGTAGGCCCAGAGCCGCTCTTGCAGGGGGGCCTCGCTTGCGACGGCCGAGGAGAGCGGCCGGTGGCGGCCCACCAGCGCGCCTAGCTCGCTCTCGAGGTCGCCCGAGCCGGCGAGCTCGATCGTGAGCCAGGCGCCGGCCCCCTCTTTCAGCCCGACAGGGGCGGGGAGCGCGAAGTGGGAGACGGCCAGCTCCATGCCGGCTCGGAGCGTGAGCTCCATCGACTCGAGGGACGAGAGGAGCTCTCGCCCGGCTGCGGCGCTCTCGAGCGCCTCCTCGAGCGAGGAGAAGGCGACGAGGGCGACGAGGCGTCGGCGGGGGAGCGGGACGAGCCTCATGATCAGCTTGGTGAAGATCGCCAAGGTGCCCTCGGAGCCGGCGAAGAGGGCGGTCGGGCTCCAGCCGACCGAGTCCTTGGCGAGGCCGCTCAGTTCGCTCACCACGCTCCCGTCTGGAAGGACGGCCTCGATGCCCCTGAGGCGCTCTCGCATCGGACCGTGGCGGAAGACGCTCAGCCCGCCGGCGTTGGTGGCGGCCATCCCTCCGAGCGTGGCGCTTGCCCGGGCCGAGAGGTCGATCCCGAGGCCGAGACCGTGACGGGAAGCCTGCTCGGCTGCTGCCGCGAGGGTGGTGCCGGCCCCGGCGAGTAGCTGCAGGCCGCTCACGTCGACCTCCTCGACCCCAGAGAGGCGGGTGAGCGAGAGGAGGACCTGGGGCCGCCCGTCCTCCAGGCGGGCCCGAGGGACCGACGCCCCTACGAGGCCGGTGTTGCCGCCCTGGGGGATGAGAGCTGCCTGGTGGCGGCTGGCGAGCTCCAAGAGGTCTCGCACCTCGCCGGCGTCACCCGGGCGGGCGACGGCGAGCGCCTGGCCGCCGAACCGGCCCGTCCAGTCCGTCGAGTACGAGGCCACCACCTCGGGGTCGCTCGAGCAGTTGGCCGGGCCGAGGGCCGAGAGGAGATCGGCGAGGAGCCCCTCGTGCTCGCTCACGGCATCGGCTTTCGCGGGCCACCCGCCTCGGGTCCGGCGCCTCCTTCGCCCTCACCTGTCTGCTGGCGCCGCTGGCGCATGCGCTGGATCAGCTCGCGGGGCCGGCGGGGAGCGGGCGGCTCCTTGCGTACCCGGCGGGGAGGATGGCTGCTCGCCGTGCGAGGCGGGCGCTTCGGGATGGCTCGGTTCACGTAGAGCCCAGGGGTCTCAGGTTTGGCCGGCGGCGGGGCGGGGCCGACCCCGGCCGCCAACATGCCGAGGTTCGGGATGTTCACGACCCCGTCGTCGGTCTCGATCTCGACGTAGGTGAGGCCCATCCCGCGCACGGTCCCCTCGAAGATCCCTCCGAAGGAGCCAGAGCGGATCCGGATGCGCTGGCCGACCACGAAGGGCCTTGCGACCATGAGCACGATGCCGGCAAATACGTTGCCGAGGCTCTGCTGGGCCGCCAGGCCGATGATGATGCCGGTGACCCCGGCGGCCGCCAACAGCTTCGCGGCGCTCACCCCGAGCATCCCGATCGTGACCACGAGGACGATGACGATGCCGGTGATGGTGAGGATGAGGCGCAGGGCAGCACCTGCCGTCGGGCCGCCGCCCGAGTGGACCAGGCGGCCGATCTGAGTGGCGAAGCGGCGGACGGCTATCGAGCCGAAGACCAAGAAGGCGGCCGCCGAGGCTCCGGCCCAGATCCGCGGGTCGAGGGCGTGGGCCCGGAGCGATCCGTTGTGGGTTCCGTTCAGCACGAGGGCGGCGATTGCGACGGCAAGGGAGATGAGCGCCAGACCGAAGCGGGGTCGGGGTGGGGGCGGGACGGCTCCATAGCGGCCGAACGAGCCCGAGAGTCGCTGCCTGCGCGCGGCGCGAAGCTCCTTCCAGAGCGGGCGGGCCATGATTACGTTGTACTCCGCCGGCTCGGTCGCACCCGCCGAGGCTCGCCCTTTCGCTTGGCGAAGTGGGGCGGCCAGGGAGCCTCTCCGGGGCCGTCTCGCTCCGCCTTGCGAGCCAGCTCGAGCCTGCTCTCCACGCTGTGGGAGACGTCGTCGATCGAAGCCGACGGGTCGCCGCGCTCGGAGAAGATGCCTGGCACCGTGGCGATGGTGAGCCCAGCCGGCTCCACCTCTTTCAGCTCGGAGCACTCGGCAGGGCACGAGGCTCGGCCCGCGGGGTCGACCCGGAGGCCGTAGGCCGAGGCGACGGCGCGGTCACGGGCGTTCTGGCTGCAGTCGACGAAAACGGCATCGCCCCGCTCCTGCTTCCTCCACGTCGAGGTGGCGATCCCGGGCAGGCGCCGCTCCACCTCGCGGGCAATGGCGAGGCCCACCCGCCTGAAGGCCGTCGACTCCCGGCGCGTCCCGATGGGGAGCTTGACATGGATGACGCGTGAGCCGGAGGTCTTCGGGTGGCCGTAGAGCCGGTGCTCCTCGAGGACCGACTGCACCTCGAGAGCCACCCGGCGGACCTGGCCGAAAGAGAGCCCGGGCTGGGGGTCGAGATCGACGCGGAGCGCGTCGGGATGCTCGAAGTCCTCCCGGCGCACGGGCCAGGGGTTCAGATCGAGGCAACCGAGATCGACCACCCAGCCGATGTGGGCGAGCTCTGTCGGGCAGAGCTCTTCGGCCTTCCGGCCGCTCGGAGACGGGACGGCGACGCTCTCGGGCCAGTCGGGCCGGGGCCTCGGGAGGCGCTTTTGGAAGAAGAACTCGCCCTCGGCGCCGTTCGGACAGCGCTTCAGCACCGTCGGTCGCCGGTGGACACCGCGGAGCACCCCCTCGCCGAGCGATAGGTGGTACCTGACGAGGTCGGGCTCGGTCTCGCCGCGGGTCGAGAAGAACACCTTCGACGGGCTCGTCGCCCCGACAACCCTCTCGTCGACCTGGAGCTCGAGGGGCGGTTCCTGTCCAGCCATCCCCATATCGTCTCCTATCCCGGCTCGCCTGTACGATCCGAGGCGCCATGGAACAGAGCTGGACCCTCGAGCGCGCTCGCCAGGCGGATGCCGGCGACCCGCTCAAGCACACCAAGGAGCGCTTCAGCCTGCCGGATGGGGTCCTCTATCTGGACGGGAACTCGCTCGGAGCGCTCGCCAAGGAGGTGCCGATCGCCCTCGAGCGACTCGCTCGCAAGGAGTGGGGGAGGGGCCTCATCGCCGGCTGGCAGCAGTCCGGCTGGATGGCGGCCCCCGAGCGGGTGGGTGACCTGATCGCTCCTCTCGTCGGAGCCGAGGCGGGTGAGGTGATCGTCGCCGACACCACGACCATCGCGATCCACAAGGTTCTCGGGGCGGCCCTTGCGGCCCGCCCTGGGAGAAAGGTTGTCCTCTCCAGCACCGACAACTTCCCGAGCGACCTCTACGCCTGCTCGGAGACGGCCCGGCGCTACGGGGCCCAGCTGAGGGTGGTCGAGCGCTCCGACCTGCTCGGGGCCATCGACGAGGAGGTGGCGGCTGTCGAGGCCACCCACGTCGACTATCGGACCGGCACCATGCACGATCTGCCAGCGGTCACCCAGGCCGCTCACCGGGCAGGTGCCCTCATGATCTGGGACCTCTGCCACTCGGCCGGCGCCGTCCCGGTCGGCCTCAGCGAGAACGAGGTCGACCTGGCAGTCGGTTGCACCTACAAGTACCTGAACGGCGGACCGGGGGCGCCGAGCT
>JAJZLV010000106.1:0-4432 GCA_021803215.1 Actinomycetes bacterium | reverse complement strand
GGCAGCTGCAGCGAGAGCTCGACAGCCCGCTTCCTGGCTGGCTCGGCCACGAGCACCCCTTCGACTTCTCGTCCAGCTACGAGCCGGCGCGAGGCGTCAGGCGCTTTCTCACCTCGTCACCGCCCATCACGGCCGTCACCGCCCTCGAGGCGGCTCTCTCGGCCTTCGCCGGGGTCAGCATCGAGGAGGTGCGGGCGAAGTCGGTTGCTCTGACCGACCTGTTCGCCTCCGTCGTGGCCGAGATGGCGGGAACGGGTTTCGAGCTCGCCTCGCCGGCCGAGGCCAGCAAGCGGGGCTCGCAGGTCTCCTTTCGCCACCGGCGCGCCGCAGAGGTCGTGGCCGCTGCGGCCGGCAAGGGCGTCATCGGAGACTTCCGTCCGCCAGACCTCTGCCGCTTCGGGCTGGCGCCCCTCTACCTCTCCTACGAGGACGCGTACGCGGCAGCCCGCCTGCTCGGCGCCGTGGCCGCCTCGCTCGCCTGAGTCCCTACTGACCGAGGCGGCGCTCGGGGACCACCCGCACGATGACTCGTACCTCGCCCGGGGTGCGCTGCGGGTAGGAGTCGACGCCGAGGTACTTGTGAGCCAGCCGGTCGATGTGCTCGTCGGCACCCTCTTCGACGAGCTCGGCCCGGCCACTGACAGAGAGCCAGCGGTAGAGGTCGGCCCTGTCGACCACGAGGACCGAGATGTTCGGGTTGGCGACGAGGTTCTTGTGCTTCACGCGGCCCTTGGCGGTGTTGATGACGACGGCTTCGCCGTCGGTATCGACCCAGACCGGGGTGAGCTGAACGGCTCCCTCCCCGCCCACCGTTGCCACGCAGGCGATCTGGGGCTCGTTCAGTAGCTCGATGTCCTTGTCGGAAAGTCTCTTCGCCATGAGCCGGCAAGATAGCGGCGCTCAGGTCCCGTTGCATACGGGCGAGCTGGGACCGCCCCGAGACAAGCCCGGGCCTCGTTCGTAGGATGGGGAGATGCCACTCGAAGGTGAGTACGAGCCGAGCCCGGCCCAGTGGGTCCGCGACCAGGTCGCCGAGTACGAGGCCTCAGGTGGGACCAGAGCCAACACCCTTCGTGACACCGGGCTTCCGGTCATCATCGTCACGACCAGAGGGAAAAAGAGCGGCAAGGTGCGAAAGATGGCGCTCATGCGCGTCGAGCACGCCGGGCAGTACGCGCTCGTCGCGTCGAAGGGGGGAGCTCCGGACCACCCGGACTGGTACCACAACCTGCGAGCCCATCCCGACGAGGTGATGATCCAGGACGGTCCTGAGCCCTTTGACGCCACCGTGCGGGAGCTCGAGGGAGAAGAGCGACGGGTCTGGTGGGAGCGGGCCGTGGCGGCCTACCCGCCATATGCCGAGTACCAGGAGAAGACCGACCGGCAGATCCCGGTGCTGCTGGCCTTACCGAAGAGGTAGCTCACCCGGGCCGTCCAGGCGGCCTGCCTGACATCGAGGGGCTCTGGGGGTGACCCTCTCGTTCCAGGCTCGCTCTCTTGAGGCTCGGCCGGACCAGGTCTCCGAGAGGACGGCCGGGCTTCTTGTCGTGAGGCTGCTCACGATCGAGGTTGCCTTGGCCGGGCCTGTGGCCCGCTCGAGCCTTATAAGCCGCGACGGCCAACTGCTTGTGGAAGAGTGACGCTCGGTCGAGAGGCCGGTCAGAGGTGGTGATGTCGATCGAGGTGCGAGGCGAGCACCTACGGCAGAGGCGGGCGTATGGAAGATCGAGATCTCGACACGGCAGTCGAGGCGGCCGGTCGAGGCGAAGAGTGGGCGGCGAGCCTCCTCTATCGCGCCGTGCAACCGTTGCTGCTCCGATACCTCGGCCAGAAGGCGCCAGGTCACGAGCAGGATCTGGCCTCTGAGACGTGGCTGGCGGCCGCCCAGAGCCTGCCCCGCTTCGAGGGCGACTTCGCCCGGTTCCGGGCTCTGCTGTTCACGATCGCCCGGCGCAGGGTCGTCGACCACTACCGGCGACAGGGGCGCCGCCCGAGGGCGGTCGTCCTCGAAGAGGAGGCTGACTTCGCCGATCTGCGGCCGGGCCCGGAGGATCTGGTAGAGCAGATGTCGGCCTCAGAGGCAGTAGCGGCGCTGGTCGGTTCGTTGCCGGAGGCGCAAGCCGAGGTGATCCTGCTGCGGGTGCTGGCGGGCCTGAGCGTGGAGGAGGCCGCCCAGGTGATGGGACGAAGCGCAGGCTCGGTCCGGATCCTCCAGCACCGGGCTCTTCGCAGGCTGGCGAAGAAATTCCAGGGCGAGGGAGTAACGCGGTGACCTCCGCGGACGATGAAACCACTGAAGTGCGTACTCTCGATCGAATCCTGAGCGGGCTGGTAGACCCGGAAGACGCCCCTCCCGAGCTGCGGGAGGTGGCCCGCTTGGTGCGGGTTGCCCAGGGACCGGCGAGCGAGGCCGAGCTGTCGAACGCGGCCCTCTTTGCGACCGAGATAGCAGCAGTGGTTCGTCGGAGCACCGCTCCGGCTGCCTCTCCTCGCTGGCGAGGACGGGTCGCGAAAGTGGTCTCGGCCAAGGTCATCGCCCTGGCGGTGGCCCTCGTCCTCGGAGGCGGGGTGGCCGCAGCCGCCACCGGCTCCCTCCCGGCCCCCATCCAACGGGTGGTCTCCGACGGGCTGCACCACATCGGGATCGCCGTTCCCCGGCCGTCGAGCCAGCGTCGAATCGGACCGAGCCGCCCAGGAAGCCAGGCGAGAGCAGGCCTCTGCCAGGCCTACCGGGAGGCGGCGAGCCATGCGAGCGCGCTGCCGGCAGCGAGCCTGGCCGAGCTCAAGCTGCTGGCCGATCAGGCGGGCGAGAGCCTGGCGGCCTACTGCGAGCCCGCTCCGCTCCATCCGGCTGCCACCGCCGTCTCTGCCAGCCGGTCCCATCGTCCCTCAAAGCCGGCCCCGAGAGCGCACGGCTCGGCCCCGGCCAAGACCGGCCACCCTGCGAGCTCGAAGAGCCATGGTCGCTCTCACGGCGGCGGTGGGCCCGTGACGAGCGGTCCCCCTACAGCTGGTGGCCGCAAGCAGGGCATGACCTCGCCTGGTCACGGATCGAACGAGGGCAAGGCCCACCGTCACCACGGATCGCTGCCGGTAACCAGCCACACCCATGGCACGGCTCCCAGCCAAGGCAAGCGTCACGTCCACAAGGGCGGCTCGGGCAAGGGTCCGACTCCCACTACGACCACCGAGCCGATCACCACCACCACGACCACGACCCTTGTTCACGGAAACGGCGGGGGGTCGCCCGGCAGCGGCGACGGGGGTCACGGCCGAAGCGGGAGGCCTGGCAGGAAAGGCACGAGGGCGGCGGCCTCTCGCCCGCTCGGTCTCGCGAGCTGCAAGTCCGGCGCCGTGTTCATTGCCGCCAGAGGTCAGTCGAGTTGCGTATCCGTCGGGAAGGAGGCGCAGCAGATCTGAGACAGCTTTGTGCTCCAACGAGAAACCCGAAAGAAAACGAACCCGAAGACATCGACTGTTAGAAAGACGCAGGAGGAAGCAAATGCGAAAGTACATAGCTGCTGGGCTGATGGTAGGGGCCCTGGCCCTCGCCATCCCCTCGAGCGCCATGGCGGCCCAAGTGGCAGGCGTCCACAAGAAGGTCCCGACCGTCACCTACGTGCTCACCGGCACCATCTCGTCGTTCACCCCGAACAGCTCGGCCGGCGCCGGCTCGGTCTCGATCATGGTCAGCCACTCGAACTTCGAGAACAAGACCCTGAAGGGACAGAGCCTCACGTTCACCCTCGGGCCGAAGGCAAAGGTCGTCTTGCACGACCACAAGCCGATCGCCGCTGGTGACAAGGGCATCGTGAAGGTCCGCGCCACGAAGAACGACGCCGCGACCGCTCTCGAGTCGAACCCGGCGATGGCCGTCATCGACCAGGGGGCTGCGCGCAAGTAGATCGCCTCTCGCCTCTCCGACATCCCCCCGTCGGCAGGCGAGACAGCGAGCCGTAGGCAACTACGGCAAGATGGCCGCTGGCGGTACCGTACCTCACCGGTACCGCCAGCGGTCTTGCCGCGCCTGGCGTCGAGCGCCGGGCGGGGCTCGAGGCTGCCGGCCGGCGATTTTGAGCGCCCGAGCGGTTCCTCTGAGGCCCTAAGGGCTGACGCAAAAACAACTTCCCACTTTCGGGGTGACTGGTCACCTGGGACTGATGGTGTAGTTGCGATTGGGCTGGATGTCGTGGTGGCGGATCGAAAGGTCCTTCATCTCCTTGTCGCTGATCTTGACCCCGGTTGCGTACTCGGCGCGCACGAGGTGGGCGTCGACGTGCAGGCCGGTCTTGGTGGCGGTGGTGCTGATGTAGTTGACGACGGTCTCGTAGTCTCTGAGCGGTCGGCCTGCCCAGTTCTTGCTGATCTCAGAAAACACCCTGTGCTCAATGGGGTTGTACTTCGAGGCGCCGCTCGGGTAGTGACAGACCGT
>JAJZLV010000078.1 GCA_021803215.1 Actinomycetes bacterium | reverse complement strand
ATCTGAGAGACTCTCCGGATCCCCCCGTCGCGTAGCGGTGGAGCACGCCTCGGCGCTCTACCTCTCGCTCTTGCACAGGGCCGAGCTCGCCGGTAGAGCTTCGCCCCTCCTGCCGGTGCCCGAATACTGGGTAGCCGGCTCTGCGCGGACTTCTGCCGGCGCATCGAACCGCCGGGCGGTGAGTGTCCGCCGGGTCGCCGAGCCCCCGGGCATCTGGCGGGCCCCAGCCGGCTGGGGGGCGGGACAGAGCTTCGCGAGCGGGCGAGAGGTGCAGCTCGTGAGCGCCCCGCCCGGCAGCTCGAGCAGCGGTTACCGGGCGCTCTCTGTCCGGACCTGGGCCGGAGGAAAGAGCCCTGTCGCAGCTCTAGACGTCGTCGGCGAGTTCGACCCGCGTCTGCTCCGTCGCTTCGCGGCCGCCTCCCGCGTGCCGCTCGAGACCTTCACCGCGCCTTTGCCGAGGGCAGCCAACGCGGCTACGAGGACCCTCATAGGCGGCCGCGTCCTCCGGGCCAACACCGATCTCGGCAGCTACCTCTCGTCGCCGCCCGAGCTCCTCACGACGCTCGAAGCCGCCAGAGCGCTCCTTGGATCCAGCCGCTACACCGGGAGCGCCGCCACCGCCTCTCACCCGATAGGTGCCGTGCTGATCCGCCTCAACGGCCGCCTCGGCTACGGGGCAGGAGCCCGGCGCCGCCTCGAGGCGGTCGCCTCCGCCATCAGATGGCGGACGGGCCTCAGCGTCCAGGTGACCGACGGCTCTTCTCCCACGCCGGTCGCCGTCCGCCTCGAGCACTTCCGGGGAGGGCGGGCGGCCGAGCTCGAGGAGGCCTGGACCGAGCTGGGCGTGAACGAGAGTTTGGGGCGAAGCCTCGACGCCGTCTCGGCCGGGCTCGTTCTCCTCACCTCGCTGGCAGGCATCCTCTTCGTCGCCGAGGTCACGGCGTCGCTCACGCGACGGCGGCGGCGCGAATTGGCCATCCTGGCCTCGGTCGGCTGGCGTCGTCCCGAGATCGCCAGGCTCATCCTCTCAGAGGTGGCTGCCTTTGGGCTCGCCGGGTCGCTCCTCGGAGGCATCCTGGCGCTCTGGATCCACTCTGGAGCCGCCCTTCGGGGCAGCGAGACGGGAATCGGCGCCGCGGTCGCCGTCGGCCCGCTCGTCGCCCTGGTGGCCGGCTCCCTCCCGACCCTGAGCGGCACCCGACACCTGGCGGCCGCCTCCGAGCGAGCCGCGGGACGGCGGGCAGGCAGGCGCACGAGAGCCAGCCGGGCTGGCCTGGCGCTCGTCGCGGCGGCCTCTTCACCGGGCCGAGCCCTCCTGGCGGCGAGCCCGGTGGCGATAGCGGTGGCGGCCACCGGACTTTTCGTCTCGATCCAGCACGATCTCTCAGGGCGTCTCTTGGCCACCAACAGCCTCCTCGGCTCTCTCGTCGGCCTGCAGGCGAAGAGCCTCGACACCTTCGTCCTCGTCGTGCTCGGAAGCCTCGGGCTGGCAAGTGTCGCGAACACCGTCGCCGCGAGGCATCAGGAGCGGGCCGAGACCCAGCGCACCCTGAGACTCCTCGGCTGGCAGGCCGGCGACCTCGCCCGCCTCCTGGCGACCGAGGCGCTCGTGCTGACCGGGCTCGGCGGGGCGACCGGGCTCGGGCTCGCGATCGCCACCTCCACGGCTCTTTCTCTTCCGCTCGGCCAGGCGGTGCAGGCCTCCCTCTGGACGACCGGGCTGGAGCTGGCCGGGGTCTCTCTAACCGTGGCCCTCCCGGCGCTATTCAGTCTCAGGCGCGCGGAGTCGGCCCGGGAGACCGAGGCGGAAGGGACGGCTCGGGCATGATGGGGCAAGGCGGCGGGACCCGGGTGAGGATCAGATCTCTCACCCGGCGTTACGAGACGGTGAGCGGCGAGCCACCACTCGTCGCCCTGGAGCGGGTCGATCTCGAGATCGAACCCGGCGAGCGGGTCGCGGTGATGGGCACCTCCGGCTCCGGAAAGTCGACGCTTCTCCATCTCGTAGGAGCCCTCGACCAGCCAAGCGGGGGAGGCGTCGAGCTCGACGGACAAGAGCTTGCCTGCCTCTCGGGCCGGGAACGGGCCGAGCTGAGGCGAAGCATCGGAATGGTCTTCCAAGACTTCCGCCTCCTCCCGACGCTGAGCGCCCTCGAGAACGTCGCGGCACCCCTCGTTCCGACCTGTCGCCCCCGGCTCGCGCGGACCCGGGCGCAGGCGGCCTTGGAGGAGGTCGGCCTCGGCCAGAGGCTGCGGGCCCTGCCCCGCGAGCTGTCAGGAGGCCAGCAGCAGCGAGTGGCGCTGGCCCGCGCCCTAATCGTCGAGCCTGCCCTCCTGCTGGCCGACGAGCCGACCGGAAACCTCGACCCGGCAACTGGCAGCCTCGTGCTCGAGCTCCTCCTCGAGCTAGGCGAGAGGCGGGGCGCCACCTTGCTGCTCGTCACCCATGACGCGGCAGTGGCCGCCTGTTGCGAGAGGACCGTGCGCCTCGAAGAGGGCCGGCTGGTCGAGACCATGTGAGGCTCTTCGCCCGGTTGGTTGCATAGGGCCATCAATGGGGCCCAGCTCGGCGGCCAGGGCCGATAGTGGGCCGTTTCGCCGTCAAGACAAGTGCGGAAGCTGAGAGAGGGGACGGCTAGAGGCGTGACGACTACCCACTGCGTGGCAAAACAAGCACCCAGCGGTACCGGCCGAGCCAACCCCCTTCCTTACCGATCAATCTCCATGACCACAGCCTTCGGTTCGGTGAAGAACTCCCGGCTGTATCTGCCACCTTCCCGGCCCACGCCCGAGTCACCGACGCCTCCGAATGGGGCCCGGAGATCCCGGACGAAAAAGCAGTTGACCCATACGGTTCCGGCGCGGAGTCGTCGAGCGACCCTATGCCCCCTACTCAGGTTGGTAGTAAAGCACATCGCATTTAAACCGAACGGCGAATCGTTGGCCAGTCGCACCGCTTCGTCCTCGTCCTCGAAGGGCAGGACCGGGACGATCGGGCCGAAGATCTCCTCTCGGCACGGCCTGGCGTCAGCAGCAAGGCCTACCAGGACCGTTGGGGCCACGAACCAGCCATCCCTTCTGCCACCTGTGAGCACCTTCCCGCCGACGAGGGGCACATCGTCGAGGTACGAGGTGACCTTGGCGTGGTGCTGGCGGGAGGAAAGCGGACCGACATCGGTCGCCGGGTCTGCCGGGTCGCCGAGGACGAGTGACTCCGCAGCGGCGACCAGGCGCTCGACGAACTCGTCGTAGACCGGTGCCTCGACGAAAAGGCGGCTCCCGGCGAGACAGACCTGGCCCGCGTTGGAGAATGCCGCCCTGACGGACCACGAGACGGCATGATCGAGATCGGCATCAGCAAAGACAATGCTCGCCCCCTTCCCGCCGAGCTCCAGACTGACGGGCGCGAGGTGTGAGGCGGCTGCCGCGGCCACGGCTCGGCCGGTCGCCGACTCTCCGGTGAAGGTCACCCGATCCACCTGGGGATGCGTCGTCAGGGCCTCGCCGGCTCCGTCCGGCCCGAAG
Organism: Actinomycetes bacterium; assembly: GCA_021803215.1. Taxonomy (GTDB): domain Bacteria; phylum Actinomycetota; class Acidimicrobiia; order Acidimicrobiales; family Bog-793; genus JAJZLV01. The sequence continues at coordinate 4,938 of JAJZLV010000078.1, read as the reverse complement.
CCGTGGAGGACGTTCAGTACGCCAGGCGGGAGGCCAGCCTCGAGGCCGAGACGGCCGAGCAGAGAGGCGGAGGTGGGCGATTCCTCCGCTGGCTTCAGCACGACGGTGTTGCCCCAGGCGAGAGCGGGAGCTACCTTCCAGCTCTCGAGCATCAGCGGAAAGTTCCAGGGGGAGATAGCGGCCACGACTCCAGCGGGGTCGAACTGCTCATAGGCGTGATGGCCGGAGTCCATCGGGAAGAGCTCACCGGTCGAGAGGGCGGCGTGGTCCGCAAAGAAGCGGAAGTTGTGAGCGGCTCGTGGGACGTCCTGCTCGAGCATGTCACTGAGCGGCTTGCCCATGTCGCTCGTGTCGGCGAGGGCGAACTCGGCCGCATGCTCGAGGATGAGGTCGGCGAACCGGTGCAGGATGGCCCGGCGCTCGGCGGTGCCCATACGGGGCCAGGGACCTTCGTCGAAGGCCCGCCGCGCCGCTTCCACGGCCCGGTCAGCGTCTTGCTGCTCGCCGAGCGCGACCTCGGCCCACGGCTCCTGTGTCCAGGGGTTGACCGACTCGAAGCGGCGACGGCCCAGGGAGTCGACCTCATCCCCGCCGATCACATGGCGCACCACATTCACTTCGCTATCCCTCCGACCGTATGGATCAAGATCGAACCGAGACGCGTGAAGTCAACCCGGAGGCTCGACCCGGGCGAGAGCTCGACGGCATCGGTCATGCCCCCGGTGAGCACGACCCAACCCGCCTCGATGGCGATGCCCTCTTTCGCCAGAGAGTTCGCCGCTTCGGCAAGCGCCTCGGCAGGATGGCCTTGGACGGCGGCACCCGTCGCCGAGTCCACCACCCGGCCGTCAAGCTCAACGAGACAGGCCTCGAGGGTGAGGTCGAGCGAGTCCGGGCCATGCCTCACCGGCCCGAGGACGTACCGGGCCGCCGAGGCGTTGTCGGCGACCACGTCAGGGAGGGTGAAGCGAAAGTCCTTGAACCTGCTGTCGATGACCTCGACACCGCAACGCACCGCGGCCACCGCGGACAGCGCCTCGAGCGCCGTAACACCTGGCCCCGAAAGTCGCCTGCCCATCTCGAAGACGATCTCCGGCTCGGCCCGAGGGTGGACCAGCTCGTCCGCCTTGAGCGGCTCGCCGAGACGGAGCGCCATGGCATCGGTGAGGAAGGCCGTGATGGGGCGATCGATGCCCATCCGCTGCTGCTTGGCGCGCGAGGTGAGCCCGAGCTTGAGGCCGGTCAGGCACTCGCCCCGCCCGAGACGGCGCGAGAGAGTGAGGCGCTGGAGCGCCATGGCGGCCTCGGCGTCAAGCTCCTTCCAGTGGTCGCTCAACGGTTCGAGCGCCGTGGCGTTCGCCTCGGCATCCAGCAGCAGCTCGGCGGCGTCGACCAGGTTCACCGGTCACCCCCCGTTGGCACCGAGCCCGCTTCGGTCGAGCTGCGGCGGGTCGACAACTCGATGGCGATGTCGATGAGCATGTCCTCTTGCCCGCCGACATAGCGACGGCGGCCGGCCTCGGCCAGCAGCTCGTGGGTGGGCACGTCGTAGCGTCGACCGGCGCGCTCGGCGTGGAGGAGGAAGCTCGAGTAGACGCCTGTGTGGCCCATGATGATGGCGTTTCGATCTGCAACGGGCTCCCGCTCCATATACGGGCGGACCACCTCGTCGGCGGCCGCCAGCACCTTCTCCAAGTCGATTCCTGTCGGCACGCCCAACCGGTCGAAGACCGCCGCCAGCAGCTCTGTGGCGCTGTTGCCCGAACCGGCCCCGAGCGAGCAGGTCGCACCGTCGATCTGACGAGCCCCCGCGCGATAGGCAAGCACGGAATTGGCCACGCCGAGGCCGAGGTTGTTGTGACCGTGGAATCCCACCTCCGCCTCCGAGCCGAGCTCGGCAACGAGAGCGGACACCCGGTCCGTGACGTCCTCCAGCACGAGGGCGCCGGCGGAGTCCACGACGTAGACGCACTGGGCGCCGGCATCGACCATGATCCGCGCCTGTTTCGCCAGGCCGTCCGGGTCGAGCATGTGCGAGAGCATGAGGAAGCCGACGGTCTCGAGGCCGATGCTCCGGGCGAGCCCGAAGTGCTGGATCGCGATGTCGGCCTCGGTGCAGTGCGTGGCGATCCTCGCGATCGAGGCGCCGGCGGAGGCAGCTCGTTGGAGGTCGTCGACGGTACCGACGCCTGGCAGCATGAGGACGGCGATACGGGCGTGCTCGGCTGTCTCCGCGGCGGCGGCCACGAGGTCGAGCTCCTCTACGGCCGAGAAGCCGTAGTTGAATGACGACCCGCCAAGCCCGTCACCATGGGTCACCTCCAGCACCGGGACTCCAGCAGCGTCGAGGGCAGCGACGGTCGCCCGTACCTGGTCGACCGAAAAGCGATGCGCCATCGCGTGACTGCCGTCGCGAAGCGTCGAGTCGGTGATTCGGACCGGCGCACCGTCCGTCGTGTCGAGCGTCGTCATCGCATGGCTCCCAGCCGGGCCAAAGCCAGCTCTTCACCGACCCAGGCCGCCGCCGCCGTCATGATGTCGAGGTTGCCGGCGTAAGCCGGGAGGTAATCGGCCCTCCCCTCGACCTCGAGAAAAACACCGACTCGCTGATGGCCATCCCACTCAGGGCGGGGGTCATCGAACTGGGGGTCCGCCTTCAGGCGGTAGCCGGGCACGAAACGCTGCACCTTCTCCACCATCTCGACGATCGACTGGGCGACGGCGTCCCGGTCGGCACTCTCGGCGACGGCGCAGAACACCGTGTCCCGCATGACGAGTGGGGGCTCGGCGGGGTTGAGGATGATGATCGCCTTGCCCCGAGCGGCACGCCCGACGCGTTCAAGACCGTGAGCGGTCGTCTTCGTGAACTCGTCGATGTTGGCCCGCGTGCCCGGTCCGGCCGAGCGAGAGGCGATCGAGGCGACGATCTCGGCGTAGCTGACCGCGGCCACCGCGCTGATGGCGGCGACGATCGGGATCGTCGCCTGCCCGCCACAGGTGATGAGGTTGAGGTTCGGGGCATCGAGCTCGTCGGGGAGATTGACCGCAGGCACTACGTAGGGGCCGATGGCGGCCGGGGTGAGGTCGATCGCCTGAATCCCGGCATCCTTGTAATAAGGCGCGTTAGCGAGGTGGGCCTGTGCCGAGGTGGCCTCGAAGACGATCTCGGGAAGCTCCTCGCGCTCGAGGAGCCACGCGACGCCGCCGGCCGAGGCGTCGAGGCCGGCGCGCCGGGCCCTCGCCAGGCCGTCTGAGGACGGGTCGATTCCAACCACGTAGCGCAGATCGATGTGATCAGAGCGCAGAAGCTTCGCCATCAGGTCTGTTCCGATGTTGCCGGTGCCAACGATGGCGGCAACCACCTTCCCGTTCCTCACGGCCCTCTCCCTTCGAACCTGACGGTCACCTGGCCAAGCCCCGCGAACGATGCCGACACGACGTCTCCTGCCGCCACCGGCGTCGCGGCCGTGCACGATCCCGGCATCACGACGGCGCCCGCCTCGATCCCCTCGTCGAAGGTCGCCAGGCGGTTGACGAGCCAGACGAGAGCATTGAGCGGGTTGCCGAGGACCGCACCGCCCGCCCCGGTGGCGGCGAGCGTGCCGTTGCGCCAGACGTTGCACCCGAGAAGGCGGAGATCGAGACGATCGAGCGGCCGCGGACAGCCACCTAGCACGACTCCGCCAGACGAGGCGTTGTCGGCCACGGTGTCGACCAGGCTGATCTGCCAGTCAATGATGCGGCTGTCGATGATCTCGAGCGCCGGAAGCACGAACTCGACGGCCGCGATCGCCTCGGCCATCGTCACGCCGGGACCGGCGAGCTCCCGGCGGAGGACGAAGGCGACCTCTGGTTCGATCCGGGGCGCTATGAACTGGTCGGCGGCAATCTCCGCCCCCTCGGGGTGGAACATGGTGTCGAGCAGACAGCCGAAGTCGGGCTCATTCACCGAGAGCGCCCGCTGCATCACAGCAGAGGTGAGCCCGACCTTGCGACCCTTCAACTTGGCTCCCTTGGCCATGAGGGCGGCGACCAGCGCTCGCTGGATCCCGTAGGCGTCCTCGAGATCGGTCTCCGGGCGATCCTCCACAATCGGACGGATCGGCTGGTGCCTCTCATAGGCGGTCGCGAGGGCGGTCGCCACCTGCGCGATCTCCTCGTCGATCATCTCCTCCGAGCCCCCCCTCCGTTGTCGTCTTCAATCGCAAAGGAGGGACCGTCGACCTGCTCGAGCATGCTGGCGGGGGCGTGATGGGCGGCAAGGGCGCTTGCCTCTGTCTCTTCGCTGCGCCGAATCGCATCGACAAGACGAGCGTGCAGCTCGAAGTTCTCCTTGCGGTGCTCGGCAAAGCTCGCGGCCGCGAGGGCCTGGGTCAGCTCATCCTCGAGAAAGCGGACGAGCGAGCTGTAGAGGCCGCTCAGCACCTCGTTTCCCGTCGCCTCGGCCATCACCCGGTGCAGCTGCCAATTGAGGCGCAGGTAGGCGGCGGGCTCTCCGAGATGGCGCTCCATCGCCTCCAAGACCTCGCTGAGGCGGTTCAGATCGTCGATGCTCCGCCGGCGGGCCGCGAGCTGCCCGATGGCAGGCTCGAGTGCTTCACGGCTCTCGAGAACGTTCTTGACCGTGAGCGTCCCGCTGCGGAACCCGACGATGAGGTTGCTCAGCACCAGGCGTCCCGATGGCTCGGCGGTGAAAACGCCACCGTTCGGCCCGGTCCGCAGGGTCACGAGGCCGCGGGCCTGCAGCAGGCGCAACGACTCGCTCATGGTCGCGCTCGAGACGCCAAATCGGGCACGGAGATCCGCCTTCGTGCCAAGTCGGGTGGCTGCGGGCGACCCTTCCGCGAGCGCCGCGAGCCTGTTGGCCACCTCCTCGGCCCGGCTGGTGAAGGTGCCGTCGAAGGTTATGCTGCTGTCCAACCTCGTCACTACCAACCA
>JAJZLV010000072.1 GCA_021803215.1 Actinomycetes bacterium | reverse complement strand
CAGGACGGACTCGACGATGAAAGCCCGCATCTCCTCTGCCAGCTGCTCGCACTCTTTCGGGCCGAGCGCCTTCAGCTCCTCCGGCGATGTGATGGTCTCGAGGATCACCGCGTCGCTCTCTCCTCACCGTCCAACGCTGCCCTCCCCGGACCTCCGTCTCGAGGCGCCCGCGAGCACCCTGTGAACAGCACAAGTGACCCACCGGTCGCCCTCCTTGTGTACATGGTGGCAAACGATACCCCGGCAGTCAACGCGCCAAGCGAATGGGCCCGGTCTGCTCAGAGGACGCCCTCGCCGGGCGCCAGCTCCCGGTCGAGCAGCGGGCTGACGACGACGCGTCTTATCCCCCCGACGAGGGCCCTTTCCAACAATTCTTCGGAGCGGGCGGTGCTGTTGGGCTCGAGGTGCTCTCTCACCGTGCGATGCAGCTGGGTGAAGACCTCGCGCAGCACCCGTCCGTGGCCGGGCCGGCGCTGAGCGGCGAGGGCCATCAGGTCGAGGAAGAGGGCGAGGTTCGGCTCGATGGCCTGCGAGAGCAGCTCGAGGCCCTCGTCGAAGCCGAGCGGTCCGGCGGCCACCCGGGCGGCGGCCTCTGCGCTGAAACGGGCGGCGGCCCGCCGGCCGGCCTCCCGGGCGGCGGCGAAGTAGAGCTTCTCTTTCGAGCAGAAGTGCCTGTAGAAGGAGCCCTTGGCGAGCCGGGCCGCCTGGCTCAGGTCCTCGACCCGCACCTCGGAGTAGCCGCGCCGCGTGAAGGCCTCGAGACCTGCCTCGAGGAGTCGGCCTGCCGGGGAACGAGCGGCGCTCGAGCGTTGGCGGGCCTCGACCAGCTGATCCCACATCTCGGGACGGAAGGCGCCGTCGGCGGGCAGCTGCAAGAGCTCGGGGAGGATCTTCCGGATGGCTTCGATCGAGAGGCCGCGGCGCTCCTTCAGGAGCTTTATGAGGCGAAGAGACTCGACGTGGCGCTCGTCGTAGAGGTGGCGCCGGCGGGCCGCCCGCAGGGCGGGCGGCACCAGCCCAGTGGCTATGTAGTAGCGCACCGTAGAAGGGGCCAAGCCCGTTCGGGCCACCACCTCAGCCATGGTGAAGGTCCGGCCGACCGTCGCTCTCACCAGACCGGACAGTAGCCTTGTATCGATGGCAAGCGTTGCCGTGGTGACTGATTCGAGCACCTGCCTGCCGTCGGCGCTGGCCGAGAAGCTCGGAATCGTGACCGTGCCGGTGACCGTCCATCTGCCCGGCACCGATGCCCCGGACGGCTCGGATCACCTCTCCAAACGCATCTCCGAAGCGGTCGCGCGGGACCAGTACGTCCGCTCCAGCCATCCGTTCATCACCGACTACCTGGGGGCGATCGAGGAGTCCGGCTGCGACCAGGTCGTCATCGTCACGCCGGCGATGGAGTTCGCCGCCATGTTCCGCAACGCCTCCCTGGCGGTCGAGCTCACACCCCGCCGGGCGGTGGTGGTCGACTCGCGCACCGCGGCGGCCGGAGAGGCACTGGTCGTGCTCCGTGGAGCCGAGGTGGCCGCCAGCGGCTCCCCGCTCGACGAGGTGGTCGGCGCCATAGAGGAGGCCTCGCGGAGGGTCGACCTCGTCGCCACGCTCGAGAGCCTGGAGCCGATCCGCCGCAGCCGACGGGTACCCGCTCCCGTCTTTGCCCCGGACGGCCCGTCACCCGCGAAGAGCGTCTTTCGCATGCGGGCCGGGGCGGTCGAGCTGATCGGCGAGGCGCCAGGGGAGGAGGAGGCCTTTCGGCGGATAAAGGAGGCCTACGAGGCGGGCGGGGGCAAGTTCTCCTCGCACTCCACCGTCTTCCACGCCGACAGCCCGGAGGCGGCCGAGCGGCTCTGCCGGCTGCTCGGCGAGGTCGACTTCGTCTCCGGCTTCTCGGCCGCAATGCAGCTGCACACCGGGCCGGGGGTGGTGGGAGCGGCCTGGCTGCCCTAGCAGCCTGACGGCCGGCCCGGCCCCGTCTTTCGCGTGTCGAATTCCTTTCGATCGGGTAACTGCTCGTTGCACCGCAGCGCACGCTGTAGCGTTTCTTTCAGGTCTGGAGGAAAGGGTGAGGTTCGACGAGGCCGCTGGTCTTTCTAGGACGATGGCGTTCAAGTCTGGCGTGTCGACGGGCGGATACATGGCCGAGACAAGCACTTCAACGGTCGTAACAGCCCAGATCCCGACGGTGCCGCCTGCGCACCACTATGGAGTCCTGCTGCCCGACGGCAGCGTCTGGTACCCGGGGTCCAACAAGCGGCTCCCTGCCCCGCTCGCCCTCCGGGTGCTCGTCTGGGCCCTCGCCTTCCTCGTGATATTGGCCGCGGCCGGGGATTTCATCATCCGTGACCACCCTGCCTGGGTCGACCCGCTAAGGCACATGGTCCCGGCGGCGGCCGGGACCCTCAGCCTCAGCACCGGCTCGGATGCCGGTCGGCACCACAGATCGGGCGCGGTCGGGCCCACCGCCTCGGCCAGCCTCTCGGTGACGAAGCTCTCTCCGCAGCCGAGCGGCCTCCCGGCCTACACGACGGCCTACTCGGTGAGCGGCACCTCCTCCTACCAGATCGTCGTCAAGGTCATCCAGACAACCTGGGTGACCGCCTACCACCTCTCGAACGGGGCCGACACCGGCACGCCGATCTACGCCAGCGACGTCCAGCCGGGCCGGCCGGCGACGATCCAAGCCTCGGGGGCGATTGACCTCGAGACGGCCGCCTCAGGCGCTACGGTCACGGTGATGTCGGGCCACAAGCAGCTCGGCACTCTGGCTGCTCCTCCGAGTGACCCCTGGCACTTCTACTTGGAGCCGAGCAGCACCAAGTAGCCCCCGCGACCAGGAGCCCGATGTCGACCACCACCCCAACCCCGGCGAGCGCCGGCCGCAACATCGCCCGCCAGCGGCGCTTCTGGACAAACAGGGCCTCATCCTGGGACCACGACGCCTCGAGCAACCCGGCTCTCGTGCGAGTCGTCGAGGCGGTCATCGAAAAGGCCGACCCGAAGCCGACCGACGCCGCCGTCGACCTCGGCTGTGGCTCGGGACAGGTGACGCTCGGCCTCGCCCCGAAGGTGGCCTCCGTCCTCGCCGTCGACATCTCCGAGAAGATGATCGAGCTCCTCGTGAAGAACAGCCGCTCCCAGGGGGTCGAGAACGTGAGCGGCCGGGCAGAGCCGGTCGAATCGCTCGCGCTGATGCCGGGCTCCGTCGACATAGTTGTCACCAACTACGCCCTTCACCATCTGCGCGACTCGGACAAGCCGGCCCTCGTGAAGGCTGCCTACACCTGGCTCCGACCGGGCGGAAGGCTCGTGATCGGGGACATGATGTTCGGGCGGGGCGGTGACAGCCGGGACAGGGAGATCATCGCCTCGAAGCTGGGGCTCCTCGTGAGGAAGGGCCCGGGCGGTTGGTGGCGGATCGCCAAGAACGCCGGGCGCTACCTGCTCAGGTTCCAGGAGCGGCCCGTCTCGATGTCCGCCTGGCGAAAGATGTTCGAGGAGGCCGGCTTCGGGCAGATCGAGGCTACGCCGGTCGTGAACGAGGCTGCAGTAGTCGTCGGAGTGAAGCCCGTCTGAGCACGAAGGGGAGCTCGAGGAGGCTGAAGAGCACCACGGCCACGCCCGCCGCCGACGCGATGTACCAGGGCCAGGGACCGAGCACCGTGAGAAGCGTCCAGTTCCCGGGCGGCTTTCGCAGGTACATGTAGTTGCCGCCGGTCGCCCAGTCGACGAAGCCGACCACCGCGGTGTATGCGAGCGTCGTGGCGAAGACCCGCCGGACCGCTCGCGGCCCCGGCCGTATGCCCTCTCCAACCACGAGGACGAGGGCGGCGCAGACGATGCCGGCATGGGCGACGACGTACTCGAAGAACTCGAGGTGCGGGAACGGGACGTTCAGGTCCGGAGTGAGGAGCGACTGGAGCGTCCCGGCCAGCCCCCAGAAGTAGGTGAGCTCGACCAGGTGCCGCTCCCTGGTCAAGAGAGCCGCCGAGGCGATCAAGGTGGCCAGGTCGCAGAGGGCGAAGGGAAGAGAGGTGGCCGGCGAGAAGCGGCGGGCCCCGATGGTCGTCGAGAGCCAGGCACCGCTCACGGCCAACAACAGGAGGGCCAGCACGGTGTTGGCCACGATCGTCGGCCGGCCGGGCCGGTGCCGGGCGAGGAGGCACAGGCCGCTGGCGGCGGCCGCCGTCGTGAGAAGCGTCGTCAGCCATACCGGCGAAAGGGCGCTCACGAGAAGAACTCCTCCTTTCTGTCGCGCACTGCAGAAAGGTTACGAGCATCCCGCCGAGGTGGGTCAGCACCACGGCCTTGGGTAACGGCCATGGAGGAGGTGAGCTACATGCCAGGACGCACCCCAGGACCGAGCGTGAAGGACGACAGGACCTACGAGGCTCTCCGGCGCCAGGGTGCCTCGAAGGAGAAAGCGGCCCGCATCGCCAACACGGCGGCCCGCACGAGCCGCTCGAGCGTCGGACGAAGGGGTGGCCGGAGCGGGCGCTATGAGGAGATGACGAAGGGCGAGCTCTACGAAAGGGCGAGGCAGGTCGGTATCGAGGATCGCTCGCAGATGAGCAAAGGCGAGCTGATCGACTCGCTTCGCAACCACTAGCCCTGGCCCGTGAGGGCAGGGAGCACTGGCACACGAAGCGCTCCAGCTCGCTGGCTAGTCTCGCCTGAGTGACAGGCAGCGAGCTACCGCCGACTGGCCGGCTCCTCTTCGTGACGGCGGCGCCCGAGTCGGGACGAAACCGCCGCCTGAGCGCCCTCCTCGCCCAGTCCTTCGCCCTCGAGACGGCAACCGACTTCCGGCTCGATCCGCGCCTGTTCGACGCCGTCGTGCTCGACGGCGCGGCGGACGGCCCGGAGCCTCGGTTCCTCGCCCTCCTCGAGCAGACCGCCCGGCAAGGCGCCCCCGTCCTCACCTTGGTTCCTCCCCGGCCGCTCCATCCGGCCGTGGCCGAATGGCTCGGGGTGGACGCCGGCGAGGCTCACCGGCTCGGCGAGTGGTTCCTCAGCCCCAACCCGGCGAGCGCGCTCACGGCCCGCATGCCCGACGAATTCGCAGTCGTCGATGCTCCCGTCGAGCTCGCCGTCACCTCGCCCGGCTACGAAGCGGTCCTCTCGGTGAGCGTCGGGTTCAAGGATCGGGTCGTCATGGCTAGGCGCCCGCAAGGGCAGGGTTGGCTCATAGCAGTGGGCCTGGCCACGAGCGAGCGAGGGCTGTCGAGCGAAGAGACGGCCCGGGTTCTCAGCCGCTCGCTGCGCTGCCCGGCTGAGCGCACCCGCCAGATCGGCCTTGCCGTGCTCGGTTACGGCCCGTATGGCGGCATGGGCCTCTACCACGGTCGGGCGGCAGGAGCCACTGACGGCCTCGAGATGGTGGCCTCGGCCGACCCCGACCCGGCCCGGCGGGAGGCTGCCGAGAGGGAGTTCCCCGGCTCGAGGGCCTACGGTGGAGTCGAAGGCCTCGAGAGGGCAGCCGAGGTGGACCTGGTCGTGGTGGCGACGCCGCCCGTCTCGCATTTCGAGCTCGCTCGACGCCTGCTCGAGGCCGGCAAGCACGTCGTGCTCGAGAAGCCGATGTGCCTCAAGGTGGCTGAGGCGGACGAGCTGATCCGGCTCGCGGCCCGGGGCCAGAGGCTGCTCACTGTCCACCAGAGCCGGCGCTGGGACCCCGACTTCCGCCTCCTCGCCCGCAAGGTGAGCGAGGGCTCGATCGGAGAGCTATTCAACGTCGAGACCTTCGTCGGCGGCTTCGAGCACCCCTGTCGCGCCTGGCACTCGGAGGTAGAGGTCTCGGGGGGAGCCGTCTACGACTGGGGGTCGCATCATCTCGACTGGATCCTCCAGCTGATGGGTGACTTCCCGTCCGAGCTCATCGCCCACGGCCACAAGCGGGTCTGGCGGGACGTGACCAATCTCGACCAGGTGAGAGTCAGGCTGACGTGGTCCGACGGACGCGAAGCCGAGTTCCTGCAAAGCGACGTGGCGGCCATCCGCCGGCCGAAGTTCTTCTTGCAGGGGACACTCGGGACGATCGCCGGGCACTACCGCCCGTTGGTCTTCGAACGGCTCGAGCCCGGCTACGGCTACGTGGGCGAGCCGGCCCACCACGCCGAGGCGCCGGTCGAGCTGACGCTCGCGCGCTACGAGGAGGGTGCCGGCCTGAGCGAGACGGTCCTCAAGCCGGGCGCGCCCGAGCGCTACGGCTTTCACCGGAACCTGGCCGACCACCTCCTCTCGGGCGAGGCACTGGCTGTCACGGCCGAGTCGGCCCGCCAGGTCGTGGCCCTGCTCGAGGCGGCCCAGATCTCGACCGACAAGGGAAACGTGGCGGTACAGCTCAAGCGACCGGGCTCCTAGCGGTGACTTCTCTGACGCCTGGAGCCGACAGCTTCTCAGCGTGGGCCAACGACAGAAGGTTCCCCACCCTGATCCCGGTTGTCTCTCCGCAGGCCGCCGGGAGGAGCAGTCCGATCCCATCCAGCACACGCTGGCGCTACCCGTCCTGCGGCCGGCGTGTGAGACCTACGGGGAATGTCGGGCCCGTGGCCCGAGCCCCGAGGCCCCCGACGGCTGCAGCCGCCAGTCCCCTCGGGTCGATCTGATGGACGAGCCAGTTCGCATGGGGGTGATCGGCTCTAGCTCGACCGTCGCCCGGTTGGCGGTCCTCCCTGCCATCGAAGCCTCCCCTTCAGCCGTCCTGACGGCCACGGCCAGCCTGAGCGACCCGGCGGCCGCCTACCACAGCTACGAGGACCTCCTGGCAGACGAGGCCGTCGAGGCGGTCTATGTCCCGCTTCCGAACTCGCTCCACGCCGAGTGGACCGAAAGGGCGGCCCGGGCAGGCAAGCACGTGCTTTGCGAGAAGCCGCTCGCCCCGAACGCCGCCCAGGCAGCCGAGATGGCGGCTGCCTGCGCCAAGGCGGGCGTCGTCCTCATGGAGGCCTACATGACCTTCTTCCATCCCCGCCACCGCCTGCTCGAGGAGACGGTGGCCGGCGGGGCCGTCGGCGAGCTCCTGCTTGCCCATGCCGAGTTCACCGGGGTGCTCGCCCGGCGGGAAGACCACCGCTACCGGCCCGAGATGGGCGGCGGGGCCCTCCTCGACGTCGGGATCTACTGCCTGAGCCCGCTGCTCGCGCTGGCCGGCATCGAACCGGTGCTCTCGGAGAAGGTGCGGCGCGTGAGCGCCCTCGCCCGGCGAAACGAGGCCGGGGTGGACACGACTTTCTCGGGCTGGCTCGACTTCGGCGCCGGCCGGTCGGGCTCTTTCCTGTGCTCCTTCGAGGCGCCTGAGATGCAGCGCCTGAGGGTCGTCGGGACGGACGGGCGGATCGAGCTCGAGCGAGCCTTCACGCCGGGAAGCTCCGACGCGTCGCTCGTCGTGACGGACCGCGACGGCGAGCGGCGGTCGATCGCCTCCGAGGCTCTCGACCCCTACGAGGCGATGGTCGAGCACTTCGCGGCAGTCGTGAGGGGAAGGGCCGCACCTGCCCGGCCGCCCGAGGTCTCCGTCGGGCTGCAGCGCCTCGTCGACCGACTGCAGGAGGCGGCGAGGTGATCGCCTACCGGACCGACCTGGTCCCGGCTACAGACGGGATACGCCTCGCTCTCTACCGCTACCGCGAGAAGGCGCCCACCTCGGAGAGGGCCTACCTGCTCGTCCACGGGCTCGCTTCGAACGCCCGGCTCTATGACGGCGTGGCGGAGCGGCTGACGGGGATGGGCGCTCGAGTGGCCGCGGTCGATCTGCGGGGGCACGGCGGCTCCGACAAGCCCGAGGAGGGCTACGACTACGAGACCATGTCGAAAGACCTCCTCTTCGTCCTCGAGCGGCTCGAGAAGGAGGGATGGCCCGAGCAGGTGATCGCCGTCGGCCAGTCATTCGGGGCCAACCTCGTCCTCGAGCTGGCCGCCCGGTACGGAGAGAGGCTCGCAGGGGTGGTCTGCATCGACGGCGGCACCATCGATCTTAAGGCCCGCTTCTCCTCCTGGGAGGAGGCCGAGGACGCCCTGCGGCCTCCGTCGATCGAAGGGATGCCCATCTCCGAGCTGGAAGCCAGGCTGCGGGCGATGCACCCTGACTGGCCGGAAACGGGCATCGCGGGAACCCTCGCCAACTTCGCGCTGCGAGGCGACGGGACCGTGGCACCCCATCTGAGCCTCGATCGCCACATGCGGATAGTGCGCACGATGTGGGAGTCGCGCCCGTCCGATCTCTACCAGAGCTTGAGCCTCCCGGTTCTGTTCGTCCCGGCCCGGTCAAAAGGGGCCCCGGCCGCCTGGGCGGCCGCCAAGGAGCAAGCGACCGCAGAGGCGCTCGCCGCCATCGGGCGGGCCGAAGCCCATGTGATGGAAGGCGATCACGACCTCCACGCCCAGCACCCCGCCGAGGTGGCGAGCCTGCTCGCAGAGGCCGCCGGCAGGCTCTTTCGAAAGAGCGCCGGCGAGAGCCGAGGCTCGGAGCACCCTCTCGGGAGACGGACCTTCTGAGGCGGTGAAGCCAACAGGCGCAACAGGCCT
>JAJZLV010000046.1 GCA_021803215.1 Actinomycetes bacterium | reverse complement strand
CGCTCGACCAGGTAGACAGCCTCGGTGATGCGGAAGGAGCAGGCGTAGGCCACGCCGCCGAGCGCCTTGTTGGTGTACACGGCGGTCACCTTGCAGTGGGCGGCTGGGTAGTCGTAGGAGCCGGTGAAGATGTGGAAGAACCCGGCCGGGAACTTGGTGGGCTGGGCCACCCCGTTGAAGGCCCCGTGGTCGGCCAGCACGTTCACCCGCAGCGCCAGGATCTTGCCCTCTTTCGTGGCGGCGATCTCGCCGTGCATGTGGTAGTCCCGGGCAAAGGAGGTGGACATGAGGTTCTCGGAGCGGTCCTCCATCCACTTCACCGGCGCCCCGGTGACGATCGAACCCACGATCGAGAGCACGTAGCCGGGGTAGATGCCGACCTTGTTGCCGAACCCGCCCCCGATGTCGGGCGAGATGATCTGGATCTTGTGCTCGGGCAGCCCGGCCACCAGGGCGTAGACGGTGCGGTGGGCGTGGGGCGCCTGGGTGGTCGTCCACATCGTCAGCTTCCCGGTGACCTTGTCCATGTAGGCCACCGAGCCGCAGGTCTCCATCGGAGCGGGGTGCACCCGGGGGTAGATGAGGTCCTCGCTCACAACCACCTCGGCCTTGGCGAACGCCTCGTCGCACGCCTGGGCGTCGCCCGCCTCCCAGTCGTAGATGTGGTTGTCGGTGCGCCCCTCCAGATCGTCGCGGATCACCGGGGCGTCGGGGTCGAGGGCGTGCTTGGCGTCGACGACCGCCGGCAGCGGGTCGTACTCGACCTCGATGAGCTCGAGGGCGTCGCGGGCCGAGTACTCGTCCTCGGCTATCACGAACGCCACCTCCTGGCCCTGGAAGCGCACCTTGTCGGTCGCGAGCACCGCGGTCACGTCGCCGGAGAGCGTCGGCATCCACGCCAGGTTCAGGCTCTCCAGGGTCTGGCCGGTGATCACCGCCTTCACGCGGGGGTGGGCCTCCGCCGCGCTGGTGTCGATCGAGACCAGGCGGGCGTGGGCGTAGGGGCTGCGCAGGACGGCGCCGTGCAGCATGCCGGGCAGGACGACGTCGTCCACGTAGCGGCCCTGGCCCCGAAGGAAGCGGGCGTCCTCCTTTCGGAGCATCCGACCAAAGCCGAGGGGGTTGCCGGCCGGGGTCCTCGTCTCGTCGGGGCTGGGCGCCTCGGTGGTGGTCATAGGGCAGCCTCCTCTCTGGCCTGGGTGGCTTGGTGCTCGGCCGCCCAGCGGATGGCGCGGACGATGTTCTCGTAGCCGGTGCAGCGGCAGAGGTTGCCGCTGATGGCCTCCCGGATGGTCGCCTCGTCGGGGTCCGGGTCGCGGTCGAGCAGGGCCCGGGCCGTCATCATCATCCCCGGGGTGCAAAAGCCGCACTGCAGGCCGTGCTCCTCCATGAAGCCCTGCTGGACCGGGTCCAGGCTCTCGCCGTCGGCCAGGTCCTCGACGGTGCGGACCTCGTGGCCGTCGGCCATGGCCGCCAGGGTGGTGCAGCTCTTGACCGGCAGCCCGTCGAGCCAGACGGTGCACGCCCCGCAGTTCGAGGTGTCGCAGCCCCAGTGGGTGCCGGTCAGACCGAGCGTGTTGCGCAGGTAGTGGACGAGAAGGAGGCGGGGCTCGATCTCTGCCTGGGTCTCTGCTCCGTTGACCCGCATCGAGACGCGCATCACGCCGCCTCCCCTCTGGCCCTGGCGGCGGCTCTGGCGAGGGCCCGGGCCACGAGCACCCCTACCAGATGGCGTTTGTAGTCAACCGGGCCGCGCTGGTCGGCCTGGGGCTGGCAGCGCTCGGCGCAGATGGCCGCCGCCCGGGAGATCGCCTCCTCGGCGGGGGCCTCGCCCCGCAGGGCGTCCTCCGCCTCCTCGCAGGTGAAGTGCTCGGCGCCGACGGCTGTGAGCCCGATGCCGAGGTCGGCGATGCGGCCCTCGCCGTCGAGCTGGACGAAGGCGCCGGCTGCCGCGATGGACCAGTCGCCGGCCCGCCGTTCCACCTTCTCGTAGGCCGAGCCGCAGTTGGGGCGGATGGGCAGGCGCACCTCGACGAGCATCTCGGCGGCGCCGACCGCCGTCTCGTAGGGACCGGTGTGGAACTGGCGCAAGTCGACGTTGCGGCTCCCCGAGGCCGAGCGGATGACGGCCGTGCCCCGCAAGGCGGCGAAGACCGCGGAGAGGTCCTCGGACGGGTCGGCCTGGCAGAGCGAGCCACCGACCGTCCCCCGGTTGCGGACGATCGGATCGGCGATCACCCGCTCCGCTTCGGCGAAGATCCGGTAGTGCTCGGCCAGCACCGCGGAGTCGAGGACGCCGGCGTGGCGGGTCATGGCCCCGATGGCGATCTCGTCGCCTTCGGTCCTTATGTAGTCGAGGTCGGCAAGGCCGTTGATGTCGATCAGCGTCTCGGGGCGGGCCAGCCGCAGCTTCATCATCGGCAGGAGGCTGTGGCCGCCCGCCACCAGCCGGGCCTCTGGCCCGTGGCGGGCGAGGAGGGCGATGGCCTCGTCGACGCTGACCGCCCGCTCGTATTCAAACGGTGCCGGAACCTGCATCCCAAACCCCCCGTTGCTCGACTGGAGGTGATCATCTACGCGGCCCGTCAGGCCGTCAACCGGCTGATAAGCCTTCGCTTATCGCGCCCTGCGACGCGGTGCTAGACGTAGGGCCATGACCCTCACCCAGCTGGAGGCGTTCGTGCTCGTGGCCCGGCTCGGCTCGGTGAAGGCCGCCGCCCAGGCGCTCGGGGTGAGCGAGCCGGCCGTCTCCGGTGCTCTGGCCGCCCTGCGCCAGCAGCTCGGCGATCCCCTCGTCGTGAAGACGCCCGTCGGGATGACCCTCTCCGCCGGCGGCCAGCGGTTCGTGCCGATCGCCTCTCAGATCGTGGGGCTGGCCGCCGAGGGCCAGGCCGCCATCCGCCAGGCGCAGGGGGCGCCGGCCCAGCTGCGGGTGGCGGCCACCTCCACGGTCGCCGAGTTCGTCGCCCCGCCTTTGCTCGCCGCCTTCGCGGCCCGCAACGGCAGCATCGAGAGCTCGGTCGGGGTGTCTGAGTCGGCTGAGATGAGCACGCTGCTTCGCGACCGATTGGCCGACGTCTGCTTCGGCCCGCACCTCACCGGCGAGGCGGCCGTCGACCTCAGCTGCGAGCCGATGATGCGCTACGGGCTGATCGTGGTTGCCTCGCCCGGCCACCGGCTGGCAGGCGCCAGCGGGATCCCCTGGCAGGCGCTCGCCAAGGAGGACTGGCTGGTCGACCCGTCCGGCATGGACCCCTCGAGCGAGATCGGGATCTTGATGGCCCACCTCCACGTGCCCGACGGCCGGGTGCAGGTCTTCTCCAACCAGGCGGCGGCGTGGTTGGCCGCCGAGCAGGGCGCCGGGGTGGCGCCGGCCATCGCCCACCTGGCCAGCCGGCACATCGAGCGGGGTGTGCTGTGCCGCCTGAACGTCGTCTCCACCCCGGTCCAGCTGCTCTGGTACGCCAGCACCCTCGCCGCCGAGAGGCGCTCGCCGGCGGTGGCGGCGCTGATGCGCTTTCTCACCACGCCCGAGGCGATGCAGGCCATGCACCGCAGCGATGGGGCCGTCCCGGCCAGCCGGTTCCGCCCGCCGGTCTATGTGACGCTGTGGAGCTGAGCCGTCCTACCGGTGACCTCGCCGGCACCGCCGCCGCGGCGAGCTCTGGCCGGGAGGCTGCAGTCCGGCGGAGGCGGCTGGCAGCTCGCCGGGCGGAACTGCTCCGGAGCGAGTCGGCGACCCACCACGTGCACATCTTCTGGCAACAGGACTGGCGGTTGCTAGAAGCCCCGGTTGCTAGAAGCCGAGCCCCGGGGGCCGACAGGCCGCGGTCAGCGGTGACCTATGGTGGGCCAATCGGCATCGGGAGGAAGAGATGCAGCTGCACAACGAGTTCAGGGCGCCCGTCGCCGTGCCCGAGGCCTGGAAGGTCCTCACTGATCTGGAGCGCATCGCTCCGCTGATGCCGGGCGCCGAGCTCGAAGAGGTGGAGGGTGACCAGTACCGAGGAGTGGTCCGGGTCAAGGTGGGGCCGATCGTCGCCCAGTACAAGGGAGCCGTCAGCTTCGTCGAGACCGACGAGGCGAGCGGCCGGGTCGTGCTGAAGGCGTCGGGCCGCGACCTCCGGGGCCAGGGGAACGCCAGCGCCACGATCACCGCAGTGATGACGCCCGACGGCGAGGGCACCAAGGTGGTCGTCGACACTGAGCTGACCATCACCGGCAAGGTCGCGCAGTTCGGCCGGGGTGTCATGTCCGAGGTGAGCGGCAAGCTGATGAGCCAGTTCGCCGACGCCCTCGAAGCGGACCTGGCGCGGGAGGACGGACCGGCCGAGCGGGCCGCCGGTGGGGCGGACCGAGCAGCAGCCGGCGAGGCAGAGAGCCGGGCCGCCGGTGAGGCTCGGGAGGTCACAGCGGGCCGCCGAGCGCCCGAGCCGGTCGACCTCCTCCAGGTCGCTGGAGGTTCGGTCGTCAAGCGCGCGCTCCCGGGCCTCGCCGCGCTCGTCCTGGTCCTGTGGGGCCTGCGCTGGCGGCGCCGCCGGGGACGGAGCCAGAGGGCCTCCTAGCTCCAAGCTCGCTCCGCCGGTCGGCAGAGCTGCTCTCGAGAGAGCGGGTCCCGAGAGAGCGGGCTGCGAGCCGGAGCCACCTGATCGGATCGAAGAAACCGGACGGAGAGGAACTGGGGCTCCAGCTCCTCTCCGCCCCTTGGCTGGAGGCCTTCGCCGCCTGGCGGCCCGCGCCGGCTCGGGGCCGTCGTGGCGGCTGTCTCCGGCGGCCACCTGCACGAGCGCGGAGCCTGGGGCGCCGAGGAGGCACCTCGCAGCACCGGTAGCCTCTTTTCCCGGTGGACCCCAATAGCTCGTATCCGATCCTCGAGACCATCACATCGCCGGAGGAGCTGAAGGCGCTCGGCCCGAAAGAGTGCGAGCAGCTGGCAGAGGAGATGCGGGCTTTCATCGTCGAGTCCGTCCTGGCGACCGGCGGCCACCTCGGCTCGAACCTCGGCTCGGTCGAGCTCACGATCGCGCTTCACCGGGTCTTCTCCTCGCCCGAAGACGTCCTGCTTTTCGACACCGGCCACCAGGCCTATGCCCACAAGCTGCTCACCGGGCGCCGAGATGGCTTTTCCAAGCTCAAGAAAAAAGGCGGGCTCTCGGGCTATCCGAACAGGAAGGAGTCGGTCCACGACGTCATAGAGAACTCGCACGCCTCGACGGCCCTCTCGTGGGCGCACGGCATCGCTGAGGCGAGAAGGCTCACCGGCGGCCACGAGGACCACCACGTCGTAGCGGTGGTGGGAGACGGCGCCCTCACCGGCGGCATGGCCTACGAGGCCCTCAACAA
Organism: Actinomycetes bacterium; assembly: GCA_021803215.1. Lineage (GTDB taxonomy): Bacteria > Actinomycetota > Acidimicrobiia > Acidimicrobiales > Bog-793 > JAJZLV01. Next base: position 3,258 of record JAJZLV010000046.1, on the reverse strand, counting down.
CCTGGGGCATGCCTCCTCGCGGGTCGTGATCGTGCTCAACGACAACGGCCGCAGCTATGCCCCCACCATCTCGAAGCTGTCGGAGTCCCTCACCCAGCTCCGGCTGGACCCCCGCTACCTGAGGGTCCGCGAGCGGGCGATCGGGCTTTTGAGAGAGCTGCCGGAGTCGATCGGCTCGGCGGCCTACACCTCCCTTCACGGCATCACCTCGGCCCTTCGAGAGGTGGTCGAGCCGCACGTCTTTTTCGAGGCCCTCGGGGTCCGCTACACCGGCCCGCTCGACGGGCACGACATCTCCCAGATCGAGCAGGCCCTGCGGAAGGCCGCCTCCTGGGACGGCCCGATAGTGCTCCACCTGCTCACCCAAAAGGGCAAGGGCTACGAGCCGGCCGAAGAGGACCACGTGCAAAAGCTGCACGACTACAAAGCGGCACCGAGAGACGAAGGGGGCCTCAAGCCACCCGGCGAGGGAGAAAGGGGCGAGTCCTACACCAAGGCCTTCACAAAGGCCCTCTTGGAAGAGGCCGGCAGGGACGAGGCCCTTGTCGCCATCACAGCGGCCATGCCGGGCCCGACCGGGCTCTTGGAGTTCGAGAAGGCCTACAAGGACCGCTTTTTCGACGTCGGCATCGCAGAGCAGCACGCCATGACCGCGGCCGCCGGGATGGCCTTTTCGGGCCTCCACCCCGTCGTGTGCATCTACTCGACCTTCCTGCAGCGCTGCGTCGACCAGTGGAACCTCGACGTGGCCCTGCACAAGGCCCCGGTCGTCGTGGTGGCCGACCGGGCCGGCATCACAGGTGACGACGGCCCGAGCCACCACGGCATCTACGACATGCACTCGGCCCTTTCGATCCCAGGGGTGAACATCTACGCCCCTTCTGAGCCGAAAGAGATCGGGCCTTTGCTCCACGAGGCCCTCGCCTCTTCTCGCCCGAGCCTTCTCAGGTACCCCAAGACGCCCTCTGAGGGCTCGCTCGGAGAGAGCGGGGCTGGGGGGTGCCACAGGACCTTGAAGCAAGGGGCCGGCGAGGTAGTCCTCGTCGGGATCGGAAAGCTGGCGCGAAGAGCCTTGGAGGCAGCCCGCCTGCTCGAGGCAGAGGGGCTGGACATCGAGGTGATCGACCCGCGGGTCATCCGCCCGGTGCGAGACGAGCTGTTGGAACAGCTCATATCGCACCGCCTCGTCGTGACGGCCGAGGACGGCATCACCAAGGGGGGAGCCGGCGAGCACCTTTGCGGGCTCGCGAAACAGCTCGCCGCGGCCAAGGCCACAAGGCCCCCCTACTTCGTCAACTTGGGCATCCCGATCGCCCACCTTCCTCACGGCTCGCCGGACGAGATCCTCTCCGATCTCGGCCTCGACGGACCGGGCATCGCCGCCTCGGTCCTAGAGGCGGCCAGCTGGCTTCGGATCGAGGCTCACTCGGTGGGGGCCTCTTCTCCCTCCGAGAGCGGCTCGGCCAGCTGAGGGCCCTCGGCCCTCGAGTCACCGACCTCGCCCGCGACCTTGTAGGCGACGAGGAAGTCATCGGGCGGCGGCGAGAGCAGCTCGGCGAGGTGCCCCGCCTCGAGCGGGCCGGGCGCCAGCCAGGCCTCGTAGTCGTCCCTCGCCAAAACGGCGGGCATCCGGTCGTGGATCGGTGCCATGAGGGCGTTCGCCTCCGTGGTCACGAGCGTGCAGCTGCGGAGCCACCCGTCGGAGAAGGCTGGGCTCCCCGCTTGGCCGAGCCTCTCGGCGAGCTTGCCCGAGTCGTCGTGCCACCGCTCGTACAGGCCGGCGAAGGCGATCATCTCTCCGTCTGCCTGGCGGAAGCACCAAGGCTGGCTGCGGCGGCGCCTGTTGGCCGAGGGGAGCCTCTGCCACTCGTAAAAGGCGTCGGCCGGGATGAGGCAGCGCCTCTTCGAAAGGGCCGCCCGGAACATGGCTCTGTCGGCCAGGCTCTCGGCTCGGGCGTTGAAGGCGCGCCTCGCGATGCTCGGATCCTTCGCCCAGGAGGGGACGAGGCCCCAGCGGTAAAGAGAGAGTCGGCGTCGAGGCGGCGAGCCCTCTGGGGGAGGAGAATGGGAGGCGGCCTCTCTCACCGCTAAGACGTCGTCTTGGGGCGAGATGTTGAAGCGGGGGGCCGGGATCAGCTCGGGAGGCACCCCGACCTCCTCGACGCCGAACTGCTCGACGACTTCGTCGAGCGGCCGCGAGGCGACGAAGCGTCCGCACATCGAGGCGAGCTCCTAGGGCCTGTCCGTCGCCACCAGGCGGCGCACGAGGTCGAGGTCGTCAGGGTGGGTGAGGCCGATGCAGCGGGCGTCGACCGGGCTCACCCTCACCCGTGCCTCGCCTCGGGCGAGGACGTCGGCACCGACGACCGGCAGCAGCACCTCGGGCGGCTTGCCCGGCTCGTGGTAGGCGGTCTCGGGGTCGAAGGCTGCGAGAGCGGCATCGAGGTGGTCGAAGATCGACTGGTCGAAGCCCCAGAGGTTCATCGAGACGGGCTCGTCGTCTCCGATGGCTCGCTCGGCCGAAGGGTCCGAGCCGAGCGGCCGGCCCCTGAAGCCGCCGGCTGTCCGCGCGACCGAGTGCTCGATCACCTGCTCGAGCCAGCCGGCGCCGTCGAGGCGGCAGAGTCCGCGGGTGACAGGGGCCTTTGTGATGACGGTGTTTGAGAGCTTGTAGCTGACGAGAAGGTGCTCGCCCTTTTCGAGGCCGGCCAGCTGGCGCGCCAGGAGCTCGATCGCCTCTAGGCCGTAGAGGTCGTCGGCGTTCGCCACCGCGAAGGGGCCGTCGACGGCCGAGCGAACCGAGGCCACCGCCTGGGCGGTGCCGGCGATCGGTCCCTGCAGCACCTGCACGACCTCGAGCTCGCCCGGCCAGTACTTCGCGGTGTGCTCGGCCAGCTCGTCGCTCACCTCTGCCCGGACGACGAGAACCACTCCGTCGAAGCCGGCTGCGAGGGCGTCGGCCGCCGTGTAGTCCATGATGGCCTCGCCGCCCGGTCCGACCGGGGCGAGCTGCTTCAGTCCGCCAAAGCGCCGCCCGTGGCCGGCGGCGAGTATCACGAGCTGCACGTCAGCATGGTAGGGCCTCGTAGACTTTCACCCGCAAGACGACGCGCAGGCTACCTGGGACGAGGCGATGCTCGATGCCGCAGCTGGACGAGGCCGAGAGAGAGAAGAGGACGGCGGCTCTGAACGAGCTGCTCGACCTGATGCGCCCGGCGGTGCAGGCCGACGGCGGCGATCTCGTCCTCACCGACCTCG
>JAJZLV010000051.1 GCA_021803215.1 Actinomycetes bacterium | reverse complement strand
TCTCAGCTCCGTTCGGCGGCCGGGACACGACTTGCAACGAGCCTCGGAGAGCCAACCGGACATGTGCCGGAAGTTCTGGGCGCTCAAAGCAGCACTCGGCTACCCGGCTGCAATATCAGGGTCAGAAATAGCGGAGCTGGATCAGCCGTGCCTGCGGACCACCTCTTCGTCGACGCGGCAATGCTCTCGGGCCGCCACCTCGTCCAGCTCGAAGGCGAGATGGACCACTTCTCGTCGACCCGTCTCGAGGAGCGCCTGGCCGGCCCCGACGGTCGGGAGATGGTGATCGAGCAGCCGGTGTCTGCTTCATCGACCCGGCCGGAGTGGGGCACTGGTCTCGCTCTCCAACCGGCTGGCCGAGGAGGGCCGCCGCCGGCGCGTCACCAACGTCAAGGCCTGCTGCCGCCGGCTCTTCGAGCTGGGCCGGGCGGGCTGCCTGCTCGCTCCCAAGCGCTTGCAGGAGAAGGCTCAGGCCGGTTTCTTGCGCCCCCGCCAGGTGGAGCCGGCGAGAAAGCCGACGGCGGAGAGGAGCACGACCACGATGCCGGCGGCCGTGCTCGCGTGGAGCGCGAAGGCCAACCCGATGACGAGGGCGACTGCCACGAAGAGCTCCGGGGTGTCCCCGACGAGGAAGTCCCACCAGAAGCGGCCGAAGGCTGCCAACCACCTCCCGACCGTGCTCACGTGCGCACCGCCTCGGAGACCGCCGGCGCGTGCTCTGGCTGGGGGAGCACCCGCTCGAGGCTCTTGACGAGCGAGAAGGCCACCAGGGCGAAGATAGCTATGAGCACGAGCAGGAACAGATCCGAGCCGGGCCAGCGGAGCCTGGCTCCCTCGCCCGCCCAGAAGATCCCGAAGCTCGAGAGCATGATCCCGACCCCCATCTTGAGGGCGTTCTCGGGCACCTCGGAAAGCTGCCGGGAGACGATGACCCCGATGGCGCCGACGATCACGACCGCCGCGGCGGCTGCGAGCGCCGCCAGGCCGAGGTGCTTCGAGCTCGAGCCGAGGGTGATGACGATCATGACCACCTCGAGGCCCTCGAGGAAGACCCCCTTGAAGGCGACGGTGAAGCCGGTGGCGTCGCGGGCCTGCTCGCGCCATCTGAGGGGCTGGCCGGGGTTCTCCCGGCCCTCGGAGAGCTCGGCGACGGTCCGGGCGAAGATGGCGTCCTCGTCGTGGAGCGCCTTGTGGCCGCTGGCTCTCAGGATGGCCTTACGGAGCCAGTTGAGGCCGAGCACGAGAAGCAGCCCGCCGACCACGACCCGGAGCGCCTGCAGCGGTACGACGTGGATGAGGGGGACGCCGATGCCTGCGACTAGAGCCGCCAGGACCACCACTGCCGCGAGGCTTCCCTCGACGGCCGAGCGCCACCCGCGCGAGAGGCCGGAGGCGAGGACGATCGTGAAGGCCTCCACCATCTCGACACAGCAAGCGCCGAAGACCGCCAGGGCGAGGATGACAGCTGACGTCACATCCGGATTGTACTGGGCCTCGCCCGCACCCCTCGGATGAGCCCGCCGGAGGCTTTGGCGCAAGAGGGCCGGGGGCAGCTCGGCGCCAAGAGCCGGCCAGGGCCTCCAGTCTGCCGCGGGCAGGTAAGGCGCAAGCTCTCCTGACACCCCGGCGTCTCAAGGGCGTGGGTACCGTTGGGCGCGGTGGCGGGCAGCCGGCCGGATGGTCTTCGGATCGAGCCGAGCGGGCAATTGAGAGCCAGAGGGACGAGGGGGGAAGGAGGCACGGATGCAGACACACGCCACCGCTGGCGCGTCGGCGGGGAGGCTGCCGGCCGGGCCGTCCTGGCTCCCGAAGGCACTCACCGTCTTTTTGGCGGCGGCCGTCCTCGTCACGGGCGCGACAGGGCTCTTCCAGTACGTGCGCACCTACTGGCTCTACCGGGGATTCGCCCCACCGAACCAGCCGGCAGTGGTGCGGGTCCGAAGGCACGGTCGCAGCCGCCTCGTGCGGGTCACCCGAGGCACCGAGAAGACGATCTACGTGAGGAGCCCGGCTCTCGGCGGCCGCCGCGAGCTGGTCGACGTCTACCTGCCGCCCGGCTACTTCCAGCATCCGAGACAGCGCTACCCGGTCTACTACCTGCTGCACGGCTCGCCCGGAGCCCCGACGAACTTCTTCCACGTAGCCGACATCGAGGTGGCAGAAGACCTCCTCGTCGCCAAGGGCCTCATGAAGCCGATGATCATCGTCGCACCGACGGGCGGGCCGAGCTTCTTCTCCGACACCGAGTGGGCGAATGGCGTACGCAAGAACACCGGCTGGGAGACCTACGTGGTCCGCGACGTCGTCGAGGTGGTCCAGCACGACTTCCGAGCGATCCCGAGCGGCCGGTACCGCATCGTGGGCGGGCTGTCGATGGGCGGCTACGGCGCCCTCGACATGGCAATCCACCACCCGGGCGAGTTCGACGTCGTAGAGAGCTGGTCCGGCTACATGTGGGCCGACAGGGTTCCGGGCGTCTTCGGTGCCCACCCGAAGCGCTCGATCATGCTCTACGACAGCCCGGCCTTCGAGGTCCGCCGGGTGGCGAAGCAACTCCGGGCCGACCACGTCTTCATCTGGTTCTACTCCGGCAGGCGGGACCCGCTCCGCTTCCAGAACGAGCGATTTGCAACAGAGCTGCAGGCGCTTCACATCAGCCACAGCTTCCTCTTAGAGCCCGGCGGACACGACTGGCGCCTCTGGCGCTCGATGACGCCAAGCGCGCTCCTTGTCGCCTCCCAGCATCTGCCCCCCCTTCCCACCCCCCAGGCGGCGAGCCCCTACAGGCTGGCGGACGGTGCCGAGCGTGCCTGAGAGCCTCGTCGCGGCCGGGAAGGCCTCGGCCGCTCCCGCCGAACGCACCCCCACCAGGCGAGCCGGAAGAGTCGCGGCTTTCGGGGCCGCCCTTCTCCTGGGCTTCCCGATCGCCACTGGTTGCCTTTACTGGCTCCGGGCCGTCCTCACCGGCGTACCGAGCCCGGCGGGCGTCGAGGCACTCGTCCTCGACTCGCTCGCCGCCCACAACCGGGTTCCGATGATCCCCTACGTCATCGTCTACGCAGTCGTCTTCGGCCTCGTCGGACTGCTCGCCCGCTGGGCCGCCCTCGATCGGCTGACCGCGGCACTCGCCATGGCGGGCGTGACAGGTGCCCTCACATTCGTCCTCGATGCCGTCTCGATCTTCGTCGTCCGCCAGGTCAGCTACGGCCAAGCCTTCGCCGAGGCGACCCATCTCCAGCCCGTCTACTTGAACGCCATGATCGCCGGGATGGCCGGCGCCCTCATCGCCCGCCAGCGCGCCGCCCGGTCGCGGCCAGCCCGCCTCTTCGCCCTGGCGGTCGGCCTGGCGGGCCTGATGGAGCTGGTCTCGGCGGTGGTGCCCAGCTTCGCCGGCAGGCTGGCCGGGCTCGACGGCTTCGCTCCGACGCCGCCCCCGCCCGTCGCCAACGCCCTAGTCGTGCCGCTCGGGGTCGTGCTCCTGCTGTGCGCCCGGGCGCTCTCGCGGGGGAGCCGCCGGGCCTGGGCCATCGCGGCTTTCGTCCTCGCCTTCTCGTCGGTGCTCCACGTCGTCGACTTCTACGACTACAACACGGCCGTCGTCTGCGGGATCCTGTTCCTCGCCCTCCTCGCCCGCCGCCGCGACTTCACCTCCAAGGGCGCCCCCGGGACCCGCCCACAGGCGATCATCCGCCTCCTCGTCGTCGTGGCTGTCGCCTATGGCTACGCCCTCACGGCCCTTGTCGTCGACCGGAGTGCTCTCGGGCTGCCCATCCCGCTCGGCCGGGCTGCCACCGTCGCTGCGACCGCCCTCATCGGTCTCCCCCGGCGGCCCTCGAGCTTCACCGGGCCAGGCGGGAGCGACTGGTTCTACTGGTCGGTCGCCTCGATAGTGGCCATCGGCGTCGGGTGGGCAGTCGCCAGCTGGCTCGCCCCCTGGCGCCACCTTCTCTTTCGAAGCGAGGCGAGAAGGGCGCGGGTGGCCGAGATGGTCCGCCGCTACGGCACCGACACCCTGGCGCCGTTTGCCCTCCGGGCGGACAAGGCTCATTTCCTCTTCCCGGCGCCCCAGCCAGAGGACGAGTCGGCCGAGGTCGTGATCGCCTACCGCGTGATCCGCGGGGTGGCCATCGTGAGCGGCGATCCGATCGGACCCGAGAGCGCCATCGAGCCCGCCTTCTCGCTCTTCCTCCAGCAGGCCCGGGAGCGCGCCTGGAAGGTCGCCGTCCTCGGGGCCTCGGACCGGTGGCTGCCGGCCTACCGTCGGGCGGGGCTCCGAGCCATCTACCACGGCGAAGAGGCTCAGGTGCTGACAGGGGACTTCGTCCTCGATGTGCCGGCCATGCGGACCGTCCGCCAAGCAGTGCACCGGGTCGAGCGTGCCGGATACCGGCCCGAGGTCGTCTACGCCGGCGCCGTCTCACCGGTCCTGGCGGCCGAGCTGGCAGACGTCGAGAGGCTCTGGCTGAACGGCGCCAGGCGGACCGGCTTCGCCATGGAGCTCGACGACCTGTTTCGACTGGGCGGGCAAGATGCCGTCTTCGTGATCGGGCGCTCACGAAATGGCGAGATAGGCGGCTTCTTGCACGCTGCGGTCTGCCCTGCGAGCCGCTCGCTCTCCCTCTCGTGTCTGCCACGACGCCCGGACACGCCCAACGGCTTTTCCGCCTGGGTGGTGACCAAGGCGATCGAGTGGGCCCGAGAGGAGGGCTATGGGGTCATCTCCCTCAACTTCGCCCCCTTTGCCGGCCTGCTCGGCCGGGAGGAAGACCTCTCGGCCCTGCAACGCCTCGAGCGGGAGGCCCTGCTGGCCGCCAAGAGCCGCCTCTCGCTGCAGCTCGACAACCTCATGCGCTTCAACCGGCAGTTCTCGCCCAGGTTGCAGCCCCGCTACGTCGTCTTCGAGCGGCGCTCCGACCTGCCGCGAGTGACCCTGGCGGCCATGGCCGCCGAGGGTTACCTGCCCTTCGCCGACTTCGCTCGAGGACGCTTCTGGCCGGTCCGGAATGCCGGCCCGGCCGAGCAGGAGACGGGGGTCGAAGCCGGCCGGGCCCCGACCGGCCACAGCGGGACGTCCCGGCGGCCCCCAAGCAAGGAGCCCGGCGGCGACCGAACGGAAGGCCCCGAGGAGGAAGCGCTTCCGGTATGAGGCTGGCCACCGGCTTGGTGCTCGCCTTGCTCGCATCGATCGCCCTCAACGCCAGCTTCTTCATCCAGCACGAGCAGGCGAGCGGGCTGCCGACCCTCTCGCTCCGGCGGCCCTTTTACTCCCTTTGGCTGCTCTTCACGAACCTGCGCTGGTTCCTCGCCTGGCTGCTCGGCTTCCTCGGCTGGGGGCTTTACATCCTCGCTCTCCACTTCGCCGCCCTCTCGCTCGCCCAGGCGGTGGTGGCCGGCGGCGTCGGGCTCATAGCCTTCCTGGCGGCCCGCCGGGGCAGGACGCGTCTCAGCCGGCGCGAGAGGTTCGGCACGCTCGGCTGTCTCCTCGGGCTCGCCCTCGTGGCCGGGTCGCTCGCCGGCCAGTCCCCCACCTCGGTGGTGCACGGATGGGATCCGGTAGCCATCTGGGTGATCGCCTGCTCGCTGGCTGCGGGGATCTCGGCCGCCCTCTCGAGACGGGCCCTGGCTCCGGGGGCCGGTCTCGGAGCGGCCGCCGGCCTGCTTTACGCCGCCGGTGACATAGCCACCAAGGGAGCGGTCTCGTCGGCCGGCCTCGTGTTCGTCCCGGTGCTGATCCTCTGCCACGTGCTCGGCTTCATCGCCTTGCAGCTCGCCTTCCAGCGCGGGAGCGCCCTTGCCACGGCTGGGCTCTCGACCCTTTTCAACAACACCGTGCCGATCGCGGCCGGCCTGGTGGTCTTCCACGAGGCCGTGCCGGCCGACGCCGCCGGCGCAGCCCGGGTGCTCGGCTTCCTGGCCGTGATCGCCGGCGCCAGCCTCATCGCCCGCAAGGAGGCGGAAGGAGCCAAGGCAACGGCCGGCCATCCGCCGGGGGACCGGAGTGGCGAGACCGGCTCGCGGACCTCATAGGGCGGACCTATCCCGACGAGTCGACGAGTCCCACCTCGCCGCTGTTGCCCCGAGCCCGCAGGCCTGGCGAGCCGGCAAGGGCCGACCCGAGTACCCGGGGGGCTCGATGCCGGGGCTTGTTGCCGCCCTGGGCAGATCGGGTCCCTCGAGACAGCCCGGTGCACGGGCTCTAGGCAGGCTGCGTGGCGCCCGCCACGCGGCTCGTCCAACTGCCCCGAACCAACGTGCGGGTATCTCTCTTCGGACAACCGGCAGGGCGACACGTTTCACTGTCACTTTCACTGCCACAACCCGTACTGGCTATGCAACTGGCAGGGTGATGCAGACCATGGGGCCGCCACGAACCTGACGACGAGGATCGGCGCTCGCGAGATCGGTCTGCGCACGCCGCACATCGAGGTGACGAGGGTCCTCGGGGCAAGGTTCCCACGCCGGATGGAAAGCCGAACTGGAGCACGTAGCGTCCCTCCGAGGGCCACCGGCAACGGTGTCCGAGCTGCGCCGGGTGAAGCTGCGACTACCGCTCAGACAGGGCCCCAAGCGAACCACAACCCGATCTCATGGCGACGGGAGGCAGCCAAGCTGTCGTTCGCCAGAGTCCAGTCCACATGGCGAGGACTGGGGAGGCTCGGCGGCGGGGAGCGAAGGAAAGGGGGTGCGCAGGAATGCCTAGGTGCTCTGGAGCGGCCGCCACATGGTCGTGCTCGGAGGACAGGCGAACTCGAAGGAGACGTGGTTGTCGATCTCGAATCCGAAGTGGGAGTAGATCTCCTCGTTGCTCTCCTTGCTGGTCTCGAGATAGGCGGGAGAGCGGTCGGCGTCGGCACGACCGAGGCCGCTTCTCAACAGGGCGGCTCCAACGCCCATTCCCTGCCAGTCGGGGTGCACGCCGAGCACGGCGAGGTACCAGTGAGGCTCGCTCGGGTGGACGGCGGCGACCGCCCGCAGCACCCGGCCGGCGAGGCGGAGGTTGCGGCCGAACACCCGGCGGTGCTGTGGGAGCGTCACCAGCTGACGCCGCAGGGTGGGGAAGCGCTGGCCGGGTGGCATCCACAGGGCCGCGCCCACCGGCCCGTCCCCGACCACCGCCACGTCCACCACCCCGGCGCCAAGGCAGTCGCTGAACTGGATCTCGAAAAGCCGCTCGAGTCGCTGCCGGCGGTCGTCGTACCGCTGCAGCAGCCAGCTCAGCTGCGGGTCACCGAAGAAGGCCTGCGCCAGCAGCTGCGCAACCGGTCGCTTGTCGGACGACGAAGCCGGGCGGACCCGGGCGGGAGCGGCGCCTAGCAACTCAGAGCGATCCTTGAACTCAACGATCAGAACGATAGGCGAGGCTTCGGGGCGATGACCCGGAGGCAGGCAACCGTCGAGGTGGACGCCACCGGCCCCGCCAGCAAGTAGCTGCTGTGAGACCGCAACGCCGAGTTCGGTCCTGGCTTCGACGTGGCGTCCCATGGCGTGAGTGCGAGCATTGTGCGCAACCGCTCCGGGCACTGCGGTCGAAGGCGTTCGCGCAACGGTTGCCGAGCTACGAGGACCGGCAGTCAGGCTACCGGCTGTCGACACCCGGCAGCGCTTCACGCGTTGACTCATTAGAAACCTCCGCGTAGCCCCATTCGTTGACTCACGTCCGGATGCCCGCCTGGCAGGGCATCCGCGAGCTCGCCAACGGGGTCGGCTACGCCCCATCGATGGAGCTTTCGATGGGACAGCGCAAGGCAGTGACCCAGAAGCTGGTAACGGCCTACCGCCGGGCTCACGGGCGGAGAAGGCGAGGATCTTGGACGAGCTGTGCGAGCTGACGAGCTGGCACAGGGACCACGCCAGAAAGGCCCTCCGTACGACAGGGAGGGTCCGTTCGGTCAAGCCCCGCGCCTTTCGCGATCCGGTCTACTCCCCGGTGCTGGTGGAGGCTCTGGCAGTCTGCTGGCGGGTTGCCCGCTATCGGACCGGCAAGCGCCTGGCCCCGATGCTCTCGGTCCTCGTCCGGTCGCTGCGCCGAGATGGCGTGCTCAACCTCGACGACGCACAAGCGAGGCTGTTGTGCCAGATGAGCCCGGCGACGATCGACCGACGCCTGGCACCGCAGCGTCGCATCCTCACTCCAAAGGGCCGTTCGCACACCAAGCCCGGGACGTTGCTCAAGTCCCAGATCCCCATCCGCACCTGGTCGGAGTGGGACGGGGGGCGCCCGGGGTTCGTAGAGATCGACCTTGTCGGCCACGAGGGCGGTAACGGCTCGGAGAGTTCTGTTTCACCTTGATCATGACCGACGTGTACAGCGGGTTCACGATCAACCGGTCGGTCAAGAACAAGGCCGCCGTCCATGTCACCGCCGCCATCGACCACGCGAGGAAGAAGTTCCCCTTCCCGGTGCTCGGCATCGACTCGGACAATGGAAGCGAGTTCATCAACGCCCACCTGTTCGATTACTGCACGGCGAACAAGCTCACCTTCACGAGATCGTGGCCATTCAACAAGAACGACGGGGCACACGTCGAGCAGGAGAACTGGACCCACGTCCGTGAGCTGGTCGGCTACCTGCGCTTTGACACCACAGAAGAACTCGAGCTGTTGAACGCCATCTGGGAGCTCGACGGTTGGTTCTCCAACCACCTCCTTGCCCAGCAAAAGCTCATCGAGCGTCGCCGAGAAGGCTCCAAGGTGATCA